>NZ_CP058349.1:1284000-1605000 GCF_013395055.1 Pseudomonas sp. ABC1
AAATAAGGATGGGGTCTCTCAACCGATAAAAATTGAGAACAAAACCCACTCACATACTTACCCAAAGGTCACCCAAACCTGGCGTGCGCAAGACGGCAGCACCATCCGCTCATCCACACGCTTGGAACCAGTCCCTCCCAAGAGGGGTCCTACAGGACATCGCCACCTCCGCGCTCGCGAAAAGAGGGCCTGTCGCCAGACAATATAGGGAGAGGCGCGGCACATCATAAGGCTTGATTTTCGAACCCTGCGTTAGCCAAAAGAAGGCCGCTCATACGCTCAGGCAAAGCAAGGCTCCCTCCACAAAAAGCCGGGAAGCCCCTCAATACGTACCTTTCGGCACGCCATTGGGCTTTGCCACAAGGGACAAGACCACCTCTACAGGCGAACACGCATCGTCATGCCCAACGTCCGCGGATCACCCGGCGTGACGGCATAGTCACCGAGCCCGAGCGTGGCATACACCGCCGTGACGTAGTCCCTGTCGAACAGGTTGCGCACCCAGAACTCGACCTCCCAGCCATGATCGGAAGCGCGGAGCCCCATGCGCAGATTGGTCAGGCCATAACCGGGCTGCCAACTGCCCTTGCCGCCCTCGAGCGTGCCGTAATAACCACTGCGCAGGCTCTGATCCAGACCGGCGAATCCCTCCAGCCCGAGCCCGAGGGGGTGACGGTAGTCCAGGCCGGCCGTGGCATTCCATTCCGGCGCGTTGTAGAGGCGCTTGCCTGAGTAATCGCACAGCGACGGCGCCGTCCCCGGCCCGCAAGGGGCATTGTCGAAGCTGCGATAACGCGCATCGCTCCAGGCCACCCCCAGGCGCATGTCCAGGCGTGAATGCAACCTCCACTGGGAGTCCAGCTCCACACCACGCAAACGGGCCTTGCCGACGTTCAGCAGGTTGTTGCGCAGCGGCGGTTGCCAGACATGCTCGGGCTGGCTCAGGGTCAGCGCCTGGTAATCGTCCACATCGGTCTGGTAGAGCGCCAGGTCCAGGCTGGCCCGCTGCTGCCAGAAGCGCGTCTTGAGCCCAACCTCAACCGACGTGGCCTGCTCGGCATCGAAAGTCGCACGGGTCTGAGGCCCGACGACATCGAAATTGATCCCTCCAGCCTTGTGCCCGCGCGACCAGTTGGCATAACCCAGCACCTGATCGTTGAAGCGGTAGCTGGCACCGAGCAAGGAAGAGATATCGCCCTCCCCTACGCTATCGCGCCGGTAGTAATAATCTCCCAGTGCTAACTGTCGCAGCAGCTCGCCGCCTGCCTGCAAAGTCGGCGGCAAACTACTCAAGGGCACCTCGCCCGAAGCCTCCCGCGCCACCCAGCCCCGCTTGCGCTCATAGGTGTAGCGCAAGCCCGCAGTCAACTCCAGACGCTCCCGTGGACGCCAGGTGACATGACTGAACACTGCTCGGCTGTCGCTTTTCTGCTCACCCGACAGGGTCTGCCGAGTGCCACCGAGCAGGAACGAAGGAATCTGCCTGGGATGGGTCAGGTTCAAGCCCAGTTGATTACGCAGTTCGTCCAGTTGATCGGCAACGAACCAGGCACCGGCATCCTCCCCGAACTCGACGACATGCTCACGCTCGAGTGTCTGCTGCAGGTAATAAAGGCCGGCGACATAGTCCAGATTGCTCCCGAGCGCCCCGGACAAGCGCAGTTCCTGGCTGAACTGGCGCTGATCCAGAGCCGTGTCCAGATAGGCGATCGACAAGTCCATGCCATCGGCATCACGGGCATCGCGCAAGGCCCAGTCCCGGTAAGCCGTGATACTGGTCAGCCCGAGGTAATCCGCAATCTGCCAATCCAGTTGCAGAGAGAGAGCATTCTGGTCGCTCCTGGCCTTGAGTGGCTGGTTGTCCCAGGCGTTACGCTCAAAAGGTGCCGCGGTTGGCATTTGATAGCCCATGGCGACAGCACGGGCATCGCTCTGCTCACTGTAGTGACTGGCCAGCACAGCACTGACACTGTCATCACGCCCCACTTCGGCGATCAGCCGGGCGCTCAGGTACTCGTTGGGAGTCCATAGCAATTGCCCGCGCATGGCCTGGCTGTCGATGGTGTTGATCGAACTGCCGTTATTGCGGTTATCGACCGTACCGTCACGCGTCCTGTCGACGAAACTGAAACGCCCCGCCAGCACGTCGTCGAACAAGGCGCCCGACAGGGTCGCCCGGTAGCGCCGCTCGCCGTACGAACCGAAGCTGGCCTCGGCCTCCACCTCGTCATGGAAGGTCGGTTGGCGCGTCGTGATATTGAGGGCTCCGGCGCTGGAGTTCTTGCCGAACAGGGTGCCCTGCGGCCCACGGAGCACCTCGATGCGCTCGACATCGAGGAGGTCGGAGAAGGCCATCCCCTGGCGCCCCAGGTAGACCCCGTCGACGAATATCCCGACGCTGCTGTCCAGCCCGTCGTTAAACGCCGTGGCACCGAACCCGCGCAGCCCATAACCAGCATGACGCGGACCATGGCCGGAAACGACCAGACCCGGCGCCTTCTGCTGGATCTCCCGCAGCCCATACAGCCCTGCCTGCTCGAGCTGCTCGCCATCGAGCACCGTCATCGATACGGGCACGTCCTCACTCGCTTCCGCCCGGTGACGGGCAGAAACATTGACCGGCTCCAGAGACAGCGTGGCCTCCTGCCCCCACCCTTCGACGGCAACCAGACAGGCCAGCACACAGGGCACCATTCTTCCGCGCACAATCCAGCCCTCCCCAGGGTTATCTCAGGCCGAAAATCCACGACCGGCACTCGGCAGCTTCCGGCGACGAGTCATACCGGGAACATTCTTATAGTTGTAGAAAAACAGACACGCCGGTGGCCACCACAGGCGTGCAAGAATCACTGCTCCATGCCTTGCAACTGGCCACGGAACTGGCTGGGGGTCACGCCAAGACGCTCCCGAAAGGCCGTGGAAAAATTGCAGGCGCTACGAAAACCGATCAGCTCGGAAATGTCCTGCACACTCATCTCGCTATCGGCCAGCAACTCCTGTCCACGGCGCAAGCGCTCCTCGCGGACATAGGCAAACACCGTCATACCCAGCTGTTCGCGAAAGATGGCCGACAGGCGCTTGTCATGCGTCCCCACCTTGCGGGCGATCTCGGCCAGCGACGGCATGCTATCGAGGCTCTGCCCAATCAACCGCATGGCCGCCCGCAGGACCACTTGGTCCGTGGATACGGACTCGGCCTGCGCCGGCACCAGCGCAGCATTGCCGCGCTGTGCAAGCTGCAGGTGTATGCGTATCCGCGCCAGGACTTCCTCGGGCGCACAGGACTTGAGCACGTAGTCCACGCCCCCCAGGGTCAGCCCCTCCAGACGCTCATCCAGCGCCCCCGAGGACGTCAGGAAGATGATCGGCAGCAACTGGGTGACTGGCGCCTCACGCAACAAGCGGCAGAGGGTGAAACCATCCATGCCCGGCATGCGCACATCGAGCAGGATCAGGTCCGGGCGCAGGGCCTGTGCACGCTGGTAACCCTGCCGCGCGTCACTGGCGACGGACAGGCGCCACGACTGCTGACGCAGCAACAACAGCAACGAACGGATATCCTCAGGCGAATCATCGATCACCAGGATATGCGGAGAAGCGGAGAGAAAACTGTGGCTACCATGCATGTTATGGATGATCCCCATTAGCCAAGCGGCAGAAATGGCACAACGCCATCGAGCGAATCCAAGCCATCAGGGTCAAAGCCTGCGAAATCCCGCTTGAATTCCCCGAAAATCCCTTTTGGCAAAGCTGTCATCCGCTCGCTCAAAAGGCACACGACGAAACGGCGCATAAGATGGATCCGACTCAGAACAGTGAAAGCACAATGAACAGTCCAGATCACGACAACGCCGTATCCCAGAGGCAGCAAACACAGGCCACGACACAGGCCAACCTGCTGGGCGAGCTGTACTGGTTCATCCGCGTCGTCGAAGCCGGCAGCTTTTCCGCCGCCGCCGAACAGACCGGCATCGCCAAATCCAGCCTGAGCCGACGCATCATACAGCTTGAAAAACGTCTTGAGTTGCAGTTGCTCAACCGCAATACACGGTCCTTCAGCATGACCAGCCTGGGTGAGCAGGTCTACCGCCACGCCCTGGAAATGCTCGCAGCAGCGGAAGCTGTCGAGACCTGCGCCCAGCAGGCCAACGGCTCCCCCAGCGGCCTGCTGCGCCTGTCGGCGCCCGACGTACTGAGCGACTGGCTCCTGCAACAACTGCACAGCTACCAATTGCTCTACCCTCGCGTCAGCTTTTCCCTGCTGCCACAGGATGCCCAGGTCGAGCTGGCCTCGCAGCGCCTGGACCTCTCGCTCAGCCTGGAGGACGCACCAGAAAACAGCAGCGACATCGTTGCCCGCAAGCTGGCGAGCCTGACCACCGTGATCGTCGGCACACCCTCGCTGCTCGAAAGCCTGCAACACCCCAAGACACTGGAGGCCGTACCCGGCAAGGCACTGCTCGCCCTGCATGGCAACCAGCGCCCCTGGGGACAGCAGAGCAAAGAGCGTCGCCTGCAGGAACCCGCCTTCACCACCCAGAACCTGCACCTGCTGCGCAAGGCCGCCAAAGCCGGCCTTGGCCTCGCACGACTGCCCCTGTGCTGCTGCCAGGCAGACCTCGAAGCCGGCACCCTGGCACTGGCCTGCCCCCAGGAACAGCCGCAACCACTGACACTCTACGCCCTGACGCCCGCCGCGCGCGGCATCACACAAGCCGCCCGCTACCTGATCCAGCACATCCGCACTAATCTGCTGGACAGCCAGAACATCGGCATCGACCCCCTCTAAACGCAAAACGGCGCCTCGATTCTCTCGAGACGCCGCTCATTCAGCACACCTTCACATCAGCGTACCGATCACTTCGCAACGGGTGCAGCCGGTTCTGCATCAGCCTTCGGCTGATCCTTGATGCCCAGCAGTTCCAGGTCGAACACCAGCACCGAGTTGGCAGGAATCAACGGGCTCGGGCTCTGCTCGCCATAAGCCAGCTCGCTGGGGATGTAGAGCTTGAACTTCTCGCCGACATGCATCAGTTGCAGGCCTTCGACCCAACCCGGGATAACGCCGCCCACCGGCAGGTCGATCGGCTCACCACGCTTGATCGAGCTGTCGAACACGGTGCCATCGGCCAGACTGCCTTCATAGTGCACGGTCACGATATCGTCGGCTTTCGGCTGCGCACCTTCGGCCTGCTTGACCACTTCATATTGCAGGCCGGACTCGGTCACCTTGACGCCGTCACGCTTGGCGTTGTCTTCAAGGAATTTCTTGCCGGAAGCCAGCGCTTCTTCGTTCAGCTTGTTGAGACGCTCCTCGGCGCGCTCCTGCAGGGCGGTGAAGGCAGTCATCAGATCTTCATCGCTGACTTTCTGCTCCTGCTTGCTCACGGCATCTTCGATACCCAGCGCCACAGCCTTGGAGTCGAGATCATCCATGCCTTCCTGCACCAGGCTCTTGCCCATGTTCAGACCGATGCCGTAGGACGCTTTTTGTGCCGGAGTGTCCAGCTTGACGCTGGTTTCCGAGTCACAGCCCGCCAGGACCAGGCCAACCAGGGCGATCGCAGGCGCCAAACGCTGATGTCTCATGCTGTTTCCTTTTTACGCTGTATGGGAGTGAAGCAAAAACGAGCGGTCGAGCTTAGCAGGCATGAATGAAGGCTGCTACCTGCCCCGGAGTAGGCATGTATCGATACGAAGGGATAATGTCGAAACGCAGAAACGAAAAAAGCGGCCAATGGCCGCTTTCGTCGTATTCAAGAGGCGTTCAGTGACCTCTTGAAGCTATATGGCGCAGCGGACGGGACTCGAACCCGCGACCCCCGGCGTGACAGGCCGGTATTCTAACCGACTGAACTACCGCTGCGCGTTACCTCGATGGTGGGTGATGACGGGATCGAACCGCCGACCCTCTGCTTGTAAGGCAGATGCTCTCCCGGCTGAGCTAATCACCCTTTGCCTTCGAAGTGGGGCGCATTCTAGAGAGCCATTTGGACCTTGGCAAGCTCTTTTTCAAAAAAAATTTCCAAACGATCCAAAGACTTAGAAACCCTGGCATTCAGCCCAGGCGATTCTCCACTCTTCATCGGGCGGGGTTGGCCTGACACTCCCACGGGGGAATAATGGCGGCTTCGTCTTTACCGGAGTTCCAGATCCCATGTGGTTTCGCAATTTGCTCGTTTATCGTCTCACGCAGGATATCCCCCTCGACGCAGAGACACTTGAGACCGCATTGGCCAGCAAACCCGCCCGCCCCTGCGCCAGCCAGGAACTGAGCACCTACGGTTTCGTCGCGCCCTTCGGCAAGGGCGCCGATGCGCCGTTGGTGCACCTCAGCAACGGCTTCCTGCTGGTGTCGACGCGCAAGGAAGAACGCATCCTGCCCGGCAGCGTGGTGCGTGATGCCTTGAAGGAAAAGGTCGACGAGATCGAGGCCGAGCAGATGCGCAAGGTCTACAAGAAGGAGCGCGACCAACTGAAGGACGATATCGTGCAGACCTTCCTGCCACGCGCCTTCATCCGCAAGTCCGGCACCTTTGCCGCCATCGCGCCGGAACAGGGCCTGATCCTGGTCGACGCCTCCAGCGCCAAGAAGGCCGAGGACCTGCTGTCCACCTTGCGCGAGGCCATCGGCTCGCTGCCGGTGCGTCCGTTGAGCGTGAAGATCGCCCCCAGCGCCACCCTCACCCAATGGGTCAAGACCCAGGAGGCCGCCACCGACTTCTATGTACTGGATGAATGCGAGCTGCGCGACACCCACGAAGACGGTGGCGTGGTGCGCTGCAAGCGCCAGGACCTGACCAGCGACGAAATCCAGCAGCATCTGGATGCCGGCAAGCAGGTGACGCAACTGTCCCTGGCCTGGCAGGACAAACTGTCCTTCATCCTCGACGACAAACTGGTGATCAAGCGCCTGCGCTTCGAAGACCTGCTGCAGGAGCAAGCCGAACAGGATGGCGGCGAGGACGCCCTGAGCCAACTGGATGCCAGCTTCACCCTGATGATGCTGACACTCGTGCAGTTCCTGCCGTCGCTGTTCGAAGCGCTGGGCGGCGAGGAAATCCCGCAGGGCATCTAATGCCTTCCGTCCCCGGGCCGGCTATCATGCCGGCCAGTGGGGACGACCCCGCCGCGCTATCCAGTGCGCTTTCCATCCGGGGACGGCCCCATCGTCCAACCGTTTCCGGAGCCACCCATGTCCTGGATCATTCTCTTCTTCGCCGGCCTGTTCGAGGTTGGCTGGGCCGTCGGGCTGAAATACACCGACGGTTTTTCCCGACCGCTACCGACCCTGCTGACCGTGCTGGCGATGGCCATCAGCCTGGCCCTGCTCGGCCTGGCCATGAAAGACCTACCGCTGGGGACGGCCTACGCCATCTGGACCGGCATTGGCGCCATCGGCACGGTCATCGCCGGCATCATCCTGTTCGGTGAGTCCATGGCGTTGGTCCGCTTGCTCAGCGTCGCGCTGATTCTCTGTGGCCTGATCGGTTTGAAGCTCAGTCACTGACAGCGCCATCAGCCATGAACGTGGCCCGGCCTGGCGCAGCTCCAGCCGCAACAGCGAATGGCGTTGCAGGCGGGCCGGATCGAGCAGGGCATCCGCACCGAGAACACAGACCAGCTCCCCCGCCGCCAGCCGGGCCAGCGGTGCCGACAGGACGTCTTCTCCCTCCAGCCGCGTGACCCCGCACAAGCGCAGCAGCCAGGCACCACGCACACCGCCATCCGGCATGAAGAAATGCACGGGGCGCCGCAACGTGCCGCCAATCAGCAGCACATCGAACCAGCGCCCATCCTGCGCCAGCAGCAGCGCAGCGCCCTGCTCTGGAACGTGCCCGGCGCCCTCTTCCGACACCTGATGCCGTGCCCGTCCGAGCAGCCAGGCGCCAAAGCGCAGGAGGAACTCCGGCACCGCGCGAAACAGGTAGAACGCCAGCAGCAGGTTGAGCAACGACACCACCAGGAACAGTTGCGCAATGGACAACCCGACCACCGCCAGCAGCAGGATCGCCAGGATCGCCGAGCACACCATGAACAGCGCATTGAGAATATTGTTCGCCGCCACTACCCGCGCGCGCTGGTACTCAGGGCTGCGTGACTGGATCAGTGCATACAGCGGCACGATGTAGATACCGCCGAACAGCCCCAGGCCGAGAATATCCAGCAGGATCCAGAGCGCACCGGGCTCGGCCAGCACCGCCCAGGCGCCCAACACCTCGGAGGCCGCGCTGAAGGCACTGGCATGCCACCAGAGCAGACCGCCAAACAGGCTCAGTCCCAGCACGCCCAGCGGTACCAATCCCATCTCCACCTTGCGCGCCGACAGCCGGGCACAGAGCATCGAGCCCAGCGCAATGCCGACCGAGAACACCGTGAGGATCAGCGTCACGGCCGTTTCGTCGCCGTTGAGCACCGTCTTGGCAAAGGCCGGGATCTGCGTCAGGTAGGTCGCCCCGAGGAACCAGAACCAGGAGTTGCCGATCATCGCCCGCGACACCGAGCGATGCTGGCTGAAACCCAGGCGCAGGATTTGCCGGGTCTGGCGCAGGATATGCCAGTCCAGTTGCAGCTCCGGCAGCGGTGCGGGCGCCACGGGAATCTGCCGGCTGGAGAAATAACCGGCCAGGGCCACCGCCAGCACCGAGCATGCCACCAGCAGCGCATAGCTCTCGCTGGACATCAGCAACCCGGCCACCAGCGTACCGCCCAGGATGGCCAGGAACGTGCCCATTTCCACCAGGCCGTTGCCGCCCATCAACTCCCGCTCGCCCAGCACCTGCGGCAGGATCGAATACTTCACCGGCCCGAACAGCGCCGACTGGGTGCCCATGCAGAACAGCACCAGCAACAGGATCGGCAGATGCCCGAACCACATCGCCACGGCACCGATCGCCATGATCGCCACCTCCCAGAGCTTCAATGCACTAATCAGCCGGGATTTCTCGAAACGCTCACCGAACTGCCCGCCCAACGCCGAGAACAGGAAGAACGGCAGGATGAACAACAGGGCGCTGAGATTGACCAGCACATTGGCATCCACCGCCGAGCCGATGCGATAGAGGATCGCCAGCACCAGTGCCTGTTTGAACAGGTTATCGTTGAAGGCACCCAGCAACTGGGTCACGAACAATGGCAGGAAGCGTTTCTTGCCGAGCAGGGCGAACGACGAGGCAGGACGCATGGGATTCCTTGTACGAACGAAGGGCCAGAGGACAATACAGGGTCACGACACCCCTGAAATGTCGGTGGCGCGTAGGGTGCGCCGCGCGCACCCAGGATAGCAACGGCACTTATTCAGGTGCGCATGGCGCACCCTACAAGAATCCGACAATCGATGCGCCCCATGGATCAGGCCTCAGGCCGAGGCCTTGCCCGCCTCCAGTTGCCGACGCAATTCCGGCCATTCACGGTCGGTGATGCTGTAGAGCATCGTGTCGTCGAGACGACCGTCGGCCAGTCGCCGGTGGTTGCGCAAACGCCCTTCATGCACCGCGCCCAGTTTCTCCAGCGCCTTCTGCGAGCGCAGGTTGCTGGCGGCGGTCTTCAATTGCAGGCGTACCAGCTTCCACTGTTCGAAGGCATGGCGCAGCAGCAGGTACTTGATCGAGGCATTCAGGCCCGTGCCATGCTCTGCCTGGTCGATCCAGGTCCAACCCAGCTCGGCGGCGGGCAGGACGGGGATAAAGTCGGCGAAGCGTGTCGTACCGATGACCCGTTCGGCCAGGCGAATGGTGAACACCACTGCCAGGCCCTCACGCTGGGCGGCCAGGGCCTGGCGGTACCAGTCGGGCCGCAAGGGACCGTCGAGAAAGGCCAGGGCCTCGCGATTGAGGTCAGCCAGGGCGACCAATACGGGAATATCCGCTTCGACCATCGGGTCGAGGCGTAACGCACCACGCTGCAGGACGAGCGGGCTGGGCATGAACATCCTGATCTCCTGATCCATGAACGGCGGCGCTTTCGAAAAAAGTGACAGAATGCCCCGGAGCGCCGTCCCAGAGGCTCGCAGGTGGCCTGGAAAGCGCCCATGCGACCATGGTCGCAACCGTCACATTTGCGTCGGGTTTGCTGCGAAACTCGCCCCCTGATCATACACTGCAAGCCACCGCCCCAGCGGGTGTCGGGGCTATTCACCTGGAGTCCGCATGACGCTGTCCGGTGGGTTGATCGCTCTGGTCGCCCTCATCTACATGGCCATTCTGTTCGCCATCGCCTTCTATGGCGACCGCAACCAGGCCCCCATGCCGCCACGCATCCGTGCCTGGATCTACAGCCTCTCGCTCGCGGTGTACTGCACCAGTTGGACCTTCTTCGGCGCGGTCGGCCAGGCCGCCGAGCAGCTCTGGTCATTCCTGCCGATCTACCTCGGACCGATCCTGCTGCTGCTGTTCGCACCCCAGGTGATCCAGAAGATGATCCTGATCAGCAAGCAGGAGAACATCACTTCGATCGCCGACTTCATCGCCGCCCGCTACGGCAAGTCGCAGACCCTCGCGGTGGTGGTGACACTGATCTGCCTGGTCGGCGTGTTGCCCTACATCGCGCTGCAACTCAAAGGCATCGTGCTCGGCGTCAACCTGCTGATCGGCAACAACTCAGACACCATGCCGGACGGCGCCAGCGACACCGCGCTGATCGTCTCCATCGCCCTGGCGCTGTTCACCATCCTGTTCGGCACGCGCAACCTGGACGTCACCGAACACCACCGAGGCATGGTGCTGGCCATCGCCTTCGAGTCGCTGGTCAAGCTGCTGGCATTCCTTGCCGTCGGCGCCTTCATCACCTTTGGCCTGTTCAACGGTTTCGGCGATCTGTTCAACCAGGCCTACGCCAACCCGGCGCTGAGCGAATACTGGGTGTCGACCGTCAATTGGCCATCGATGCTGGTACAGACCACCGTGGCGATGATGGCCATCGTCTGCCTGCCCCGGCAGTTCCACGTGGCGGTGGTAGAAAACATCGACCCGCGCGACTTCCGCCTGGCGCGCTGGGTCTTCCCACTCTACTTGGTGCTGGCAGCGATCTTCGTCATCCCTATCGCCCTGGCCGGGCAGATGCTGCTGCCCGCTGGCGTCAGCCCGGACACCTTCGTCATCAGCCTGCCGCTGGCCGAGGCGCACCCGGCGCTGGCCATGCTGGCGTTCATCGGCGGCGCCTCGGCGGCCACCGGCATGGTCATTGTCGCCAGCGTGGCATTGTCGACCATGGTCTCCAACGACATGCTGCTGCCCTGGCTGCTGCGGCGCAAAGAGGCCGAACAACCCTTCGAAGCCTTCCGCCACTGGATGCTGTCGGTACGCCGGGTCAGCATCATCGCCATTCTGCTGCTGGCCTACGTCAGCTACCGCCTGCTCGGCTCCTCCGCCAGCCTGGCGACCATCGGCCAGATCGCCTTCGCCGCACTGACCCAGCTCGCGCCGGCCATGGTCGGCGCGCTGTACTGGAAGCAGGCCAACCGCCGTGGCGTGTTTGCCGGCCTGACCGCTGGCGGGCTGATCTGGATCTACACCCTGGTGCTGCCGCTGCTCGGCTGGCCGCTGGAGATGTTCCCCGGCCTGGTCTGGATGCACAGCAACCCGCTGGGCTTCGAGATCAGTGCGCTGACACTGGGCGTCATCCTGTCCCTGACCGGTAACTTCACCCTGTTCTTCTGGGTCTCCATCCTCAGCCAGACCCGCGTCGCCGAGCACTGGCAGGCCAGCCGCTTCATCGGCCAGGAACTGACTTCGCCCAACAGCAACCGCCGCCTGCTCGCGGTGCAAGTGGAAGACCTGCTTCTGCTGGCCTCGCGCTTCGTCGGCGCCGAACGCGCCGAGCAGAGCTTCCAGCGCTTCGCCCGCCGCCATGGCCATGAATTCTCGCCACGCCAGCAGGCCGACGGCCAGTGGATCGCCCACACCGAACGGCTGCTGGCCGGGGTGCTGGGGGCGTCCTCGACCCGCGCCGTGGTCAAGGCCGCCCTGGAAGGCCGCGACATGCAGGTCGAGGACGTGGTGCGCATCGTCGGCGAAGCCTCCGAGGTGCTGCAGTTCAACCGAGCCCTGCTGCAAGGCGCGATCGAGAACATCACCCAGGGCATCAGCGTGGTCGACCAGTCCCTGCGCCTGGTGGCCTGGAATCACCGCTACCTGGAAATGTTCGAATACCCCGAAGGCATGATCTACATCGGCCGGCCGATCTCCGACGTCATCCGCTACAACGCCGAACGCGGCCTGTGCGGCCCCGGCGACCCGGACACCCATGTCGCCAAGCGCCTGTACTGGATGCGCCAGGGCCGCGCCCACACCTCCGAGCGGGTCTTCCCCAATGGCCGAGCGGTGGAACTGATCGGCAACCCCATGCCGGGCGGCGGCTTCGTCATGAGTTTCAGCGACATCACCGCCTTCCGCGAAACCGAGCAGGCGCTCAAGGATGCCAACGAGGGGCTGGAGCAGCGTGTCAGCGAACGGACCCAGGAACTGTCGCAACTGAACAAGGCACTGATCGAAGCCAAGAGCACGGCGGAAGCGGCCAACCAGTCCAAGACGCGTTTCCTGGCGGCGGTCAGCCACGACCTGATGCAGCCGCTGAACGCCGCCCGGCTGTTCTCGGCGGCCCTTTCCCACCAACAGGAAGCACTGCCTGCCGAAGCCCAGCAACTGGTCCGGCACATGGACAGCGCGCTGCGCTCGGCGGAAGACCTGATCACCGACCTGCTGGACATCTCGCGCCTGGAAAACCGCCGGATCACCCCGGACCGCAACCCCTTCGCGCTGGCATCCCTGTTCAATACCCTGGGCGCCGAATTCACTGCGCTGGCCCAGGAGCAGGGCATCAGCTTCCGCGTACGCGGCAGCAACCTGCGGGTGGACAGCGACATACGCCTGCTGCGGCGCGTCCTGCAGAACTTCCTGACCAACGCCTTCCGCTATGCCAACGGCGAGGTGCTGCTCGGCGTGCGCCGTCGTGGCAAGACCCTGCGCCTGGAAGTCTGGGACCGTGGCCCGGGCATTCCCGAGGACAAGCTGCTGGTCATCTTCGAGGAATTCAAACGCCTGGACAGCCACCAGACGCGGGCGGAAAAAGGCCTCGGCCTCGGCCTGGCCATCGCCGACGGGCTGTGCCGCGTCCTCGAACACCCGCTGGAAGTGCATTCCTGGGTCGGCAAGGGCAGCGTGTTCAGCGTCACCGTGCCCATCGCCGAAGGGCTCATGCCAGCCACACAGCAACGCCTCCCGAGCGAAGCCCGGCAGACACCGCTGACCGGCGCCCAGGTGCTGTGCATCGACAACGAGGACAGCATCCTCATCGGCATGCAGAGCCTGCTGTCGCGCTGGGGTTGCCAGGTCTGGACCGCGCGCAATCGCGAAGAATGCGAGCAACTGCTGGCGCAGGGCATCCAGCCGCAACTGGTGCTGGTGGACTACCACCTGAACGCCGGCGACACCGGGCCGAACCTGATGGCCTGGCTGCGCACCTGCATTGGCCAGCCCGTACCGGGCGTGGTCATCAGTGCCGACGGGCGTCGGGAACTGATCGCACAGGTGCATGCCGCAGGGCTGGACTTCCTGCCCAAGCCGGTCAAGCCGGCCGGCCTGCGCGCCCTGATGAGCCGCCACCTGCCCCTGAAATAACCAGAAAGGCGGCATCAGCCGCCGCGTACAGCCAGACAACAAGGATCGACCATGCCCGAGGCCCTGCAAATCCTCATCAACTTCGCCAGTGCCCTGGCCGCCGGCCTGCTGATCGGTGCCGAACGCGGCTGGCAGGAGCGCAACGAGAACGACAGTCACCTGGCTGCGGGCATACGCACCTTCGGCCTGACCGGCCTGCTGGGCGGCTTCGCCATGCTGCTCGCGGAGCAATTCGGCATCGTCGCCTGGGCGGTGATCTTCCTCGGCTTCGCCGCACTGGTGCTGACCTCCTATGTCGGCGACCTGATACAACGCCAGTCGCTGGGCATGACCAGCGAGGTGGCCTTGCTGATCACCTTCCTGCTCGGCAGCCTGGCGGTGGCTGAACAACCCGCACTGGCCGCCGCCGGCGCAGTGGCCGTGGCCCTGCTGCTGAGCCTCAAGCGCGCCATGCACAGCGCGCTGCTGCGCCTCAACGAAGAGGAACTGATCGGCGCCCTGAAGCTGCTGTTCATATCCCTGGTGCTGCTGCCGGCCCTGCCCAACCAGGGCTACGGCCCCTGGGACGTGTTCAACCCTTACGTCGTCTGGTGGCTGGTGGTGCTGATCGCCGGCATCGGCTTCGCCGCCTATGTGGCAATCCGGCTGCTCGGCACCCGCCATGGCCTGCTGTTCACCGCCGTGGTCGGCAGCATCGTCTCCTCCACCGCGATGACCGTCACCCTCTCGCGCCTGCGTGGCAATCGCAGTCTGCATGCCATGCTCGCCTGTGGCCTGCTGGCCACCTCGGCGGTGATGTTCCCACGGGTGCTGCTGGAGGTCGGGCTGGTCAACCGGGCATTGCTGGCCCCTCTGCTGGCGCCGCTGCTGGTCACCACTCTGGTCTATGGCCTCGGGGCGCTGATCTTCTACCGACTGGCCGGCAAGGAGCCTGAAGAAGGCGGCGAGCCGCCGCTGAAGAACCCCTTCGAACTGGTGCCCGCCCTGCGCTTCGCCGCCCTGCTGGTGTTCATCCTGTTCCTGGTCGAAGCGGGCCGCCACTGGATGGGCGACTCGGGTGTCTACCTGGTGTCACTGCTGTCGGGCCTGGCCGATGTCGATGCCATCACCCTGTCCCTGGCGCGCAGTGCACAGGCCGGACTGGACCATCAGGTCGCGGTGCAGGCGATCTTCCTCGCCACCCTCAGCAACAGCCTGGTGAAGGCCGGACTGATTGCCCTGATCGGCGGGCGCGCACTGGCCCTGCGCACCCTGCCAGTGATCGTCGCCGGCCTCGCGGCGGGCGCGGTGACGCTGCTGGCGCTCTGACAAACGCAGGGTGCGCCACGCGCACCGACTTCCGCGACAGGTGCGCAGCCGCACCCTACGGTATGGAGCGGTGGATCACGATTCGCCTCGCTCCAGCCACTCACCCGGTAACCGCTTGCTGGCGCGGGCGCCCAAGTGGCGCAGTTGCTCGGCCCGGTTCACCAGATTGCCACGGCCCTCGGCGAGCTTGCCGCGCGCGGCCTGGTAGGCCTTGTCCAGTTGCTGCAAGCGATTACCGACTTCGTCCAGGTCCTGGATAAAGGCGCTGAACTTGTCGTACAGGGCGCCAGCCTTCTCGGCGATCTCGCGGGCATTCTGGTTCTGCCGCTCCTGGCGCCAGAGGTTCTCGATCACCCGCAGCGTCGCCAGCAGCGTGGTCGGGCTGACGATGACGATATTGCCGGCGTAGGCCTCCTGCACCAGTGTCGGCTCGGCTTGCAGGGCTGCGGCGAACGCCGACTCCACGGGCACGAACAGCAGCACGAAATCCAGGCTCTGCAGGCCCTCGAGCTGCTGGTAATCCTTGAACGACAGCCCCTTGAGGTGGTTGCGCAGCGACAGCACATGCTGCTTGAGCGCTGCCGCGCGCTGGGTATCGTCCTCGGCCTGGATAAAGGCCTGGTAGGCATTCAGGCTGACCTTGGCATCCACCACCACCTGCCGCTCGCCCGGCAGGCTGATCAGCACGTCCGGCTGGAAACGCTCGCCGGAAGGGCTGCGGAAGCTGACCTGGGTCTGGTACTCGCGGTCCTTCATCAGCCCGGCCTGCTCCAGCACCCGCTCCAGCACCAGTTCACCCCAGTTGCCCTGGGTCTTCTGCCCCTTGAGTGCGCGAGTCAGGTTGGTCGCCTCGTCGCCCAGACGCTGGTTGAGTTGCTGCAAGCGCTGGATTTCTCCGGCCAGGGAAAAACGCTCGCGCGCCTCGCTCTGGTAGCTCTCCTCGACCCGCTTCTCGAAGGACTGTATCCGCTCCTTCAACGGCTCCAGCAACTGCCCGAGGCGCTCGTTGCTGGTGTCCGCGAAGCGCTGCTCACGCTCGTCGAAAATACGTCCGGCCAGCTCGGCGAACTGCGCCCGCAGTTCGTCACGGGCATTCTGCAAATCCTCCAGGCGTTGCTGGTGCGCCGCCTTCTGCTCACGCAGTTCGCTGCCCTGGGCGGCGAACTGCGCACTCAGCGAACGCAACTCTTCGCGCAAGCCATCCCGCTCGCCCTGCAGGTCGGACAGCGCTTCACGCTGCTCCTGCGCCTGCCCTTGCAGCCAGCCATTCTCCCGGCGCAGTGCCGATAGTTCGGCCTGTTGCGCGGACTTCACCTCGTTGCCATCGGCCAGGGCCAGGCGGCTACTCTCCAACTCCTCGCGCGCGACCTGCTGCGCCAACTCCGCCTGCGCCTGCCGCTCCCGCGCCAGCAGCAGTTCGCCACGACGCGCCAACAACCGTTGCTGCATGAACAGAAGCCCAACCGCCAGCAACAGGACAAGCCCCGCCAGCGACCAGACGAGCATGGGTTCGGAAAAAACGGGCATGGGCAACTCCGGTGGGAATGCGCGGCAGTATAGCGATTGCAGTGAAGTGCCGAGAGTCGCGTTTCGGTTCACGCCCCTTGTCTCTATACCTATATAGATATAAATTCAACGCCTGCGGGGAACATGGAGCGCTCCCATGATGAAAACGCTGTACTGGATAGGCAGTAGTAGAAAAGAGCTTGGAAAGATGCCCGAGGATGTACAAGACGTATTCGGTTACGCCCTGCATCTGGCTCAGGAAGGCAGCAAGCACCCTCAAGCGAAACCCCTTAAAGGGTTTTCTGGCGCGGGTGTTCTGGAGGTTGTCGAAGACTTCGCAGGCGATACCTATCGGGCGGTTTACACCGTCAGATTCGCCAAGGTGGTCTATGCCCTCCATTGCTTCCAGAAAAAGTCGAACAAAGGAATCGAGACGCCACAGCACGACATCGAACTGATCAAGGCACGACTGATCGCTGCAGCAACGCATGCCAATGGAGTAGAGAAATGACGGATATCGAAGAAAGCAGTGGCAATCCCTATGCCGATATTGGCCAAACCAATGCCAGTGAAATGCAGGTCAAGGCAAGGCTGGCCACGAAGATCGGCGAAATCATCAAATCGCGGCGCCTGACCCAGCTACAGGCGGCAGAAATACTGGGACTCCCACAGCCCAAGGTTTCCGACATGCTACGCGGGAAATTCAGGGGGATCAGCGAAGCCAAGATGATCGATTGCCTGTCCCGTCTGGGGCGCGATGTGCAAATTCTGATCAAGACAGCGCCCCGCTCACGGAAAGAAGGACGGGTGGAAGTGATTTTCGCCTGAGCCACCGGCCTGCGCACAATGGCTACAGACTCAGAGCGCCACGACCACCAACACCAGCACTTCAAGCAACTCCAGCAGCGCACCGGCGGTATCCCCCGTGGTGCCGCCCAGCCGCTGCAACAACTGGCGCCTCAGGCCAGCAAATACCAACAGCGCCACCAGCAACGCCAGCCAGAAACCCGCCAACAACACGACCACCCCCACCAATGCCAGCACCACACAGGCAGCACGGCGCGGCAGGTGTTCGGCCATGGCCTCGCCAAGGCCGCCACGGCGTACATAGGGCGTGGTCAGGAACAGCGCCAGCAGGCTGCTGCGCCCCAGCAGCAGCACCAGTACCAGCGCCAGGCCCGCTCCCTGCTCCAGCAGGGCAGCGAGCGCGGCGAACTTGAGCAACAGCACCAGCAACAGCACCACGATGGCAACCGGGCCGCTGCGCGGGTCTTTCATGATCTCCAGGGTGCGCTCGCGTTCGCCGAAGCCGCCCAGCCAGGCATCGGCGCTGTCGGCCAGGCCATCCAGGTGCAAAAAGCCACTCAGACCGATCCACAGGGTCAACAGCAGGGCTGCCTGCAATAGCAGCGGCGCACCCGCCAGGGCCAGGCTGGCCAACCACAACAGCGAGCCCAACAACACACCGACCAGCGGAAAATACAGCAGCGAACGCCCCATCTGCTCGGGCGCGGGCATACCGGGCAGGCGTACCGGCAGGCTGGTCAGGAATTGCAGTGCGATCAGCAGGGGCTGCATCGTTCCTCCAGCACCAACTCGTCGTTCTCCAGGCTGACTTCCAGCGCGAACAGCCCGGCATGCCCGACCTCAACCTGCAACAGGTGCTGCCGTGGCAGGCCACGGGCCTGCGCCAGCAGCAGGCGCATCACGCCACCGTGGGTGACCAGCAGCAGGTGCTGTCCGGCATACTGCCGCGCCAGCGCCCGGACACCCTCGATCACCCGCGCCTGGAACGCCAGCAACGGCTCGCCACCTGGCGGTGTGAAGCCATATGGGTCGTCCCAGAAGCGCCCCAGTGCCTCGCTCTGGCCATCCATCAGTTCGGCCGCCGTGCGCCCTTCCCAATCGCCGAAATCCAGTTCGCGCAGATCGGTCGCCAACTCCAGCGGCAAGGCACGCTGGTCGGCCAGGTGCATGGCGAAGTCGGCGCAGCGGCGCAACGGCGAACTGACGACCCGCTGCCAGCCGCCCACACCGGCGACCGTCGTATGCAACTGTGCCCAGCCGGTCTCACTCAAGGCATCGTCGATGCGGCCACGAAAGCCACCGCCTTGCAGGGTTTCGCCATGGCGCAGCAGGTCGAGGCGCAGCGTCATGCCGGGCGGTCCGAGACCGCCGCTTCGGCGAAGGTGGCCATTTCCCCGTGCAGGGCACAGGCCTGACGCAGCAGCGGCACGGCCAGGGCGGCACCACTGCCTTCACCGAGGCGTAGGCCAAGGTCGAGCAAGGGCTCGCCTGCCAGTGCCTGCAAGACCGCACGGTGCCCCGGCTCGGCGGAACGGTGGGCGAACAGCAGCCAGTCACGACAGTCCGGATTCAGGCGCACCGCACACAACGCCGCCGCCGTGCAGATGAAGCCGTCCACCAGCGCCGGGATACCGGCCTGGGCGCAGGCCAGGTAAGCACCGCACAGCGCCGCCACTTCGAAGCCCCCCAGGCGCCGCAGGATGTCCAGAGGTTCGGACACCGCATGCAGCGCCAGCGCTTGCTCGATGACTTCGCGCTTGTGGCGTACACCCTGGTCGTCCAGCCCGGTGCCGGGACCAACCAGCTCTGCCGGAGAAGCCTCCAGCAGAGCGCAGGCCAACGCCGCGGCCACCGTGGTATTGCCGATGCCCATTTCCGCGCCGATGAACAATTGCGCTCCAGACTCGATCCCACGCAGCACCGAGTCGCGCCCGGCGGCCAGGGCAGCCTCGCATTGGGCTGGAGTCATGGCAGCGGTCCTGGCCAGGTTGGCAGTGCCCGCCCCCAGGTTCAGGTGACGCACGCCCTCCAGCGCCAATGACTGCACGGTGCCCAGGTCGATCACCTCCAGCGGCGCACCGAGGTGGCGCGCCAGCACGCTGAGGGCCGCGCCGCCGCGCACGAAATTGCGCAGCATCTCGCCGGTCACCGACTGCGGATAGGCCGACACACCCTCCTCGACCACACCGTGGTCACCGGCGAAGACGCTGATCGCCAGCCGCTCCAGGCTGGGTTTCTCGCGCCCCTGCATGGCCGCCAGTTCGACCGCCAGCACCTCCAGCCGCCCCAGGGCGCCATACGGCTTGGTCAGTTGTCGCTGGCGCGCCAGCGCCTGTTGCCGCGCCGCATCATCCAGCGCCTTGCAGGGCTGCTCGTACCAATCACTCATAACGCATCCCCCTTGAGAACCAATGGCAAGCCGGCGACCGTGAGCACCACACGTTGCGCGCGCTCGGCCAACGCCTGATGCAGCCAACCGGCCTCGTCCACATAGCGGCGGGTCAACTCGCCCAGCGGCACGACACCCATGCCGGTTTCATTGCTGACCAGCAGGATACGCCCCGGCGCCGACGCCAACCCGTGCAGCAGCGCCTCGCGCTCTTCTGCGAGGCGAGCGGGGTCGTCCAGCATCAGCAGGTTGGTCAGCCACAGCGTCAGGCAATCGACCAGCAGACAGCGCCCTTCGTCGGCCTCGCGGGCCAGTACCTGCGCCAACTGCACAGGCTCTTCGACTAGCCCCCAGTGCGCTGGGCGGCGGGCACGGTGATGGGCGATGCGCGCATCCATTTCGCCATCCAGCGCCTGGCTGGTGGCGACATAGACCACGTCCAGGCCGCTCTCGTCCGCCAGCCGCTCGGCCAACCGGCTCTTGCCGGAACGGGCGCCGCCGAGAATCAGTTCGATCATGAGCTCAATCCACAGAGTTGACGGAGCCGGGCCGTGTCCAGGTGCTGTTCGACCTGGTCGGCCAGGCGTTCGATATCGCGCTCGCGCAGTGCCTGGTAATCCACCTTCCGCACCTGCGCCAGCCCGGCCCAGCGCAGCAACGCCGCGCAGGCTTCGGGATGTTCGAACAGGCCGTGCAGGTAGGTGCCGAGAACCTGCCCATCGGCACTGATGGCACCATCGCTGCGGCCATCGTCCAGGCGTACCGCGGCATGCGCCAGGGCCGGCCCGGTGCTGACACCGGCATGGATTTCATAGCCGCTGACCTCGGCATCCTCCAGGCACAGGCGCCCACGCACGTTGCGCAGTTGCTTGTGCGCCTCCAGTCGGGTGGAGAACGCCAGCAGGCCCAGGCCAGGGCTTTGCCCTGCCGGCCCTTCCAGCCCGAGCGGGTCTTGCAGGCACTCGCCAAGCATCTGCAAACCGCCACAGATGCCCAGCAGACGTCCGCCATAGCGCAGGTGACGCTGGATGGCCGCTTCCCAACCCTGCTGCCGCAGCCAGTCGAGGTCGGCGCGCACGCTCTTGGAACCCGGCAGGATGATCAGGTCCGCCGCTGGCAGCGGCTCGCCAGCGGCAACGAAACGCAGGTCGACCTGCGGATGCAGGCGCAGCGGATCGAGGTCGGTGTGGTTGCTGATGCGCGGCAGCACCGGTACCACCACCCGCAGGCAGTCATCGGCCTTGGCCGATTGCCGCAGGTCGATGGCGTCCTCCGCTTCCAGGTGGAAATCCTTCAGGTAGGGCAGCACGCCCAGCACCGGTTTGCCGGTGCGCTGTTCGAGCCAGTCCAGCCCCGGCTGCAGCAGGGCGATATCACCACGAAAACGATTGATAACGAAGCCCTGTACCCGCTCGCGCTCACTGGGCGACAGCAGTTCCAGGGTGCCGACCAGATGAGCGAACACCCCGCCCCGGTCGATGTCGGCGATCAGGATCACCGGGCAGTCCACCGCCTCGGCAAAGCCCATGTTGGCGATATCGTTGGCGCGCAGGTTGATTTCCGCCGGCGAGCCGGCGCCCTCGACCATGACCACCGCGTAGGCCTCGGTCAGCCGCTGGTGTGACGCCAGCACCGCCTGGCGCGCCTGCGGCTTGTAGTCGTGGTAGGTGGTGGCGTTCATATTGCCGATGGCGCGGCCATGGATGATGACCTGGGCGCCAGTGTCGCTGTTGGGCTTGAGCAGCACCGGATTCATGTCGGTATGCGCCGGCAGGCCACAGGCCTGGGCCTGTACCGCCTGGGCACGCCCGATCTCGCCGCCGTCGACCGTCACCGCGCTGTTGAGCGCCATGTTCTGTGGCTTGAAGGGCGCTACCTCGACGCCCTGGCGACGCAGCCAGCGGCAGAGGGCAGTGACCAGGGTGCTCTTGCCGGCATCGGAGGTGGTGCCCTGCACCATCAGGGTGGTCATGCCGCACGCTCCCGCTCGGCCAGTACCCGCTCCAGGCGCTGCCAGCCGTCTTCGTTCGCCGGCAGGCCGAAGCGCAAGCTGGAGGTATGGACGAACAACCGCACCAGGATGGCGCGGCCGGCCAGGTATTCGTAGAGGCCCTCGGCCTCCTCGCTCACCACCCACTGGAACAGTGCACAACCACCGGCCGGCCGTAGCCCATTGCGCTCCAGCAGGGCCGCCAGGCGTTCGCCGGCGTGCAGCAGGTATTCACGCTGCCGCGCCTGTCCGGCCTGGTCGGCCAGCATCGCACTGGCCAGCCAGCGGGTCGGCCCACTGACGGTCCACGGCCCCAGCGATTCCGCCAGGACCGACAGCAAACGCGTGCTTGCCAGCACGAAGCCCAGGCGCGCCCCGGCCAGGCCGAAGAACTTGCCGAACGAACGCAGCACGATCAGCCCCGGTCGCTGGCTGTAGGCCGCCAGGCTGGCCTCTGGGGTGCAGTCGACGAAGGCCTCGTCCACCACCAGCCAGCCGCCCCGCTCGGCCAGGCGCGCATGCAAGTCCAGCAACTGCTCGACCGGCAAGCGCCGGCCGGTCGGGTTGTTGGGGTTGACCACCACCAGCACGTCCAACCCTTCCAGGGCGCGGTGCACACTGCCCTCGCTGATCTCCAGCACCCGATGCCCTTCGCGGCGCCAGGCCTCGGCGTGCTCGGCATAACAGGGCGACAGCACCCCGACCCGGGCATCGCGACGCAAGCGTGGCAGGGCCTGGATCGCCATCTGCGAACCGGCCACCGGCAGCACCGCGTCGGCGCCGTAGTAACGGCAGGCCAGCGTCTCCAGTTCATCATCCGGCTCAGGCAGGCGGCTCCAGGCGTCATCGGGCAAGGCTGGCAGCGGCAGGTGTCGGGGCGCAATGCCCGTCGACAGGTCCAGCCAGTCCTCCAGGGCAATGCCATAGCGCTGGGCGGCAGCGCGCAGGCGCCCTCCATGTTCAAGCATAGATCCAGCCTCCCAGCAGCACGACCAGCAGCCACAACCCCAAAGCCGCCCAGACCAGATCCAGCGCCCGCTCGATATCCCGCGCCTGTGGCGGTGGCCCTTCGCCCAGCGCCGGGCGCTGATGCGCCTGGCCGTGGTAAATCGCCGAACCACCCAGCCCAACCGACAGCGCGCCAGCACCGCTGGCCATGACCGGCCCGGCATTCGGGCTGTCCCATTGCGGCGCCTGCTGGCGCCAGCAGCGCAGTGCCAGCCGGGTATTGCCGAGCAGCGCATAACTGAGGGCGACCAGGCGTGCCGGCAGGTAGTTGAGCAGGTCGTCGATACGCGCCGCCGCCCAGCCAAAGCGCTCGAAACGCGCGTTGCGATAGCCCCACATGGCATCCAGGGTATTGCTCAGGCGATAGAGCACGACACCCGGCGCCCCCGCCACGATGAACCAGAACAGCGCGGCGAAGACCGCATCGCTACCATTCTCCAGCACGGTTTCCGTGGCGGCGCGGGCCACGCCCTGCTCGTCCAGCTCACGGGTATCGCGACTGACCACTCGCCCGACGCACCAGCGCGCCTGCGCCAGATCGCCCTGGCGCAGGGCGGCGATCACCGGCAACAGGTGTTCGCTCAGGCTGCGCAACCCCAGGGCCAGGTACAGCGCCAGCACCTCGACCAGCCAGCCGACGCCCGGCAGGCTCGCCAGCAGCCAGGCCAGCAGCGTCAGCGGCAACACCGCCAGGCACCAGGCCGTGACGCCATGGCTGCGCCAACCGCGTCCGGCCACATTGAAATGACGTTCCAGTGCATCGGCCCAGCGTCCGAACAGCACCAGCGGGTGCATGCGCCGGGGCTCGCCCAGCACGATGTCCAGCGCGACGCCGGCTACACAGGTCAGCGCCAGGCTCATTCCTCGCCCCCCGCCGTGCCCCAGCCATCCTCGGACAGCAGCTCCGCCAATGGTCGTGGCTGACGCCAGCCCTCCAGCGCCAGCATCGGTGCCGGGTAGAACGCGTCCACCGGCCCGAGGCAGATGATCGCCACCGGCTTGGCACCGGCGGGCACCTGCAACAGGTCGGCCAGTGCCTGCGGCTCGAACAGCGACACCCAGCCCAGGCCCAGCCCCTCGGCCCGTGCCGCCAGCCAGAGGTTCTGGATCGCACAGGAGAGCGAGGCCAGGTCCATCTCCGGCAGGGTCCGGCGCCCGAACACATGCGCTTCGCGGCCATCCATCAGGCAAGCCACCAGCAGTTCGGCACAGTCGCGGATACCTTCGACCTTGAGTTGCATGAACTCATCGGAGCGCTCCCCCAGCGCCTCGGCGGTCGCCTGCCGCTCCTGCTCCACCAACTCATGGATGGCCAGGCGCAGTTCGGGGCGACGGATGCGAATGAACCGCCAGGGCTGCATCAGACCGACACTCGGCGCCTGGTGCGCAGCCTCCAGCAGCCGCGCCAGCAGCTCGGGAGCGACCTCGCCTCCGGAGAAATGGCGCATGTCGCGTCGCTCGGCGATGGCCCGGTAGACACCGGCACGTTGTTCTTCGGGGAATGCGTACTGGGTCATGGACGCAACAACTCCGCGGCCGCCACCGGGTTGGACGGCAGGTAGAAATGGATGTAGGAGGCTGTCAGGCGCCCAAGGCGATAGACCGGCTCACAGGTGCCGCGCCCGTTCGGGCACTCGCCCCGGGCCAGAGGCTCCAGGGGGCTGTTCAACGCGGAATGATGGAAGGTATGCCCGCGCAGCTGCCCTTCGGGCAAGTCCACGGATTGCAGGGCCAGCGCCGCCAGGCGCTTCTGCATACGCGCCTCGCCCGGCAGCAGGCCGAGTAATGAACGCCGCTCGCCATCCAGGTCGACCAGACCGTCGAGCAGGTAAAGCATGCCACCGCATTCGGCCAGAATGGGCTTGCCCGCCTGATGGTGCGCCTGGATCGCTTCGGCCATACCCCGGTTCTCGTGCAGGCGTTGCAGCGACAGTTCCGGGTAACCGCCAGGCAGGTACAGGCTGTCGATTTCCGGCAGCCCGTCGTCGGCCAGCGGCGAGAAAAACACCAGCTCAGCCCCCAGCTCGCGCAGCAGGTCGAGATTGGCCTGGTAGATGAAGGCAAAACAGAGGTCACGCGCCACGCCGATACGCACACCAGCCAATGGCGTACCACAGCGATCCGGCTCGCTGCGGACGAACTCGACGCTCGGCGGCAGAGGCAACTCGGCGCTTTCGCCCAAGGCCTGGGCCGCACGTTCGAGGCGCACATCCAGATCGCCCAGTTCGGCGGCCTGCAACAGCCCCAGGTGGCGAGATGGCAATTCGATCCCCTGCTCCCGCGACAGGGCGCCATACCAGTGGATGTTCTCCGGCAGGCTGTCGCGCAGCAGACGCGCATGCCCGGCGCTGCCGACCCGATTGGCCAACACCCCGGAGAAAGGCAATCCGGGCTGGAAAGTCGCCAGCCCATGGGCCATGGCTGCGAAGGTCTGCGCCATGCCGGACGCATCGATCACCGCCATCACGGCAATGCCGAAGCAACGCGCCAGGTCGGCAGCGCAGGGCTTGCCGTCGAACAACCCCATGACGCCTTCCACCAGGATCAGATCGGCCTCTTGTGCAGCCTGCCAGAGCAGTTGCCGGCAGCCCTCCTCGCCGACCATCCACAAGTCCAACTGGTACACCGGCTGGCCGCTGGCGTGGGCGAGAATCGTCGGATCGAGGAAGTCGGGGCCGCACTTGAACACGCGCACCCGCAACCCGCTGTTGCGGTAGGCGCGGGCCAGGGCCGCGGTCACGGTGGTCTTGCCCTGCCCCGAAGAGGGCGCGGCGATCAACAGCGCCGGACAGCCGGCGCGTTCAGGAATGGCCGGTGAAGTCACGGAAGCGTCGTGGCCCGCTGCTGCGTACGCATGAAGGCGGCGACGCCGATGTGCATGATCGCGACGAGCGCCACGTACAGGGCCAGGTTGGACAGGTAGCGCGGGTAGTAGATGCCCATGCGCTCGATGAAACCGGCCAGGGTCGGCTCGTCGTAGCGGCCGGAGAAGAAGTAGAAGCCACCACTGGAAATCAGGTGCGCGACGAAAGCCGCCACCACCAGCGTGCCGGCCAGTGCCAACGCCAGCAACGCCGGGCTGCGCCAGGACGGCCGGGCACGTGCGGCGAACAGCCGGCCAGCGAACCACAGGCAGCCATAGGCGAGCAGGAGCATCCAGTACACCGGCGACAGGCACCAGTCACTGATAGTCCCCGTGGCCAGCGAGACGAAGTCGAGCAAGGTCGCTTCGGCGAAGAACAGTACGAAGGCCCAGCGCGGGCGCAGGTACACCCCGGCCAGGAAGAAGATCGCCCAGGAAGCGCTGGGCAGGTTGTCCACGCTGGCGAAATGCTGCCCACGGGTGATGGCCATCAGCACCACCAGCCCAAGGCCGACCAGAACCTGCGAACGCGCAGAAAGACTATGCATGGGCTCTCCCCCTCACTGTGCCGCTACCAGAAAGCGGCCCTGAATATGTTCTGACCCGCCATCGGCGACGTCATGTTCATCGTTCCTTCGCCCGACATCCAGCATCACAGCACCTGATAACGAAGCGTGAAGTAAACCGCGCGCCCCGGTTGCTCGTAAGTCTGCGCGGTTTCGTACTCGCGGTCGAACAGGTTGCTCAACCTGACCTGCAAGCGCCAGTCCGGGTCGAAGCGGTACTCGCCACGCAGGTCGACCAGCGCATAGCCCGGCAGTCGCTGCGCATCGGTATTCGCCGCCTGATCGAAACGATAGCTGCTGGCGTACAGTGTCGCACCGACGGCCACTGTTCCGAAACTGCGGTCGACATCCAGATTGAACGTTCGCTTGGCCCGTCGTGCCAGCAGGTGACCGTGGTTCTTGTCGCTGCGGTCCTGCGGGTCGAGGAAAGTCAGCGAGGAAACGATGTCCCATCCCTGGAAGTCGGTACGCAGCACGCTTTCCAGGCCACGAATCCTCGCCACGTCGACGTTGTCCGGCCGCATCGGGCTGCTGCCGCTGCCGCTCCAGACGATCAGGTCGTCGATCCGGGTCTCGAAGGCATTCAGGCTCCACTCACCCCACGCCTGGTTGCCCTTGAGCCCGATTTCGAAGCTCTCCGACTCCTCCGGTTGCACGTCCGGGTTGCCCGCAGTGGAGGCGCTGGCAGGGTAATAAAGGTCGTTGAAGGTTGGCGCCCGGAACGCGGTGCCATAGGCGGCACTGACGGTCACCTCGTCGCTCAGTTCGTAGTTCCAGCCCAGGCTGCCGGTGTCATGGCTGCCGAAGAACTGGTCCTTGTCACGGCGCAGGGCCGCCTCCAGGCCGTGCCGGCCGAAACTGGCCAGGTACTGCACGAAAGCACCTTTATTGTTGCGCGAATCCCTGGCATAGGCGGCCGTGGTGTCAATACGGTCACGCTGGTAATCGAAGCCCACCGTCAGCAACTGGGCTTCGCCCAGACTGATATCGTTCTGCCAGGAAAGGCTGTCGCGCTGGCTGTCGAAACGCGAGTAGAACCTGCCATCCTGGTACTGGTCCGACAGGTCCTCGCTATGGGCCACCTGCAAGGAAACCTGCCAGGGTTCCAGGGGCGAGAACCGCGCCCGGGCGCCGACCACCTCCAGCTCACCGTCCTTATAGGCATCACGCCCGCTGTTGCCGTTTGTGGCACGGCTGTCCAGGTCGCTGTGGCCCTTGCTGCGCAGCCAGTTCGCATCCAGTTCAAAACGGTCATTGAAACGATAGCCCCCGCGCAGGGACGCCGACAGCTCGCGATAACCATCGGCATCGGGCTCATAGCTTCTTGGTGCGCTCGGCCGGTAGGCGCGCACGTTGATGCCATCGGTGGACTCGCTGGCGATACCCAGGCTGTACCAGGCCGCGCCATTTCCGCCCGAGACCCCGGCCGTCCCGCTGTAGGAAGAACGACTGCCGGCACCGACGGAGAAATACGGCTTGACCCCGTCGCCCGAACCCTTGCGGGTGAATATCTGGATGACGCCGCCCATGGCCTCGGAACCGTAGAGGCTGGAACGAGGACCGCGCACCACCTCGATACGTTCGATCTGCTCCAGCGGAATCGCGTGCAGCGCTGCCGTGCCATCGGTGGCCGAACCGACCTTGACGCCGTCGACCAGGACCAGCAGGTGCTTGTCACTGGTGCCGCGCAATTGCACGGTGGAAGACTTGCCCCGGCCACCATTGGTGACGATGCCGACGCCAGCGAGGCCCCGCAGCGTATCCAGGACAGTGGTTGCCTGACTGCGCTCGATATCCTCGCGCGTGATCACGCTGGTGGACGCCGTGGTATGGGTTGGCGCCAATGCCGTACGCGTGGCGGTAATGACCTGCTGGTCGAGTTCCACCGACTGTGCCTGCGCCAGTGAAGCCACGCAGGAAACCCCGAGCAGCGCGCCGGCCACTGGTCGAAAGAGTGATCTATCCATTTATCGTTTGAGCTCCGCCGTGCCCGCCCGCACGACACCTGGGCCGAGTTGGACAGTCGGAGGAGCATGGGAGAGCGAACGAACGTCCCCAAAGCAGCGCCCACCGCACCGTCGTGAATGCGACAGGCCGGTCTCCGGGCTTGCGAGCGGAGCCTGCGGCTCCCGAAACCCGGCCTTCCCATGCGCGGATACGGGCACAGTGACTACGAAAGAGGTTTCACGACTCGCCTACCGTTGCGGGGGCAGCGCCGGAATCGAACCGGCTTCCCGTTTCACCCTTGTGGCACATGGCCTGGGCACCTGAGGCTGGCGGAGGGTAGACCAAGGCCTGGGGCAGCGCAAGGCGACCTGGGGTCGCGATTTGCCGCTCCCACCCAGGCTTGTGGAATAATGCCGCCTTCGAACGACAAGACAGGCCAAAAGACCGATGACCAGTATCCTGCAGATATCCGACACCCACTTCGGCACGGAACAGGCCCCAGTGGTGCAGGCTCTGGAGGACCACGTCAGTGAACACGGCGCCGACCTGCTGGTTTTTTCCGGTGACATCACCCAGCGTGCCCGTGGCAGTCAGTTCGCGGCGGCGGCGGCCTTCATGCAGCGGCTCAAGGAGCGTGGCATCGGCGACACCCTGGTCATCCCCGGCAACCATGACATCCCGCTCTACAACCTGCCGCTGCGTTTTTTCGCCCCCTACCACAACTACCGCCGGCATTTCGGCCATGAGCTGGAGCCGGTCTTCGAGAACGAACGCCTGCTGGTGATCGGCCTGAACACCACGGCCCCACGGCGCCACAAGAACGGTCTGGTGACACCTCGCCAGGTGGAGCGAGTGGCCAACATCCTGCGCGCCCGCGACCCGGCCAAACTGAGCATCGTGGTCGCCCACCAGCCGTTCGGCGCCATGGTCCCCAGCGACGTGCGCAACCAGCAGCGCGGCGCCCAGGCCGCCCTGGAGTGCTGGGCCGCCGAGGGGCTGGACCTGGTGATGGGCGGGCATGTGCACCTGCCCCATGTGCTGCCGCTTTCCAAACAGTACGCCCATCTGGCCAGGGAGATCTGGATGGTCCAGGCCGGCACCACCTTCTCTTCACGGGTACGCGGCACCTCGCCCAATTCGTTCAACCGCCTGCGCCTGCACGAAGGTGCAAACAAGCACGTCACGGTCGAACGCTGGGACATGCTGGACAACCACTTCGCCCCCGGCTCGCACTTCGAGCTGAGCTGGGGCCATCCGTAGGCTGCAGCGCGCGTACACCCTACGGGGATCGTCCGTGACTAGCGCCGGACCGGGCGCTTCTGCAACTTGCGCTGCAAGGTACGGCGATGCATGCCCAGGGCGCGGGCGGTGGCCGAGATATTGCCGTCATGCTCGCTCAGCACGCGCTGGATATGCTCCCATTGCAGGCGGTCCACCGACATCGGATTTTCCGGCACCAGGGTATCGAGGTCGGCATGCTTGGACAGCAGCGCCGCCAGCACATCGTCAGCGTCCGCGGGCTTGCACAGGTAGTTGCAGGCGCCGCGCTTGATGGCTTCCACCGCCGTGGCGATGCTCGAATAGCCGGTCAGGATCAACACCTTCATTTCCGGGTCCAGCGCCAGCAGCTTGGGCAGCAGCACCAGGCCGGAGTCACCTTCCATCTTCAGGTCGAGTACGGCGTAGTCGGGCAAATCCTGTGTCGCCAGCGCCAGACCTTCGTCGGCGGAGCTGGCAATACTCACCCGCAGACCACGGCGCGTCATCGCACGGGCCATCACACGCGTGAACGTCGGATCGTCATCCACCAACAGCAGGTGTGGTTGTTCTTCACCATCGTGCTGCAATTCGTCGGTCATGCTTCATTCCTCGCAATGTTCGCGATCAGACTCGAACCGAGCCATGAGGCAGGCGCAACTCGGTCAGAGTTCCGCCGTCTTCGTGATTGTAGAGTTTCACCGTGCCGCCGGCACGGGTCACGCTGGCCTGACTGAGAAAAAGCCCGAGACCGAAGCCCTTGCCACCCTTGGTGGTGATGAAGGGGCGGCCGATCTGCTCGGCAATCGCCAACGGCACACCCGCGCCATGGTCGCGGATGCCCAGCTTGATCCATTGCTCGTTCCAGTCCAGGCGGATTTCCAGGTTGTCCGGGCAGGCATCCGTGGCGTTGTTCAGCAGGTTGAGCAGGGACTGACTGAGATCAGCGGGCGGCATCAGGTGGGGCGGACTGCCCACACCCACGCACTGGAACTTGTAGGTGGCCTCAGGGCGCATCAAATGCCAGCGCTGCAGGACGGTCTCGACCCACTCTCGCGCCGTCTGTTCCAGGATCGCCTGACGACGGTCGGCCTCGGCGGCGCGAACCAGTTGCTGCAGGCTCTCCTTGCACAGTTGCACCTGGGATTGCAGCAAGCTCAGGTCTTCCTGCAACACGGGGTCCTTGTGCTCCTGGCGCAGTTCCTTGAGCAGCACACTCATGGTCGCCAGGGGCGTGCCCAGCTCATGGGCGGCGCCGGCCGCCTGCGTCGCCACGGCCAGCAATTGCTGGTCGCGCAGGCTTTCCTCACGGCGCTGGGATTGCAACTGTTGCTGGCGGCGCAGCTCCTCGGCCATGCGGGTGACGAAGAAGGTGATCAGCGCCGCTGCCAGGGCAAAGCTCAGCCACATGCCGTAGACCAGCAGCGTGGAGCGATCCACCGGCGGTACGTTGACCGGGTCGTACCACACCAGCATCAGCGTATAGCCCAGCAGCGCTAGCCCGGACAGGACGATGGAGTAGAGCCAGGGCAGCGTCGCGGCGGCGATGGTCAACGGCACCAGGTAATAGGAGACGAAGGGGTTGGTCGATCCGCCCGAGTAATAAAGCAGCGCACTGTGTATCAGCAGGTCGCAGGCCAGGTGCCCGGCGTATTCCAGATCGGTCACTGGCCAGGGGCCGTAGAGGCGGATCGCGGTGCCCAGGCACAGCAACGCGGAGACCGACAGCGTGATGCCCAATGCCAGCCAGGGCAGTGTCAGCACATCGGTCACATAGGCCAGCCCCACCGCGCCGGCCTGGGCCGCCAGCACGAGGCAACGGATCAGGGTCAATAGCCGCAGGTTCTGGCGGCTGGCAGAGAACAAATGAACGGATGCGTACATGGAGACTCCAACAATTGCGCGAGTATAACCAAGCACACTGCCCGCTTCATGCGTCAACACGCCGCATAACATTGGGCTGGCAGGATAATTTCAGTTACCGTCCCTGGCATCTTTTTCACCCTCAGCAAGGAAAACATCCATGCCTTCCAGATTCCCCAAAGCTCCCCTGCTGTTCCTGGCCGCCACCCTGGGCAGCGGCTATGCCATCGCCGACGAGCCCCGCTACAACCTGATCTCCCTGCGTGCGGAAGTCAGCAACGAAGTCGCGCAGGATCGCATGCACATCACTCTCTATACCGAGTCCCAGCACACCGACCCGGCCAAGCTGGCGGCCCAGACCACCGAAGTGCTCAACAAGGCGCTGAAGCGTGCGCGCCAGGAAAAGAGCGTCACGGTCAAGACCGGCAACCGCAGCAGCTATCCCGTCTATGAAGAGAAAACCCAGAAAATCGTCAGTTGGCGCGAGCGTGCCGAATTGCAACTGGAAAGCGGCGACTTTGCAGCCCTTTCACAACTCACCGGCGAATTGACGCAGACCCTGAAGCTCGACGGCATGTATTTCAGCGTTTCCGACAACGTCCGCCAGCAGAACGAAGACGCGCTCTACAAGGATGCTGTGACTGCCTTCAAGGCCCGCGCGCAGATCGTGACCCAGGCCCTCGGCGGCAAGGACTACAAACTGGTCAACCTGAACCTCAACAGTAATAGCGGTGGCTACTACCCACCGATCATGCGCGCATCGGCCATGAAGGCCAGCATGCAAGATGCAGCCCCCACACCCGAAGTCGAAGCAGGCACCCGCAAGATATCCCTCAGCGCCGATGGCGTGATCGAAGTGCTGTTGCGCTGAACGGCTAACACTCCTCCAGCGCCGGGTACGTCACGCAAAGGACATATCCGGCGCCGGATACACCTTCCCACCCCTGACCGCACTGGCTGCAACCTGCCGTCAATCGCTTCATGCTACCCTCGGGCACTTCTCCACAACGCCAGCCCATCATGAGTGTCACCCAAAGTATCTCCCTGCTCGCCCTGCTGATCCTCGTCAGCGCCTTCTTTTCCGTTGCCGAAATCGCCCTGGCCGCCTCACGCCGACTGAAACTGCGGCAGATGGCCGACGACGGCGATCCACGTGCCTTGCAAGTCATACAGGTCCAGGACCAGCCCGGCCACTACTTCACCGTGGTACAGATTGGCGTGAATGCCCTGGCCATTCTCGGCGGCATCGTCGGCGAAGGCTTCCTCAGCCCGCTGGTCAGCACCCAGCTCGAACGCTTTATGGAGCCCGCCCCGGCGGCGACCCTGGGCTTCATCGTCTCCTTCGTCACCACCACCTCGATCTTCATCGTCATCACCGACCTGGTGCCCAAGCAAATTGGCATGGCCGCCCCCGAGCAACTGGCGGTGCGCGTCATCGGCCCGATGCAGATGCTCAGCCGCCTGCTGAAACCGCTGGTGCTGGTCTATGCCTGGCTGTCCAACCGACTGATCCGCCTCTCCGGCCTGCCGCACAAGCGCGACGACAGCGTCACCCCGGACGATATCCTGGCCATGGCCCAGGCCGGTGCGCAGTCCGGCTCCCTCGCCGCCAGCGAACAGCAGGTCATCGAGAACATCTTCGAGCTGGACACCCGCACCCTGCCCAGCGCCATGACGCACCGCGACGCCATCGCCTACTTCCTGCGCGATGACGTGGAAACCCTGGTACGCACGCGGATCGCCGACGACCCCTACTCGTTCTACCCGGTCTGCGATGGCGCCATCGACCATATCATCGGCTATGTGCGCCTCAAGGACCTGTTCCAGCGCGTACTCAGCGGCACCCCGATCTCCTTCGAGGACCCCACGCTGATCCGCAAGCTGCTGGTGGTGCCCGACCGCCTGAGCCTGGCGGAAATGCTCGAACAGTTCCGCCAGGCCGGCGAGACCTTCGCGCTGATCGTCAACGAATACAGCCTGGTGGTCGGCCTGATCACCCTCAACGATGTGATGAGCATCGTCATGGGTGACCTGGTCTCGCCCTGGTACGAAGAGCAGATCGTCCAGCGTGACGAGAACTCCTGGCTGATCGACGGCATCACACCGATCCAGGACGTGCGCCGCGCCCTGAACATCGACAGCATGCTGCACGAGGACGAATACGAAACCCTGGCGGGCTTTCTCATGACCATGCTGCGGCGCGTGCCGCGCCGGACCGACCGGGTCAGTTGGGGCGGCTATACCTTCGAGGTGATGGACGTCGACAGCTACCGCATCGACCAGGTCATGGCGACCCGCGAAGGCTCACAGAAAAACGCCTGACGCAGCGGCTCAGGCCCGCCGCGTCGCCAGCATCAACCCGGCGAAAATCAGCCCGCCACCGACCAGGTGGTAGGGCTGCAAGGGCTCATGCAGCAGCACCCAGCCCAGCAACGCGGTGAACACCGGCATCAGGTAGTTGGTCAGCGATGCCTTGGCCGCACCCAGCACACTGACACCGTGATTCCATGCCAGGTAGGCCACCAGCGAAGAGAACACGGCGGTGTAGGCGATGGCCGAGAGGTTGCTCAGATTGACCTCGAAACCGCCGACCACACTCAGCTCGAGCAGGTAGAACGGCAGGATGAACGGCAGGCCGAGCAGCATCAGCACACCGAGCAACACCAGTGGCGGCACCGTCAGGTAGCGGCCCCAGAGCCGCAACAGCAAGGTATAGGTCGCCCAGACCAGCACCGCCACCAGCATGATCAGGTCGCCGCCGGCGAACGACAGCGAGGTCAGCACGTCCAGGCTGCCGCGGCTGATCAGATAGCCCAGCCCGAGCAATGCGACCACCAGCCCGTACCAGGCACGTCGCGCCGGCCACTCCCCAAGCAATACGCCGGCACCGACGAAGGTGGCCAGGGGCAGGCAGGTACTGACCAGGGTAATGTTGATCGCGGGCGTGGTCTGCGCGGCGGTATAGAGCAAGGAGTTGAAACTGGCGATGCCCACAGCGGCCAGTACCAGCAGCCGCCAGCCCGCCGCCAGCAATGCCTGGCGATGCTGCCAGATCGAGCGCGCCACGAATGGTAGCAACAGGACGGATGCCAGGCTCCAGCGCCAGAAGGACAGGCTCAGGGGAGGAATGTCATCGTGGTAGGCGCGCCCAACCAGGGCATTGCCACTCCAGAGCAGAATGGCCAGTACCAGCCCGGCGAACGCCAGCCCCTGTCGTGAAAGAACCACACCAACCTCCCATACCATCACCGCCAGGCAAACCACTTCGCAGCGACGGCAAGCACATTAAAAAACGCTCGGCACCCGGATCACGGAACGCGCCACCCGCAGCGGACTCACCCTACAGGCCGAGACCTCAATCCAGCAACGCACACGCCATGACCAGAGCATCTTCACGGCCATCGACAGCCGGGTAGTAATCGCGGCGGCGTCCTATTTCATTGAAACCGAAGCGCTCATACAGGCGATAGGCCGGGTGGTTGCTTGCCCTGAGCTCGAGAAAACACTCATGTGCCCCTCGCTCGTGGGCCCGCGCCATCAGGTGCTCCAGCATACGCAGGCCCAGCCCGCGGCCCTGGTTCTCCGGTTTCACCGTCAGGTTGAGCAGGTGCGCCTCGTCGATGATCACATCGATCACGCCATGCCCCACCTGCTGGCTTCCTTCGAGCATCACCCAGCACTCGTAGCTCTTCAGACTGTCGCGGTAGGTACCGCGCGTCCAGGGATGACTGAAGGCTGCGTACTCGACCCTCAGCACTTCATCAAGGTCCGCCTCGGTCATACGGCGGAATGTCACGCTATCGCTCATGAACCCATTACCCAACGCGGCATACTGCGCTTGATCGTCCGCCATAGCTCGGCCTTGCTGGCCGGCTCTTCCATCAGTGACTCCAGGCCCGGTATCGCCAGCGCCCGTCCGACACCTTCGATATCCAACTCACGCCAGCAGGCTTCGAGGCCGACTTCTCCAGCAAAGCGCAGCGCCGGCAGCCCGATCAGCCACAGGCAATCGCTGCCCATCTGCTCCAGTTCGGCCATGAGCACGCCTTGCACGTAGTCGCACGCCGCTTCGGCACCCTGGTCGAGGCTGCCACGGTGCAGCAAGGGCCAGCGTATCGGCTCGCCATCGCCCACCTGCTGGGGACGGTCGGGCAGTCTGGCAGCCTTGAGGATGTCCTTGAGCAGCACATAGGCAGGATCACGGCTCTGGAAAGGTTCGCCAGTCGGCAGCTCCACCAGCAGCAGGCAACTGCCGGCACGCAGCAATTGCAGGGAAAACCGGGGCGGCGGCACCCTGGGCGCCTCGACCTCGACCGGAGTGGCAACCTCCGCAACCGCTGGAGCGGCCTCGACGGCCGGCGGCATCATCCGTTCCCGCAAGGGACGCGATACCTCACCCGCGACCACCGGTTCAGCGGCAACGACAGGCTCGACGGAGCGCTCGGGGATGACGACAGGCTCAGGCGAGACCTCGACCACCTCCAGCAGCGCTGGCCGGGAGGGTGCGGCAAACGGCAACAGGGTACGCGGCAGCCAGCATGTCACCTGCATGGCATCCAGATAGGCCCTACGGCGGAACTCTGCGTTCAAGCTTCGCACCTGTCCGAGAAATCAAAGACAGGGATTGTCGCGTAGCGGGCGGCAGGTCACAAGCAGCTTCAGGCCTTGGTGCGACGTACCAGTCCGTGTCCGGACAGTACAACCAGGCACGCCTTCTCCTTCACCCGCTTGCGGGAGAGGATCGACGAGTGGGAAAAAGCTTCCAGTAATGGCCTCCCCCACAGCTTGAAGCACGAAAAAAAGAACTGTATAAATACACAGCAATCAACCTTGGGAGCCTCGCCATGCTGGTTCATCTGTCCATCCGCAACTACGCCATCGTCGAGCACCTCGACCTCGAACTGAAGCGCGGCATGAGCGTGATCAGCGGCGAGACCGGTGCCGGCAAGTCGATCATGCTCGACGCCCTCGGCCTGGCATTGGGTGATCGTACCGACAGCAGCGCGGTGCGCACCGGCGCGGACAAGGCCGACATCCTCGCCAGCTTCGACCTCGAAGACATACCCGACGCCCGCACCTGGCTGGCCGAACGCGACATGGAGCACGACGGCCCCTGCATCCTGCGGCGGGTCATCACGGCCGAGGGCCGCTCGCGCTGCTACATCAATAGCACCCCCTGCCCCCAGGGCGACCTCAAGGCGCTGGGCGAGCTGATGATCGACATCCATAGCCAGCACGAACACCAATCCCTGCTGAAACACGACACCCACCGGCGCCTGCTCGACGAGTACAGCGGCAACCAGGAACTGGCCCGTCAGGTCCAGCAGGCTGCCCAGCGCTGGCGCCAGACCCGCCAGGAACTGGAGCGCCTGAGCAACAGTAGCGAGGAACAGCGCGCACGCCACCAACTGCTCAGCTACCAGTTGGAAGAACTGGAAAACCTTTCCCTGGGCGAGAACGAACTGGAACAACTGGAGCAGGAACATCGCAACCTGGCCAACGCCGGGCAACTGCTCGGCACCTGCCAGCAGGTGCTGGACATCTGCAGCGAGAATGATGCCGGCAACGTGCTGTCGCTGCTCAACGCCAGCCTGCAACGCCTCGCCAGCGTACAGGGCAACGCCAGTGCACTGGGCGAAGCCAGCAACCTGCTGGCCAGTGCGCAGATCCAGGTCGAGGAAGCCATGGGCGAACTCAACCGCTTCCTCGATCATTTCGACGACGACCCGCAGCGCCAGCAATTCCTGGAAGAACGCCTGGACAGCATCTACACCCTGGCCCGCAAGCACCGGGTACAGCCCGGAGAACTCTGCGCCCTTCAGCAACAACTGCTGGAGGAGCTGGAGAATCTCAATGCCGATGACGAAACCCTGGTCCGCCTCGAACAGGAACTCACGGGCCTGGCGCACGACTACGACGAGAAAGCCAACGCATTGAGCGCCAGGCGCCAGAGCGCGATAGAGCCCCTGGCCCGAGCGGTGGAAGAAGAGATCCAGCGACTGGGCATGCCTGGCGGGAAGTTCTGTATCCAGCTCAAGCCCACGGCAACCGACGAGCGGCCCCCGCAAGGACTGGAACAGGTCGAGTTCCTGGTCAGCGCCAACCCTGGGCAACCGCCCCGCCCCCTGGCCAAGGTGGCTTCGGGGGGTGAACTGTCGCGCATCAGCCTGGCGATCCAGGTGATCACTGCCCAGACCTCGCGTACGCCGACACTGGTCTTCGATGAAGTGGACGTCGGCATCGGTGGCCCGACCGCGGAAGTCGTCGGCCTGCTGCTACGCCGCCTGGGCGAGCGCGGGCAGGTCCTGACCGTCACCCACCTGCCCCAGGTCGCAGCCCAGGGCCATCACCACCTGTTCGTGCACAAGGCGCGTGGCCAGGATGAAACCCGTACCGCTGTCAGCAGCCTGCTGGACGACAGTCGTATCGAAGAGATCGCCCGCATGCTCGGCGGCGTGGAACTGACGGAGCAATCCCTCGCACATGCCCGGCAGATGGTAGAAGCCGCACAGTTGTAACCACGCAAAGACACCTGGCGGCTATCGCACCAGCATTTCCTGCACACGAAAAAAAGCCACCCGAAGGTGGCTTAAAAGGAAAGAGAGTATTGCTTAGCCGGCTGCAACCGGACGCATATAAGAAATGGGCGCGGTTTCAGGGTCGTCGAAGGTGACCAGCTCCCAGGCATCCTCTTGCTCCATCAGCGAGCGCAGCAGGCGGTTATTCAACGCATGCCCCGACTTATAGCCACGGAACTCGCCGATCAGGCTGGTCCCCAGGAGGTAAAGGTCGCCAATGGCATCGAGTATCTTGTGTTTGACGAATTCGTCCTCGTAACGCAGGCCGTCCTCGTTAAGCACTTGATCGTCATCGACAACGATGGCGTTTTCCACACTGCCGCCGCGAGCCAGGTTATGCGAACGCAGGAATTCCAGGTCGCGGGTGAACCCGAAGGTCCTGGCACGACTGACTTCCTTGACGAAGGAAGTACTGGAGAAATCCACGCTGGCAGTCTGGGTACGACCGCGGAAGACCGGATGATCGAAGTCGATCTCGAAACTGACCTTGAAACCCTCGAACGGCAGGAAGGTAGCGCGCTTGTCGCCATCCACCACCGTCACTTCCCGCTTGATGCGGATGAACTTCTTATGGGCGTCCTGCTCTTGCAGGCCTGCCGATTGAATCAGGAACACGAAGGGGCCGGCGCTGCCGTCCATGATCGGCACTTCGGAGGCGGAAAGCTCGACATAGGCATTGTCGATGCCCAATCCGGCCATGGCCGAAAGCAGATGCTCCACTGTGTCGACCTTGACATCACCGCTGACCAGCGTCGTAGACATGGTCGTTTCCCCGACATTCAGCGCGAGCGCGCGAATCTCCACGGGAGGCACGAGATCGGTGCGGCAGAACACGATACCGCTGTCGATCGGTGCAGGCTTCAGGGTCAGGTAGACCTTTTCCCCCGAGTGCAAGCCGACGCCAGTAGCGCGGATGGTGTTCTTCAGTGTGCGTTGTCTGATCATGGCTTGGTTCGCTGTATCCGCTGCGAATGGCTTTCAGTAAAGGGCTGCGATGATAGCAGAAGCCCTGTTTGCTGAATACCGATCACACCTATCCCCTCGATAAACTGATTCAATCGGCCTGACGACGCAGGAACGCTGGAATGTCCAGGTAATCCAGGTCTTCCTGCGGGTTCAGGCGGGCTGCGGTCGCGGCAGCCTGTGCCTGGTTGCGCATGACGGTCGGACGCTCCAGTTCGCGGTAGTTGACCGCAGCCTGCTCGTTACGCGCCGGAATCACGGCAGCCGCGACGCTCGGGGCGCTCAGGGTGTTGTCGACCACCTTGACCGGCTTCTCGCCACGCGGGCCGAGGCCAGTGGCAACCACGGTGACATGCAGTTCGTCGCTCATGTCCGGATCGATCACGGCACCGACCTTGACGGTGGCTTCGTCGGACGCGAAGGCTTCGATGATCTCGCCCACTGCGGCGTACTCGCCCAGGGACAGGTCGAAACCGGCAGTGATGTTGACCAGGATGCCGCGAGCGCCCTGCAGGTTGACGTCTTCCAGCAGCGGGTTGCGGATCGCCGCCTCGGTCGCTTCACGGGCACGGTTCGGCCCGGTGGAGCAGCCAGTACCCATCATGGCCATGCCCATCTCGCCCATGACGGTCTTGACGTCGGCGAAGTCGACGTTCATCAGGCCGGGACGTTGCATGATGTCGGAGATGCCACGCACGGCGCCGGACAATACGTCGTCCGCCTTGGCGAAGGCCGACAGCAGGCTGGCGTCCTTGCCGAGGATGGTCAGCAGCTTCTCGTTGGGGATGGTGATCAGCGAGTCGACGCACTCGGACAGCGCACGGATACCTTCATCGGCGACCTGCATACGGCGGCGGCCTTCGAAGGGGAACGGACGGGTGACCACGGCCACGGTCAGGATGCCCATTTCCTTGGCGACCGACGCGATCACCGGCGCAGCGCCGGTACCGGTACCGCCACCCATGCCCGTGGTGATAAAGACCATGTCGGCGCCTTCCAGCACTTCAGCGATGCGCTCGCGGTCTTCGGTAGCGGCCTGGCGACCGATTTCCGGGTTGGTGCCGGCACCCAGGCCCTTGGTGATGGAAGAACCGAGTTGCAGCACCGTGCGCGCCTCGACCTTCTTCAGCGCCTGGGCATCGGTATTGGCGCAGATGAACTCAACGCCTTCGACGTTGTTGCGCACCATGTGATTGACTGCGTTGCCACCGCCACCACCGACACCGATGACTTTGATGACCGCGTTTTGCGGGGTGTGATCGACCAGTTCAAACATTTTCTCTCTCCTTCCAACTTTCTAGTTTTGTGTTACAGCTGCACTGCATTGCTCAGAAATTGCCCTGGACCCAGCTTTTCAGCCGCTCCAGAACGGATGTCTTGTTCTCTTCCGTCGTCCCGCTGCCAGCGGATGGCGTGCCGTCCGTCTGCTTCTGCAAGCCGTAGAGCAACAGGCCGACAGCGGTCGAATAGATCGGGTTGCGCACCACGTCGGCCAGCCCTTTGAAGCGATGAGGCGAACCCAGGCGTACCGGCATATGGAAGATTTCCTCGGCCAGTTCCACGGCACCTTCCATCTTCGATGTACCACCGGTCAGGACAATGCCGGCGGGCACCAGATCTTCGTAGCCGCTGCGACGCAGTTCGGCCTGGATCAGGGTGAACAGTTCGTCGTAACGCGGCTCCACCACCTCGGCCAGCGCTTGGCGCGACAGCTCGCGCGGCGGACGGTCGCCAACGCTCGGCACCTTGATGGTTTCGCCGGCGCCCGCCAGCTTGGCCAGGGCGCAGGCATAGCGAATCTTGATTTCCTCGGCGTACTGGGTCGGCGTACGCAGGGCCATGGCGATGTCATTGGTGACCTGGTCGCCCGCGATCGGGATCACCGCAGTATGGCGAATGGCGCCTTCGGTGAAGATGCAGATATCCGTGGTGCCACCGCCGATGTCCACCAGGCACACGCCCAGTTCCTTCTCGTCATCGGTCAGCACCGCGTGGGCCGAGGCCAGTTGTTCGAGAATGATGTCGTCGACTTCCAGCCCACAGCGACGCACGCATTTCTCGACGTTCTGCGCGGCGTTCACCGCACAGGTCACCACGTGCACCTTGGCTTCCAGGCGCACGCCGGACATGCCCAGTGGCTCGCGCACGCCTTCCTGGTTATCGATGACGTAGTCCTGCGGCAGGGTGTGCAGCACGCGCTGGTCAGCCGGAATCGCCACGGCCTGGGCTGCGTCCAGGACACGTTCCAGGTCCGCACCGCTCACTTCGCGATCACGGATCGCCACGATGCCATGGGAGTTCAGGCTGCGCACATGGTTGCCCGCCAGGCCGACGAAAGCCGAGTGGATACGGCAGCCCGCCATCAACTGGGCCTCTTCGACCGCCCGCTGGATGGATTGCACGGTGGACTCGATATTCACCACGACGCCCTTTTTCAGGCCGCGCGACGGATGGGTACCGATACCCACGATTTCCAGTTCGCCATCCCCCGACACTTCACCCACCAGGGCAACGACCTTGGAGGTGCCGATATCGAGTCCGACGATCATCTTGCCACTCTGCACGCTGGACATTCTCTTTCGTTCCTCAATTCTTCACGGCGGCGGTCAACTCGTCCGCCAGGTGGACCGGTTCGCGCCAGGCCACGGCCAGGCCGTTGGCATAGCGCAGGTCGATCCGGGCAATTTTCTCACTCTGCGGCGCCAGTTCCTGCTGATAGATGGCGGTGAAACGACGCATCTTCTCGACGATATGATCCCGTCCCAGCAACAGCTCCAACCCCTGGTTGGTGCTGAGGAACCAACTGCCCCGCTCGCGCAACTCCAGACGCTGGATGGAAAAGCCGAGAGGCCGCAACATCTGGCTAAGCATTTGATATTGCTGCATGACTTTCTGTTCAGCGCGCTTGGGACCATGCAACTGTGGCAAGTGTTCATAATGTGTCAGGTCATTTGGCGAAAAAGCCTGTCCACGGTTGTTCAGCAGCGCCTCGTCGCCCCAACGCGCGATGGGCAGATGCTCCTGAAGACGCAGCGCAACCTGGTCCGGCCAGACGCGGCGGACTTCCACATGGGAGATCCAGGGCATCTCTTCGAGGTTGCTGCGCAGGCCATTCAGGTCGACCTTGAAGAAACTTGCCTCGACGAAGGGCGCGATACGCTGCTGTATCGCCTGCTGGCTGATATAGCTCATGTCGCCCTGCACACTGACCTTGGCGATGGGCCGGTCGGCATAGGGCATCAGGCGTACGCCCAGTTCATACAGGCTGACCAGCAGGCCAACCAGCAGCAACGGCCAGAGCAGGCGCTTGAGCCCGCTCAGATCGACACGCGGCAGGCGCGCACCCAGCGGCTTCGGCTCGACCAGCCGACTGGCGCCACGAGGCGACGGCTTGCGAGCTCCGGCTGGCTGAGTGTGACGCAGCGTGGCGATCATGGCGTCAGGCCTCCACTTCCAGGCTTTCATCGAGGATGGCCAGCACCAGTTGCTGGAAATCCAGCCCGGCGGCACGGGCCGCCATCGGCACCAGACTGTGGTCGGTCATGCCCGGCACGGTATTCACTTCCAGCAGCCAGAAGCGCCCGTCGGCGTCCTGCATCACATCGGCACGGGCCCAGCCCTTGATGCCGACGGCTTCGCAGGCGCGCGCGGTCAGTTCCTTGAGTTCCTGTTCCTTGTCGGCGTCCAGGCCACAGGGAATGCGGTACTGGGTGTCGGAGGCCAGGTACTTGGCGTCGTAGTCGTAGAAGCTGTGCGGCGTGCCCAGGCCGATCGGTGGCAGCACCTGGCCACGCAGGGTGGCGATGGTGAACTCCGGCCCCTGGATCCATTGCTCCACCAGCACCTGCGAGTCGAAACCGCTGGCGGCACGCCAGGCCTCGACCAGTCCAGGCAGGTCGTCCACCTTGGCCATGCCGATGCTGGAGCCTTCGTGGGCCGGCTTGACGATCAGCGGGAAACCGAGCGCCTGCGCAGCCGCGCGGCAGTCCGCCTCGCTGGCCAGCACGGCATGGCGCGGTGTGGACAGGCCCAGGCTCTGCCAGACCTGCTTGGTGCGCAGCTTGTCCATCGCCAGGGCCGAGGCGAGGATGCCACTGCCGGTATAGGGAATTCCGGCGCACTCCAGCAGCCCTTGCATGCTGCCGTCCTCGCCACCGCGGCCATGCAGCACGATGAAAGCACGGTCGATACGCTCGCTGACCAGACGCTGCAGGAAGTCGTCGCCAACGTCGATGCCGAAGGCGTCGACACCGGCCGAGCGCAACGCGTCCAGCACTGCAGCCCCGGATTTCAGGGAAACCTCGCGCTCGGCACTGCGACCGCCGAACAGCACGGCGACACGGCCAAAGGCGCGTGGGTCACGGGTCGATTGCAGGGCGCTCATTGGGCTTTCCTCTTGAACAGCGGACTTTTGATCAGTTGTGGTGCGAGACCACCAATGTCGCCGGCGCCCTGGCAGAGCAGGATGTCGCCTGGCCGCAGCAGCGGCTTGACCAGCGGCGCCAGCTCGACGTCACGCTCGATATAGATAGGGTCCAGTTGCCCACGCTGACGGATGCTGTGGCACAGGTGACGGCTGTCGGCACCGGGAATCGGCTCCTCGCCGGCCGGGTAGACTTCCATCAGCAGCAACACGTTGGCATCGGCCAGCACCTGCACGAAGTCTTCGTAGAGGTCGCGGGTACGGGTAAAGCGGTGCGGCTGGTACACCATCACCAGGCGCCGCTCCGGCCAACCGCCACGGACGGCCTTGATCACCGCCGCCACTTCGCGCGGGTGATGGCCGTAGTCGTCTACCAGCATCACGTTGCCGCCCTCGACTTCCAGCTCGCCATAGACCTGGAAACGCCGACCGACGCCTTCGAAGCCCGACAGCCCTTGCAGGATGGCATCGTCGCTGATGCCTTCGTCGGTGGCGATGGCAATGGTCGCCAGGGCATTCAGGACGTTGTGGTTGCCCGGCATGTTCACCGACACCGCCATCGGCTCGCGGCCCTGGCGCAGCACGGTGAAGTGGGTGCGCATGCCTTCCTGGCGGATGTCCACCGCACGCACGTCGGCATCTTCGCTGGTGCCGTAGGTGGTGGTCGGGCGGGCGATCTGCGGCAGGATCTCGCGCACCACCGGATCGTCCACACAAAGCACGGCCAGGCCGTAGAACGGCAGGTTGTGCAGGAACTCGATGAAGGTTTTCTTCAGCTTGCCGAAGTCGCCGCCATAGGTGCTCATATGGTCGGCGTCGATGTTGGTCACCACCGACACCATCGGTTGCAGGTGCAGGAAGCTGGCGTCGCTCTCGTCGGCTTCGGCGATCAGGTAGCGGCTCTCGCCCAGCTTGGCGTTAGTGCCGGCGGCAGTCAGGCGGCCACCGATGACGAAGGTCGGGTCCAGGCCACCCGCGGCGAACACCGAGGCCAGCAGGCTGGTGGTGGTGGTCTTGCCATGGGTGCCGGCGACCGCGATGCCATGCCGGTAGCGCATCAGCTCGGCCAGCATCTCTGCACGCGGCACTACCGGGATGCGCTGCTCCAGCGCCACGGCCACTTCCGGGTTCGACTCGTTGACCGCGCTGGAAACCACCAGCACGTCGGAGCCGGTGACGTTGTCCGCCTGGTGGCCGATGAAAATCTGCGCGCCGAAGCTGGCCAGGCGCTCGGTGGTCGCCGAAGCCTTGAGGTCGGAACCGGACACTTCGTAGCCCAGGTTGAGCAGCACTTCGGCAATACCGCACATGCCGACACCGCCGATACCGACGAAATGGATACGGCGAATCCGACGCATACGCCGGACTTCCGCCTTGACCGCCGCAGGAGACTTAGCCATTGGCCACCTCCAGGCAGATGTCCACTACATTCGCTGTCGCATCGGGCTTTGCGAGTCGCCGTGCGCTGGCGCCCATTGCCTCTAATCGTTCGGGTTGCATCATGACCTCGGTAAGCTGCTCGGCCAGTCGGGCCGCATCAGTCTTGGCTTGCGGCAGAAGGAAGGCTGCGCCCTCCTTCGCCAGATATTCGGCATTGCGCGTCTGGTGATCGTCGATGGCATGCGGCAGCGGCACCAGGAACGACGGCAGGCCGGCAGCCGCCAGTTCACTGACCGTCAGGGCGCCGGCGCGGCAGATCACCAGATCGGCCCAGGCGTAGGCCTTGGCCATGTCATGGATGAAAGGCTCCACACCGGCCTCTACCTGTACCGCCGCATAACGCTCGCGGGTGACCTCGGCGTGCTGTTTGCCAGCCTGGTGGAACACTTCCGGGCGCAGCTCCGGCGCGACCTGCGCCAGGGCTTGCGGCAGCAGCTTGTTCAGCGGCTCGGCGCCCAGGCTGCCACCCAGCACCAACAGGCGTGCCCGACGTCCGGCCAGCGCGGCCCTCGGGGCGTCGGTGAACAGTTCGCGGCGCACCGGGTTGCCGGTCGTGCGGCGCTTGTCGCTGGCAGCGAACGTCTCGGGGAATGCTTCGCAGACCCGCTGGGCAAAGGTGGACAACGCCCGGTTGGCGGTACCGGCCACAGCGTTCTGCTCATGGATGACCAGCGGGATACCCGCCAGCTTCGCTGCCAGGCCGCCAGGCCCGGTGACATAGCCACCCAGGCCGAGTACGCAGACCGGACGCACTTCACGAATCACGCGACGCGCCTGCAACAGCGAGCGCAGCAGTTGCAGCGGCGCTTTCAGCAGCGACAACACGCCTTTACCGCGCAGCCCGCTGATTTCAATCCGGTGCAGCGGCAGGCCGGCGGCGGGCACCAGCTCGTTCTCGATGCCACGGGGCGTCCCCAGCCAGTGCACGTCATAGCCACGCGCGCGGAACTCCGCCGCACAGGCCAGCGCCGGGAACACATGCCCGCCGGTGCCAGCGGCCATGATCAGGATGCTAGCGGCCATGGTTCACCTCCCGCGTGGAAGGCGCCGATGCCGGCTCCTGGAAGTCTTCTTCGTCGAAATCTGCCTCGGCACTGCCGAAGGAGTGACGGGCCTCCCATTCGATCCGCAGCAGCAACGCCATGCTGGCGCAGGTCACCACCAGCGAACTACCGCCATAGCTGAGGAACGGCAGGGTCAGGCCCTTGGTCGGCAGCAAGCCGGTATTCACACCGATATTGATCAGGAATTGCCCCAGCCACAGGAAAGCCAGCCCCCAGGCGACGTAGGCGGAGAAGAAGTGCTTGGCCCGCTCAGCCTGCAGACCGATATACAGCGCACGCACGCCGACGAAGGCAAACAGGCAGACCGTTGCCAGCGCCCCGACCATGCCCAGCTCCTCGGCCAATACCGAGAACACGAAATCGGTGTGCGCCTCCGGCAGGTAGAATTGCTTCTGCACACTGTTGCCCAGGCCGACACCAAGCCACTCGCCGCGTCCAAAGGCAATCAGTGCCTGGGTCAATTGATAACCGGAACCGTACTGGTCTGCCCAGGGATCGGTGAACGCGATCAGCCGTTGCAAACGATACTCCTGGGTCTGCACCAGCACGTAGACGGCGCCCACGCCCAGGGCGACCAGCAGGCTGAAACGCAACAGCCCGACACCGCCAAGGAACAGCATGGCCACTGCCGAGCCCATCATCACCACGGTGGCACCGAAGTCAGGCTCCAGCATCAGCAGGCCGGCCATCGGCAGCAACACCAGGAACGGCTTGAGGAAGCCCCAGGTACTTTCACGCACTTCTTTCTGCCGCCGAACCAGGTAGCCGGCGAGATAGACCACGACGAAAACCTTGGCCAGCTCCGATGGCTGAACGTTGAACGCGCCGAAACCGATCCAGCGAATGGAGCCGTTCACTTCACGCCCGATGCCCGGCACCAGTACCAGTACCAGCAGAGCGAACCCCATCAACAGCAGCACCCAGTCGAAGCGCTGCAAGGTGGCAATCGGCACCAGCAGCGTCATCGCGGCGGCGACCAGCCCAAGGGCCACATAAACCAGGTGGCGACTCATGTGGTACAGCGCATTGCCCGAGTTGACCGAGGCCACTTCCGAGGAGGCCGAGGTGATCATCACCAGCCCGAGCCCGAGCAGCGCCAGGCAACCGGCGAGCATGGGGAAGTCGACATCCAGGCCACGACGGCCGAACAGTGGGGACGGGGCACTGCGCAGGAAGGCCAGCATCAGCTCAACCCTCCTACCGCGGCGGCGAACAGACGCCCGCGCTCTTCAAAATTCTTGAACATATCCAGGCTGGCGCACGCGGGCGACAGCAGCACCGAATCCCCCGGCAGCGCCACGGCAGCCGCCTGGGCGACCGCATCGTCCAGGCTCTCGACCCGAATCAACGGCAACGCACCGTCCAGCGTCTCGGCCAGCAGCCCGGCATCACGTCCGAGCAACACCACCGCACGGCAATGGCGGGCCACCGGCTCGCGTAGCGCGGAGAAGTCGGCACCCTTGCCATCGCCACCGGCGATCAGCACCAGCTTGCCGTCGATATCCGCACCCAGACCCTCGATCGCGGCCAGGGCGGCGCCGACGTTGGTGGCCTTGGAGTCGTCGTAATAAGCCACGCCGGCATGCTCACCGACCCACTGGCAACGGTGCGGCAAGCCGGCAAAGGTGCGCAGCGTCTGCAGCATGGCCTCGAACGGCAGCCCCACCGCATGCCCCAGGGCCAGCGCGGCCAGGGCATTGGACTGGTTGTGCGAACCGCGGATCTTCAATTCGCTTACCGGCAACAGCGGCTCGAACTGGAAGGCCAGCCACTTGCAGCCGTCGACGTCGAGCAGACCGAAACCGTTGAAATCGGCACGGCCCAGGCCGAAGCTCCAGACTTTCACATCGTCGACCAGCAGCGGACGGCTCAGGGCATCATCACGGTTCACCAGCACCTGGCGCGCGCCACGGAAGACCCGGTGCTTGGCCAGGTGATAGGCCGGCAGGCCGCTGTAGCGGTCCATGTGGTCTTCGCTGACATTGAGGCAGGTGGCCACTTCGGCGCCCAGGCGATCCGTGGTTTCCAACTGGAAGCTGGAGAGTTCCAGCACATAAAGCTGTACGTCATCGGCCAGCAGGTCGAGGGCCGGCGTACCCAGGTTACCGCCGACGGCCACCTTGAGCCCCGCCTGCGCCGCCATCTCGCCGACCAGCGTGGTCACCGTGCTCTTGGCGTTGGAGCCGGTGATGGCGACGATCGGTGCCTTCGCCTCACGCGCGAACAGTTCGATATCCCCCGACAGCCGCACACCGCATTCGGCGGCACGCCGCAGGGCCGGCGTGCTCAGCGCCACGCCAGGGCTGACCAGCAGTTCGGCGGCGCGGCAGAGGAAGTCCACCTCCAACTCGCCACAACGCACTTCGACGTCCGGGTATTGCTCGCGCAGCCTCGCCAGTTCCGGCGGGTTCGCGCGCGTGTCGACCACGGCAAAGGCAATGCCCCGGCTCGCCAGGTGGCGAACCAGGGACATGCCGCTCTTGCCGAGGCCGACAACGATGCGGAACTGGTCGGAGGCTATCAACACAATCAATTACCTCAGTTTCAACGTGGCAAGGCCGATCAGCACCAGAATCACGGTGATGATCCAGAAACGTACGATGACCCGTGGTTCGGGCCAGCCCTTGAGTTCGAAATGGTGGTGAATCGGCGCCATGCGGAACACGCGCTTGCCGGTCAGCTTGAACGAGGCGACCTGGATCACCACCGACAGGGTTTCCATGACGAACACGCCGCCCATGATGAACAGCACCACTTCCTGGCGAACGATCACTGCAATCGTGCCCAGCGCGGCGCCCAGCGCCAGCGCACCCACGTCGCCCATGAAGACTTGCGCCGGGTAGGTGTTGAACCAGAGGAAGCCCAGGCCGGCGCCGATCAGCGCGCCGCAGAACACGATCAGCTCGCCGGCACCCGGTACGTAGGGAATCAACAGGTACTCGGCGAAATTGACGTTGCCCGACAGGTAGCAAAAGATTCCGAGCGCACCGCCGACCATCACGGTCGGCATGATCGCCAGGCCGTCCAGGCCATCGGTCAGGTTTACCGCGTTGCTCGAGCCGACGATGACGAAATAGGTCAGCACCACGAAGCCGATGCCCAACGGGATCTCGATGTTCTTCAACAACGGCAGGAACAGCGTGGTTTCCACCGGCGTCTGCGCGGTCATATAAAGGAAGACCGCCGCGCCCAGGCCGAACACCGATTGCCAGAAGTACTTCCAGCGGCTCGGCAAGCCACGGGAATTCTTTTCGATCACCTTGCGGTAGTCGTCGACCCAACCGATGGCACCAAACAGGAATGTCACCAGCAGCACGGTCCAGACGTAACGGTTGCTCAGGTCGGCCCACAGCAGAGTGCTGATGCCGATGGCGCTGAGGATCAGCGCGCCGCCCATGGTCGGCGTGCCCTTCTTCGACAGGTGCGATTGCGGGCCATCGTCACGCACGGCCTGGCCGATCTGGCGCAGTTGCAGGGTACGGATCAGCTTGGGGCCCATCCACAGCGACAACACCAGCGCCGTGAGCACGCCAAGGATTCCGCGCAGGCTCAGGTATTGGAAGACTGCGAAGCCCTTGTGGAATTGTTGCAAATACTCAGCGAGCAACAGCAGCATCAATGTTTCTCCGTGGCAGTTTCTGCCAGTGCGTCGACGATCTTGTCCATCGCCGCACTGCGTGAGCCTTTTATAAGAATCGTCGTGTTGGCGGCGTTTTCGGTGCGCAAGGCCTCGATCAGGAAGGCCTGCTCGGCAAAATGCACCCCGCCCAGGCCATAGGCCGATACCGCGTTCTCCATCAGCGGGCCGACGGCATAGAGCGCATCGACCTTGCCGCGCGCATAGGCGCCCACTTCTTCATGTGCCTGTACGGCCCACGCGCCCAGTTCGCCCATGTCACCCAGCACCAGCACGCGCCGCCCGGCGAAACCGGATAGCACATCGATCGCGGCCAGCATGGACGCGGGGTTGGCGTTGTAACTGTCATCGATCAGGCGCACGCCCGTTGCCAGCACCTGGGCAACGGCACGACCCTTGACGGGTTGCAGGGCCTGCAGACCGGCAACGATATATTCGAGGTCTACGCCCACCGCATGAGCGGCAGCAGCCGCAGCCAGGGCATTGGCGACGTTGTGACGACCCAGCAGGTTGAGCTGGATCACGGCCGTACCGACCGGGCTGCGCAAGGTGAAGTTGGGGCAACCGCGCGAGTCCTGGGCGATGGCGAGCGCCTGGAAATCGGCCTTGTCGGCGTCTAGTGCAAAACTCAGCACACGCCGCAGGCCGGCACGCGCAACCCACTCGCCATAGGCCTTGTCGTCGCGGTTGAGGATGGCGACGCCGTTCTCGTCCAGTCCATCGAGGATCTCGCCCTTGGCCTGGACGATCTTCTCCGGCCCGCCGAACTCGCCGACATGGGCACTGCCCGCGTTGGTAATCACACTGACATGTGGCCGCGCCAGACTGACCGTGTAGGCAATTTCACCGGGGCGCGACGCACCGACTTCGATCACGGCGCTGCTGTGGTGACGGGTCAGTTCCAGCAGCGTCAGGGGAACGCCAAGATCATTGTTCAGATTGCCACGGGTCGCCAACACGGCCTCTTCTCCATGGCAGGCACGCAGGATGGAGGCCAGCATCTCCTTGACACTGGTCTTGCCGCTGGAGCCGGTCACGGCGATCACGTCGCCGTCGAATGCCGAACGCTTGAGCGCACCCAACTGACCCAGTGCGAGACGGGTGTCGCGGACGATCAGTTGCGGCAGTGGCGCCCCTTCGACTTCACGCTCGACCAGCGCCGCCACGGCGCCCTTGGTAGCCACCTCGGCGAGATAGTCATGGCCATCGAAGCGCGGCCCGGTCAGGGCGACGAAGGCCTGGCCCGGTTTGATCGCCCGGCTGTCGATGCTGGCAGAGACAAAACTGGCATCGCCGCCGAGCAGACGCCCGGACAGCGGCATGACCAAGTCACTGAGGCGCATGGACTCAAGCATGGTTCACCTCCCAGGCCGCCAGCGCGCTCTGCGCCTCGAGCAGATCGGAAAAGGCCGTACGCTCGCCGGCGATTTCCTGGTAGTCCTCATGCCCCTTGCCGGCCAGCAGCACGACATCGCCAACCTGGCTGAGCGCGATGGCTTCGGCGATGGCTTCGGCACGCCCGGCGATCTGGCGAACGCGGGCCTTGGCGGTGAAGCCCTGCATGATTTCTTCACGGATCGACGCGGGCTCTTCGCCACGCGGATTGTCATCGGTCACCAGTATCTGGTCGGCCAGGCGCTCGGCCACGGCGGCCATCAACGGACGCTTGCCACGGTCGCGCTCGCCACCGCAGCCGAACAGGCAAGTCAGGCTACCCTGCACATGCGGACGCATGGCCAGCAGGACTTTCTCCAGGGCATCCGGGGTATGGGCGTAGTCGACCACCACCAGTGGCAGGCAATGACCGCCCAGGCGCTGCATACGGCCTGCAGGTCCCTGCAAGTCAGGGAAGACCGCCAGGATTTCATCCAGCGGATACCCCATCGCCAACAAGGTACCGATCGCCGCCAGCGCATTGCTGACGTTGAAGCGCCCCAGCAGCTTGCTGTGCAGGGAGCCTTCGCCCTGCGGCGTGACGATGCGGGCGCGAATACCATTGTCGTCCAGGCTCACTTGCGAGCAATAAAGGTAGGCCAAGGCATCGTCCAGGCTGTAGGTGATCAGGCGTGAGTCATGCTCTCGCGCCGCCAGTTCCCGCCCGAAGTCATCGTCCAGATTGATGACCCGGCAGTCCAGGCCCGGCATGGCGAACAGCGCAGCCTTGGCCTCGCCATAGGCCTGCATGGTGCCGTGATAGTCGAGGTGATCGCGGGACAGGTTGGTGAAGACCGCCACGTCGAAATCGAGCGCCGCCACCCGTCCCTGCTGCAAGCCATGGGAAGAAACCTCCATGGCCACCGCACGAGCGCCGCCCTGCTTCAGGCGCGCCAGAGTTGCCTGCACCCCGAGGGAGTCAGGCGTGGTGTGCCGCCCTTGTTCCAGCTCGCCGTAGAAACCCGTTCCCAGCGTGCCGATGACGCCACAACGCTCGCCCATCAGGTCGAGTGCCTGGGCCACCAATTGGCTGACGCTGGTCTTGCCGTTGGTGCCGGTGATACCGGCCAGGCGCAGGCTGCGGCTCGGCTCGCCATAGAAGCGTCCGGCAATCGCCGACAACTGGCTCGCCAGGTTGCGCACCGGCAGCAGGGTGGCTCCGACGGCCCAGATGTCTTGTGCACCTTCACTTTCATAGGCAACGGCTGCCGCGCCCCGGGCAATCGCATCGGGGATGTGTGCACGACCGTCCTGCAATGCACCGGGCACAGCCAGGAACAGGTCACCCGGGCGCACCTTGCGGCTGTCCAGTGTCAGTTCACGGATCAGTACCGAGCTGTCGGCCTGTGGCAATAGCTGGTTCAGTGGCATCGGCATCAGATACGCCCTCCCTTGCCTTCGACTGCCTGCGCGGTCTTCACGTCCGGCAGGTTGTCGGGAGTGACGTTCATCAGGCGCAGCGCACGCGCCATCACCTTGCCGAATACCGGCGCCGCGACCAGGCCGCCGTAGTAGCCACCCTTGGAGGGCTCGTCGACCACCACGACCGCAGCGATACGTGGATTGGCCAGCGGCGCGACACCGGCAAAGAAGGAGCGATAGGCGTCCTCGGTGTAACCGCCGGTGCCAGTGATTTTCTTCGCCGTGCCGCTCTTGCCGCCGACGTGATAGCCCGGCACGCGGGCGCGTACGCCACCGCCGCCATTTTCTTCGACGACAGCCTGCAACATGCGCAGCACCGTACTGGAAATCTGCTTGTCGATGACCTGGACGCCCTGCTGCTGCCGATCCAGCCGCAGCAGAGAAAGAGGAACGTTGACACCATCGTTGCCCAGCAACGCATAAGCATGGGCCAACTGCACGGCCGTGACCGAAAGGCCGTAGCCATAGGCCAGCGAAGCCGTCTCGGCATCGCGCCAGCGGCGGTGGTTGGGCAGGTTGCCCACTCGCTCACCGGGGAAGCCCAGCCCCGTGTCCTGGCCAAAACCCGCTTGTTGCAGAACCGAGTAGACCGGCTCTGCACCGATGTTCAGGGCAATCTTGCTGATGCCGACGTTGCTCGACTTCATCAGGATGCCGGTCAGTGTCAGCATGCCGCCACGGGAGACGTCGCGAATGGTGTAGCGACCGATACGCATGCTGCCCGGCGAGGTGTCGACGACCGAATCAGGCTTGTACTTGCCGGTGCCCAGGGCTGCGGCGATGCTGAACGGCTTGATCGTCGACCCCGGCTCGAAGACATCGATCATGGCGCGGTTGCGCATGGCGGCCGGCTGCAGGTTGCGGCGATTGTTCGGGTTGTAGGTCGGCTGGTTGGCCATGGCGAGGATCTCGCCGGTCTTCACGTCGACCATGACCAGGCTGGCGGCCTTGGCGCCGAACTCCTGCACCACGGAGCGCAGTTCGCTGTGGGCCAGGTATTGCAGACGCAGGTCGATGGACAGCGCCAGGGTCTTGCCCGGCTTGGCGTTCTGCGTGACCTGCACGTCCTTGATCAGCCGGCCACGACGGTCCTTGAGTACCTGGCGCTTGCCTGGCACGCCGGCCAGCCACTCGTCGTAGGCCAGCTCCATGCCTTCGCGGCCACGGTCGTCGATATCGGTGAAACCGATCACATGCGCGGCCACTTCGCCGGCGGGATAGAAGCGGCGAAACTCTTCCTGGGCATAAACGCCGGGAATCTTCAGGTCCAGCACCTGTTGCCCCTGCTCCGGGGTCAGGCCGCGCACCAGATAAGTGAACTCGCGGGCAGCCTGTTGCTGCAAGCGCGCGGACAGGGTCGCGGGATCCTGGCCAATCGCCTTGGCCAACTCGTTCCAGCGGCCACGGACAGCTTGCAGCTCACGGGGGTTGCCCCACAGCGTTGTGACCGGCGTACTCACGGCCAGCGGCTCACCGTTGCGGTCGGTGATCAGCCCACGGTGAGCGGGAATCGGAATATGCCGGACGCTGCGCGCATCCCCTTGGCCTTGCAGGAAGTCCTGATCGACCACTTGCAGGTCGACGATACGCCAGGAAATGGCACCAACCATCAGCGCCAGCAGCAGCAGGACGATGCGAAAACGCCAGGGATAGAGCGCGCCTGGCAGTTTCATGGTGCCACCAGCCTTACATCCACCGCTTCGGGGATGTGCATCTTCAATTGTTCGCGGGCCAGGGTCTCGATACGGTTATGCGCGGTCCAGGTGCTCTGTTCGAGAATCAGACGCCCCCATTCGGCCTGTGCCTTGTCGCGCTCGCTGAGTTCGCTATACAGCTCATTGAGCAGTTGGCGATTCCAGTGGGCGCTGTAGGACACACCGATGGCCGACAGCAGTACGGCGATAAAGAGGACCAGCATCAGCAGGCTGCCACGCGGCATCGAATGCAGAGAACGGCTCATCTGAGTTTCTCCGCGATGCGCATCACGGCACTGCGTGAGCGGGGATTGGCCCGGACTTCTTCCTCAGATGCGAAAACCGGCTTGCCCAACAGCTTCAGGCGAGGTTCGAACGCCTTGGGAATGATCGGCAGGCCGCGTGGCAAGGTGTCGGCCTCACCCTTGGCCTGACGGCGCATGAACTGCTTGACGATGCGGTCTTCCAGCGAGTGGAAGCTGATCACCACCAGTCGCCCACCGACTTCAAGCGCATCCAGCGCGGCGTCAAGACCACGCTCGAGATCGCCCAACTCATTGTTGATGAAAATGCGCAGCCCCTGGAACGCGCGGGTCGCAGGGTTCTTGCCTTTCTCCCAGGCCGGATTCGCCACCGTCAGAACCTGGGCCAGGTCAGCGGTACGCTCGAAAGGAGTTTCCTGGCGACGCAGCACCACGGCACGCGCCATACGCTTGGCAAAGCGCTCCTCGCCGTAATCCTTGAATACGCGGGCGATCTCGTCTTCGCTGGCGCTGGCGATCCACTGCGCAGCACTGACGCCGCTGTCAGGGTTCATGCGCATGTCCAGCGGGCCGTCGTGCTGGAAGCTGAAACCACGTTCGGGGTCGTCCAGTTGCGGCGACGACACGCCCAGGTCCAGCAACACGCCACTGACACTTCCAGACCAGCCACGCTGTGCGATCTCTTCGCCCAGCTCGGCAAAGCTTCTCTGCACAACGACAAAGCGGCCGTCCTCGGCCGCCAATGCCTGCCCCGTGGCAATCGCCTGCGGGTCCTTGTCGAAACCGAGCAGGCTCCCCTGTGGGCCAAGCCTGAGCAACAGCTTACGGCTGTGCCCGCCACGCCCGAAAGTACCGTCCAGGTAGCGGCCATCCGCACGCACGGCGAGGGCCTCGATGGCCTCGTCGAGCAGTACGGTGATATGCGCCAAGCTGCTGTTCGGATTCACAGGATAAGATCACGCAGTTCTTCCGGCAGGCCGCCGGGTTGTTTTATAGCCGCCAGGTCCGCATCGGCTTGAGCGTTCCAGTCGGCCTCGTTCCACAGGTTGAACTTGTTCAGTTGCCCCACCAGCATGGCGTGCTTGTCCAGGCCGGCGTATTCGCGAAGCCGCTGCGGCACCAGCACACGACCAGTGCCATCCATCTCCAGGTCCACCGCATTGCCGATCAACAGGCGTTGCAGGCGACGCGCTTCTTCGCGCAGGGATGGCAGTTCACGCAGCTTCGCTTCGATCAGTTCCCATTCGGGCAGTGGGTAGATGCAGAGGCAACGGTCGACGGCATCGATGGTCACGATCAACTGCCCACCACAACGCGAAACGAGCTCGTCGCGATACCTGCTTGGCATCGCTAAGCGCCCTTTTGCGTCGAGGTTGATGGCATTTGCTCCGCGAAACACGGCAGTCCGTCCCCTGAATTAACCTTCCGAACCCATATTCACCCACTTCTCACCACTTTCTACCACTTGTGCGCACTATAGAAATGCACTACCCCACCGTCAAGGCGGCGTTGACGGGAAAATCCCTTACAGGACGGGAATTTAGGGAAACTTGAGGGGGCAAAAACGGGCACTGGAGAAATAAGACGCGGAGGAACAAACAGCTACCCGACAAACTTAAAGTAATTTGTCAGGAGTGAGTGCTTTCAGAAATTTCAAGAAAGGCGACAGACAGCAGGAAAGGAGGTGGAGAGTCGATCTGTAAGCCGGGTTTTGTCGAGGACAGTCATTCCTCTACGACAGCCATCACTGACTGCCTCTAGCAACCTACCCGGATCCAGCGCGGGCCACGCCAATGGATCCCTATTTGGTCTTGCTCCAGGCGGGGTTTACCTAGCCACGGACTGTTGCCAGCCGTGCGGTGCGCTCTTACCGCACCTTTTCACCCTTACCGGCGCCGAAACGCTTAGGCGGTTATTTTCTGTGGCACTTTCCGTAGGCTCACGCCTCCCAGGCGTTACCTGGCGCCTTGCCCTATGGAGCCCGGACTTTCCTCCCTCCCCTTTTGCGGAACAAAAGGGAACAGCGACTGTCCGATCGACTCTCCGCCGCGCAGGTTACAGCCCTGTGCCATCACCCGCAAGCGGCAACCGGACGACGGACTCGTCGCCCATTCAGTCGGCCTTGCGCTCCAGGGCCAGTTGATACAGCAGGTTCTTGCGCACACCGGTAATCTGCGCGGCCAGCGCGGCCGCCCGTTTGAGCGGCAACTCTTCGAGCAATAGGTCCAGCACTTTCACGGCCTGCGCATCCACCGCATCCTCGCCCTCGGGCGCCTGCCATCCCTCCACAAGCACCACACATTCGCCACGCTGCTGATTGGCATCGCCCTCGACCCATGGCCGCAACTCGGCAAGCGGCGCCCCTTTGAGCGTCTCGAAGGTCTTGGTCAATTCACGCCCCAGCACCGCCTGGCGCTGCCCACCGAAAACGGCCTCGAGATCGGCCAGGCATTCGACGATGCGATGTGGCGCTTCATAGAAGATCATCGTTCGCGACTCTTCCCGCAGCGCTTCGAGCCGTGTCAGTCGCGCCGCCTGGCGCGCCGGCAGGAAACCTTCGAAGACGAAGCGATCCGACGGTAGACCCGCTGCCGACAAGGCTGCGATCAGTGCGCAGGCACCTGGCACGGGAACGACGCGCACACCGGCCTGGCGCGCCTGGCGCACCAGGTGATAACCGGGATCGGAAATCAGCGGCGTACCGGCATCGGAGATCAGCGCCACATGGCTCCCCGCCAGCAAGGCCGTGAGAAAACGGCCGCCCTCTTCGCGCTCGTTGTGCTCATGGCAGGCGGCCAGTGGCGTATCGATGCCGAAATGCTGCAACAGACGAATCGAGTGACGGGTATCTTCGGCAGCGATCAGCGCAACCTCGCGCAATATGCGCAACGCACGGGCACTGATGTCTTCCAGATTGCCGATTGGCGTGGCGACCACATAAAGCGTACCCGCTGTGGCATTCGGGGCATCCGTAGCAGTCACGACTCACACCTCGTCTGAAAGTGGCGAAAGCGCGCATTGTAGCCCGGCAATGTCCCCGCAAGGCACAGGCTTGGGTACAATCGGGGCATTCTTCGCGATTGTCTTCCAGGAATATCACCCATGATGGCCTGCTTACGCCCACTGTTGACACTTTGCCTCGCCGCCCTGGTGGTGGCCTGCTCGTCTTCTCCCTCTTCCACCCTCGGCGAACTGCCACGCACGCCACAGGCCAGTACGCAGCAACTGCTGCAACAGGCCCAGGACAGCGCCCCGGAGAAGGCCGCCCAGTTGCGACTGTCGGCCGCCCAGCAAAGCTACCAGCAAGGCAATCTGAAGCAGGCGGTCGATATCATTCGACAGATCGACCTGAAAACCCTGAAACCAGCGCAGCAGATATTCGCCCGCACCCTGACTGCGGAGCAGGCACTGGCCGACGGCCAGCCTAAGCAGGCTCTGGATGCCTTCCGGCATGCAGCCTTCGAAAGGCTCGCCGAACTCCCCGCGAACCAGCAGATACAAAGCCGCCTGGTTCGTGCCCAGGCACTGGAAGCCGACAAACAACCGCTGGCCGCCGCACGCGAGCGTGTCGAACTGGCACCGCTGCTCATTGGCGTGAGCGCCGATGACAACCATGAGGCTATCTGGCGACTGGTTTCCAGTTTGCCTGACAACGACCTGCACGCCACCGGCGACGCCACCCTGGTGGGCTGGCTGAACCTGGGCAATGCACTCAAGCAGGCCGGCACGCTGGGCCAGCAACAGAACGCCATCGACAGTTGGCGCCAGCAATACCCGCAGCACCCGGCAGCCCTCCGCCTGCCCGCGCCACTCGACAAGCTGCTGCAACTCGAAGACCAGCCCCTGAACCACATCGCCCTGCTGCTCCCGACCGACGGCCCGTTGGCGGGTCCGGCCCGCGCACTGCGCGACGGCTTCCTGACCGCCCACCTGCAATCGGAAACGGGCCGCTCCGACCTGAAGATCGAGCTCTACGACAGCAGCCGCATTACCTCTATCGACGAGTTCTACCAGCGTGCCTCCCGCGATGGCGTGCAACTGATCGTCGGCCCGCTGGAGAAGGAACAGGTGCGCAAGCTGGCCGAACGCCAGTCGCTGCCCCTGCCCACCCTCGCCCTCAACTACAGCGACGCCGGCCAGGTGGCACCGCCACAGCTGTTCCAGTTCGGTCTCGCGGCCGAGGACGAAGCCCGGGAAGTCGCACGCCGCGCCTGGGCCGACGGCCATCGCCGCGCCATCGCACTGACCACGCAAGGTGAATGGGGCAATCGGGTGTTGCAGGCTTTCCGCCAGAGCTGGGCGGCACAAGGCGGCACCCTGGTGGCCGCTGAATCCCTGGGCCAGCCGGTCGAGCTGGCGGGACAGATCGCACGCCTGCTGCAACTGACGTCCGGCGATACCCCGACCCGGCGCCAGGACGTGGACTTCCTGTTCCTCGCGGCAACGCCGCAACAGGCACAGCAAGTCAAACCGACCCTGGTGTTCCAGTACGCGGACGACCTGCCGGTCTATGCCACGTCGCACCTGTTCTCGGCCAACAATGACCGCGCCCAGTACCTCGACCTGGAAGGCATTCGCTTCGCCGAGACACCCTGGCTGCTGGACAGCCAGTTGCCTCTGCGCCTGCAGGTCGAACAGAAGTGGCCGCAAGCCGGCAGCAGCCTGGGGCGGTTGTACGCCATGGGCGCCGATGCCTACCTGCTGGCCCCTCGTTTGAACCAACTGCTGGCCATGCCTGAAACCGAGCTGGAAGGCCTGTCTGGCACCCTGACGCTCAGCCCGGAGCGCCGGATCGAGCGCAGGCTGCCCTGGGCCCAGTTCCACAACGGCCAGATCGAGCGCCTCGACGACACACCATGACAGACAATGGCCGGCAGGACAGCGGGCGTGCCGCGGAAGCGCACGCCCTGGCGTTCCTGAACACTCAGGGACTGCGCCTGCTGGCTCGCAACTGGTCCTGCCGCCTCGGGGAAATCGACCTGATCATGCTCGACGGCGATACGCTGGTCTTCGTCGAGGTGCGCTACAGAAAGCATTCCGCCTGGGGCGGCGCCCTGGAGAGTGTCGATACCCGCAAGCGGCAGAAGCTGATCCGCACCGCGCAGCTCTTCCTGCAGAAGGAAAAGCGCTGGAGCAACCACCCCTGCCGGTTCGATGTCATAGCGATGGGCTCGCAGCAGGAAACGAACTGGTTGCGCAACGCATTCGACTGCTGATTCCCCAGACACCCGCACAACATGCTGCCCTGCGCGCTTGCAACGAAACGGCAACAGCCCCTAGCATTCCCGTGCCACGGCCATGAGGCCCGCCAGCCAACCGAAGGTCAACTATCGATGGATATGCAAAACCGTATTCGCCAACTGTTCCAGGCGAGCATCGACACCAAGCAGCAAGCCATGCAGGTCCTCGCACCCAGCATCGAGCAGGCTGGCCAGGCGATGGTCAATGCCCTGCTCAGCGAAGGCAAGATTCTCTCCTGCGGCAATGGCGGCTCTGCCGGCGATGCCCAGCACTTTTCCTCGGAACTGCTCAACCGCTTCGAGCGCGAGCGCCCCAGCCTGCCGGCCATCGCCCTGACCACCGACAGCTCGACCATCACATCGATTGCCAACGACTACAGCTACAACGAAGTCTTCTCCAAGCAGATTCGCGCCCTCGGCCAACCGGGCGACGTGTTGCTGGCGATCTCCACCAGCGGCAACTCCGCCAACGTCATCCAGGCCATCCAGGCCGCCCACGACCGCGAGATGCTGGTGGTCGCCCTGACCGGTCGCGACGGTGGCGGAATGGCGTCCTTGCTGCTGCCGGAAGACATCGAGATCCGCGTACCGTCCAAGGTCACCGCACGCATCCAGGAAGTCCACCTGCTGGCCATCCACTGCCTGTGCGACCTGATCGACAACCAACTGTTCGGGAGTGAGGAATGAACAAGAGCGCCTTGTCCGTCATTGCACTGAGCCTGTGCGTAGCGGTTACCGGCTGCAGTTCGGTACTGACCGCGACCCGCGACAAACCGATCGAGGACAACCGGGGCACGCGCACCATCGGCAGCAAGATCGACGACTCGCTGATCGAAACCAAGGTCGCGGTGAATATCGCCAAGGCCAGTCCTGACCTGGAAAACGCCTCGCGCATCGTCGTCGCCAGCTACAACGGCGTGGTCCTGCTCGCGGGGCAGACGCCCCGCCAGGAACTCAAGCAACGGGCCGAGCAGGAAGCCAGCGCCGTCCAGCGCGTCAAGCGCGTGCACAACGAGCTGCAGATACTGCAACCCTCATCAGCCCTGGCGCGTAGCAACGACACCTGGCTGACGACCAAGATCAAGAGCCAGATGCTGACCGACAACAGCGTCCCCGGCTCGCGCATCAAGGTGATCACGGAAAACGGCATCGTCTACCTGCTGGGCCTCGTGACCCAGGCCGAGGGCAACCGCGCGACCAATCTGGTCCAGGGCGTCTCCGGCGTCCAGCGTATCGTCAAGCTGTTCGAATATATCGACTGAGCGTCGCGTGTATCAGAAACCGTGACGCTGGCGGCAAGCCTGTCGCTCAGAGCCTGACCGGCCAGACCTCGTACGCCGGGGTCTGGTAGGGATGGCTGGCCCTCAGCGCCGTGATACAGGCATCGACCAGCCCATCCTCCAGCACCAGTTCCACCTTCCACTCAGGCAGGCGTTCCACCCGCCCTTGCTCGCCGATGAAGGGATCGCTGCCGGCCAGCGGCCGGAACTGGCCTTGCCCCAGCACTTGCCAGCAGCAGTGGTCGTAGTCGCCCAGACGCCCGCCACCGGCATCGAAGATCGCCGCCTTGACCTGCTCGACATGGCTGTCAGGCACGAAAAAACACAGTTTGTGCATCACTCCCTCCAGCACTGCGGGGCGCGCTCGCACGTGCCCCTGCGCTTGCGCGCCTATCAGAGCTGCACATTCACCGCCTGCGCCGCGCGCAACGCCTTGGCACGGGCGCTTTCGAGGCTTTCGTCACGCGCCAGCGCCACGCCCATACGGCGCTGTCCGCTGACGCCAGGCTTGCCGAACAGCCGCAGCGACGTATCCGCCTCAGCCAGCGCCGCCCCGAGATTGCCGAAGCTGACGCTGGCCGACTCGCCCTGCACCAGCACCACCGCTGAGGCGGACGGACCGAACTGGCGGATGGCCGGAATCGGCAGCCCCAGGATCGCCCGCGCATGCAGCGCGAACTCGGACAGGTCCTGGGACACCAGAGTGACCAGGCCGGTATCGTGCGGACGAGGGGAAATCTCGCAGAACCAGACCTTGTCGCCTTTGACGAACAGCTCCACGCCGAACACGCCACGCCCCCCCAGCGCCTCGGTCACCGCCAGGGCGATCCGCTCGGCCTCTGCACGTGCCGCGGGCGTCATCGCCTGGGGCTGCCAGGACTCCTGGTAGTCGCCTTTCTCTTGGCGATGGCCAACCGGCTGGCAGAACGTGGTGCCACCTGCATGGCGCACGGTCAGCAAGGTGATTTCGTAGTCGAAGTCGATGAAGCCCTCGACGATCACCCGCCCTTTGCCGGCACGCCCTCCCGCTTGCGCATAGTCCCAGGCGGCCTCGATATCGGCCTCGCTGCGCAGGACGGACTGGCCCTTTCCGGACGAACTCATGACCGGCTTGATCAGGCAGGGGAAGCCCACGGCTTGCGTACCCGCACGGAACTCGTCCAGCGTATCGGCGAAGCGATAGGCTGAGGTCGGCAGGCCCAGTTCTTCAGCCGCCAACCGACGAATGCCTTCGCGGTTCATGGTCAGTTGAGTCGCGCGTGCCGTCGGGATGACGGTGTAGCCCTCATGCTCCAACTCCACCAGCGTGGCCGTGGCGATGGCCTCGATCTCGGGCACGATGTAATGCGGCTTTTCCTGCTCGATCACGGCACGCAGGGCCGCGCCATCCAGCATATCGACCACATGATGACGATGGGCGACCTGCATCGCCGGGGCGTCGGCATAACGGTCCACCGCGATCACCTCGACCCCGAGACGCTGCAGCTCGATGACCAGTTCCTTGCCCAGCTCGCCAGAGCCACACAAGAGGACACGGGTCGCGCTGGACGACAGGGGAGTACCAATACGTGGCATGGGAATTCCTCAGGTAATGGGTTTCAGAGAAGCAGCCCAGCGGACTTCGCCCGCTCGTGGCAACGCACGAGCACCTCACGGCGCTCGTCATTGTTCATCCGGCTCCAGCGCAATATCTCATCGATACTGCGTTGGCAACCGATGCAGATATCCAGCTGATCGAGTGCACAAATGCTCACACACGGCGAGGCAACCGGTTTTTCCTTTTCCATCGTCGTGGGGTCCAGGGACAGGCAATCGATTGGTCGGCAATGATGCAAGGCCAGGCGGCAAGCCGCAAGTTGGAAGCCGGAGCAAGGACGCCCGGTGAAGCGTCACAGCTCACCGGGAACGGCGCGGGCTCAGGTCGATAAAGGAGGCGGACGCATTACGCAACTCGATACCCGCGCCGTACACCAGGTTGACCAGCTCGACGATCATAATCGCGGTGAGCCCCCAGATCTGGTAGTCCTCGTAGCGATAGCAGGGCACGTACCAGGACTGCCCACGGTAATCGATACGGTGGGTGAACTCACGCGGGTCCTGGCAGAAGAAATCCAGAGGCACGGAGAAGACCGAGGCAATCTCGTCGTCGTTGGCGCGGTACTCGACATAGTCCGGCACGATGCCAACCACCGGCGTGACGTGGATGCCATAGGTCGAAACCAGGCTGCTCAGCGGCCCGACGATTTCCACCATGCCGGGCGGCAGGCCGACCTCCTCCTCGGCCTCGCGCAGGGCGGTGCTGATGAAGTCGGTGTCCTCGGGGTCACGCCGGCCTCCGGGGAAGGCCACTTCGCCACCATGGGTGGACAAGCCACTGGCGCGTAGCGTCAGTATCAGTTCGGGGTCGTCGCTACGCGTCACCGGCATCAGCACGGCGGCTTCGGGGTAGCGACTGGAGGTGGGCATGAGGTGCGGGGAGTAATCACGCACACGTTGGATGAGCGTTTCCAACATGATTCTTCTCGCTTTGTCTTTCGCCGCATCATGGCATGAAAGAAGCAGGACGCACAGCACCCATCGAGGCGCGCGTCATTCCCGCCGATGGCTGCGGCTCGCGCTCGTGGCGCGTATAGTGCGCAGCCACTCTGGAGCCCCGCATGCGCCATCTGTCGACCGCCTGGCGCCACAGGCCGACCCATCGCCGGGTCTGGGCGCTGGCCGCGCCCATGATCCTGTCCAATCTCTCCGTGCCGCTGATGGTGCTGGTGGACAGCGCCGTGGTCGGCCACCTGCCCCACGCCCACCAACTGGCGGCAGTGGCCGTTGGGGGTAGCCTCTATACGCTGCTGGTGTGGTCGATGGGCTTCCTGCGCATGGGCACCACCGGCTTCACCGCTCAAGCCAGTGGGCGCGGCGATGGTGCTGCCCTGCGCCAGGTGCTGTTGCAAGGATTGCTGCTGGCCGGAACGCTGGCCCTGCTGCTCGGCTTCTGCGCCTTGCCGTTCAAGCAGGCGCTGCTGCACCTGATGCAACCCTCGGCGGAGCTGAACGACCTCACCGAGGATTTCTTCCATATCCGCCTGCTCGGCCTGCCGGCAGCGCTGGCCAATTACGCACTGGTCGGCTGGTTCCTCGGCACGCAGAACGCGCGAGTTCCCCTGGCCATCCTGCTGGTCACCAACCTGGTCAATATCCTGCTCGACCTGCTGTTCATCCTCGGTTTCTCCTGGGGCGTGCCCGGCGCGGCCTGGGCCTCGGTGATCGCCGAGTACAGCGGCGCCCTGCTCGGCCTCTGCCTGACCCGTCCGGCCTTGCGCCGCTATCCTGGCAAGGCGGACTGGCAGGCCCTGCGGCGCTGGAGCAACTGGCGCCCGCTGCTGGGCGTGAACCGGGATATCTTCATCCGCTCGCTGGCGTTGCAACTGGTCTTCCTCGGCCTGACGGTGCAGGGCACACGGCTCGGCGATGCCACCGTCGCGGCCAATGCCTTGCTGCTCAACGGGCTGCTGCTGACAGCCCACGCGCTGGATGGTCTGGCCCATGCGCTGGAAGCCCTGAGCGGACACGCCATAGGCGCCCGCAAGCGCCTGCAATTGTGGCGGGTACTGGTGGTCACGGGCGGCTGGTCGTTGCTGGTCAGCCTAGCGTTCGGCCTGTTCTTCCTGGGCGCAGGACACCTGTTCATACAGATGCAGACCGATATCGCCGAAGTGCGCCAGTCAGCCATCACCTACCTGCCCTACCTCGCCGCGCTGCCGCTGATCGCAGTCTGGAGCTACCTGCTCGACGGCCTGTTCATCGGTGCCACACGGGCCCGTGAAATGCGTAACGCGATGCTGGCCGCCTTCATCCTTGCCCTGCCCCTGGCCTGGGCCTTGCAGCCGCTGGGCAACCACGGGCTATGGCTGGCCTTCCTCGCCTTCATGCTGTTGCGCAGTGCCTGCCTCGGCGTGATCGCCCTGCGCTTGCAGCGTGCTGACGCCTGGTTCGACAAGCCAGAACAGGCATGACCTGCCTGCCTCCGCCTGCAGGCCACTTGCCGGCCATCAAGACAATGAGAAACAATACCATTTCAATTTTGGCAGAACGATCATCGGCATCACATGGCCTCAGAAGAAGAAGTCGAGCGCATCTATGCCGAATACTCGGAGCGCCTGCGGCGCTATCTGCTACTCAAGACACGACAACCGGAACTGGCGGCAGACCTGACCCAGGAGTGCTTCGCACGGCTTCTGCAACGGGACGAACCGCCACCGGACAACCCGCTGTCCTACCTGTTCACCATCGCCAACCACCTGTTGATCGACCACCGCCGCAATCACAACCAGGCACGTACCGAACAGGTCGGCGATACGCTGCTGGAAGAACTCCCCGACGATACACCTGGCCCCGAACTGCGCGTGCAAGCCCAGCAGCAACTGGAGCGACTCAATGGCGCACTGCACGAGTTGCCAGCGCGCAGCCTGGAGATTTTCCGCCTGTGCCGGCTCGAAGGCCTGAGCTACGCAGAAACCGCCCGGCAGTTGGACGTATCCGTCAGCTCTGTGCAGAAGCACCTGACCCTGGCAATCGCCTTTCTCGTCGCCCGCACGGGAGAGCGGGAATGATTTTTTACTCGAATGCACGGCACAGCCGTCTTACCCCTCATGGAGGAAAAAAGGGCATGGCCGATGAGTGACGAACGCATCCTCCTGCAGGCAGCAGAGTGGGCGATGCGCCAGAACATGGAAAGTCTCGACGAACAGGACTTCCATGCCCTGGAGCAATGGCTCCAGATCGACCCCCGGCATGCCGATGCATTGGCCGAGGCGGAAAGGGTCTGGGCCATGACCGCCGAACTGCCCCCGCTGCCGCCCCTGCGCGTCGCCCGGACACTGCCCGCTGTACCCGCAGCGCCGGTCAGGCCCAGGCGCCCGCGCCGCCAGGCCCGCTGGGGCGCTGCCGCTGCCAGTATCCTGGCCGTATGCCTGGGCTTTTTCGCCACGGAAGAACTGCCACCCCTGCTGGCGGACTACCGTACCGCGACAGGCGAAACCCGTGTCGTCCAGCTCGACGATGGCAGCCGGATCCACCTCGGCAGCCATGCCGCCCTGGACGTGGCCTACGACCGAGAGATCCGCCGGGTAAAACTGCTGCGCGGCGAGGCGCTGTTCGAGCCGGCACCGGTCAATGCCGGCGAGCCAAGGCCCTTCATCGTGGAGAATGCCGGGGGTCGCTCGGAGGCACTGGGAACGCGCTTTCTGGTACGCGACGAAGGCTCTGCCGGCACCTGGGTCGGCATTCTCGAACACCGGGTGGCCGTGAGCCTGGACCAGCAGCGCATAGAGCTTGAGCAGGGCCAGACGGTCCGCTACAGCAGTGCCTTCGGCATACGGCGCCTCGACGAAAACCCCGAGAGGGCCGCGGACTGGAGCCGTGGCGTACTGGAGTTTCGCCAGGAGCCCCTGGCCCATGCGCTGGAGCGTATCGGTACCTTCCGCCCCGGCCTGCTGAAACTGCTGGACAGCGAACAAGCCGACACCCCGGTGAGTGGCCTGTTGCACCTCGATAACCTGGACGATGGCCTGGACCGGATGGCCGCGCAGCATGGCCTGAAAGTCGTGCGCCTGCCAGGCATTGCCCTGCTGGTGAAATGAGCCGCCCACATCGCTCGAAAAATAAAACGATTATTTTTACCTGACTCCGAACATCGCCCGTCAACGCTAATGCAAGGCATTTTCATTAGCATGACAGAGGATCAACGATGCAACAGATGAACATCGGGGTACTGGCGCGGGCCGTGGGTCTGGGCATTCTCGCCACCTGCGCGGCATCCACCGGCATGGCCCAGGCAGCGACCCCACAGATGGCCAGCGAGGCTTCCGGGAACGCACTGGCCAGTACACGATCGTTCGATATCCCGGCCCAGCCCCTGCGAGAAGCCTTGCTACGTTTCGCCAGCCAGGCCGGCATCGACCTGCTGGTCGGTGAAGTCGAGCTGAATGGGCTGGAGTCCGCCCCACTGCAAGGCCAGTACTCCATCGAGCAGGGCTTGCGGCGGCTCCTGTCCGGCACAGGTATCGGCTACAGCCAGCAGCAGACCGGCAAGCGCCCAAGCGTGCAGTTGTTCAACCTGACATCCACGAGCGAGCAGGCCATTCATCTGGGGCATATCGACATCCAGTCCGACAGCCCGAACGACTGGGTCTACAAGACACCTCGCTCGGTCTCCGTGATCGACCGCGAACAACTGGAGCGTCGCCCGGCACGGCACGCCGCCGACATGCTCGAACAGACCACCGGTGTCTACTCCGCGGTCAGCCAGCAGGACCCGGCCCTGTCCGTGAACATTCGCGGCATCCAGGACTATGGCCGGGTCAACATGAACATCGACGGCATGCGCCAGAACTTCCAGAAAAGTGGCCACGGCCAGCGCAACGGCACCATGTACATCGACCCGGAACTGCTGTCCGGTGTGACCGTCAACAAAGGCCCGAGCAGCGGTGTCGGCGGTGCCGGCGCCGAGGGTGGCATCACCACGTTCAGCACCTACGACGCCCGCGAGTTCCTCGAGCCCGGCAAGGAAATCGGTGGACGCCTGAGCGCCACCAGCGGCGACAACGGCACCCACTTCATCGGCAGCGGCATGCTCGCCATCGGCAACGACCTCGGCGACATCCTGCTCGGCGCCAGCGAACGTCACCTGGGCAACTACCAGCCTGGCCAGCATGGCGACATCAGCGGCATCCGCATCTCCGACCTGATGAGCGATGCCGCACGCGCGCAGTTCCTCGACCGGGTCAAGAGCGAAGTCCTCTACTCCGAGTACACCATGCGTTCGCGCATGGCCAAGTTCGGCCTGAACCTGCCCGGCGACCAGCGCGTGCAACTGAGCTACCTGCAGACCCAGGTGTCCTCGCCCAACGCCGGTACCCTGGGCAACACCGACCCGGCCTGGAGCTACGCCGGCAAGAGCAACGTGCTGTCGCGCAACCTTGCGCTAGACTACAGCCTGCAACCCCAGGACAACGATTGGCTGGACCTCAAGGCCAAGCTCTACCACGTCGACACCGACGATGACAGCGACGTCGTCAGTCGCACGCTGAGCTACCAGATCGACACCCGCGTGCAGACCTACGGCCTGCAACTGGACAACACCTCGCAACTGCTCTCGACCCTGGACGGCCACCAGTTGAGCGCCAACTACGGCCTCGACATCTTCCACGACAAGGCCAGCAGCGACTCCACCCGAGAAGTGGCCAGCAGCGTGACACCCACCGGGAAACGCACCATGAGCAGCCTGTTCGCCAGCCTGGACTACGGCTACGACGACTGGCTGACGCTGCAGGCCGGCTTGCGCTACGACCGCTATCGCCTGCGCGGCATTACCGGCCTGACGGTAAAAAGACTGCCCTTCACCATCGACAACCCTTGCACCGAGACGCGGATCAGCCGTTGTCCCGGCACAATCAGGTCCTGGCAGGAATACGACGTGGACCGCGAAGCGGGCAAGCTGTCGCCCACCCTGGCCATCGCGATCAAGCCCGGTCTCGACTGGCTGGAACTGTTTGCCAACTACGGCAAGGCCTGGCGTCCGGCAGCCACTACCGAGACGCTGGCAATGGGCAGTGCCCACACGTCCGACAGTGTCTACCCCAACCCTTTCCTCGACCCGGAACGCTCCCGCTCATGGGAAGTGGGCATGAACACCCTGCACAACGGCCTGCTGTTCAGCGAGGATCGCCTGGGCGCCAAACTGGCCTGGTTCGACAGCAAGATCGACAACTATATCTACCAAGCCATAGGCCGTGGCCTGCCAGGCTACAGCCCGGTGGCCAACATGGGCGATACCGCCTATGTCAACAACCTGGCGACCATGCGCTTCCGTGGACTGGAGTTCCAGCTCGACTATGATGCCGGTTTCGCCTACACCAGCCTGAGCTGGACGCGGATGATTGGTGAGAACGACTTTTGCTCGGTGGTTCGTTACCTCGGTGGCCAGGTAACCGTGGGAGGCAGTGCGGGTAATTATTACGAAGAGCCGGTCGACAGTGCCAATTACTCCAATTGCCAGATGGCACAGGCCTTCACCTCGACCCAGCAACGCCCCGGCGACCGTGGCTCGCTGACCCTGGGGGGACGCGCCTTCGACCGGCGGCTGGATGCCGGTGTGATCGTCCGCTACACCCCCGGCTATCAATCTGACCTCAAAACAAATAACTACGGTGGTTATATCCAGAACATCTATGATGCCGACTGGGCCGCCTACACCCTCTACGACCTGTACGCGAGTTTCAAGGTAAGCGACAGCCTGACCCTGCGTGGCTCGGTGGAGAACCTGACCAACGTGGCCTATGTCACCCAGTACGGCGACTACCTCTCCTACACCCTGGGCCGTGGCCGCACCGTGCAGGGCACCGTCGAATACCGTTTCTGAAGCAAGCCCTCCGTGCTGGCGGCGCTGGCACGGAGGATTCCCGCTCCGCCACGCACCATTCATCCAACGGATGACTGTATGCTGCGCCATAGCGATGTATCGTTGACCTGCCCGCAGGAAGCAATCCACGACCTCACCAGAACAAAAATAGGCCGCAGCACGCCTCGCGGCCCACGGGAGTGCCCATGACCCGTCATGCCCTGGAAACCGCCCCGAGCGACCTTGCCGCCTTCGTCGCCGATCACTTTCCCGGTCGAGGCATCAGCCCCGACGGGTTGATCGCCCGCTCCTGGTACCGCAGCGTCATGCAGCACCGCCTCGACCCCCATGGCCAGGCCGAGAAGACCGTCCTCACTGCCGCGGAAATCCGCGAACACCAGTTGCAGCACCAGGACTACCTGGCCATCGCCGGCCAGGGCCTGAGCGGGCTGGCCAAGCGCGTCAACCCGGCCGGTTTCGCCGTGCTGCTCAGCGACGAACAGGGCGTGACCCTGGACACCCGACTGCCCCGCCAGCAGGAAACCTACACCCGCGCCGGCCTGATGGTCGGCACCCGCTGGGACGAATCCATCGCCGGCACCAACGGCATCGGCACCACCCTGGCAGCGGGCCAGCCGATGACCATCCATCGGCAGGAACACTTCCTGGTGTCCAACTTCCGCCTGAGCTGCTCGGTGGCACCGATCTACGATGCACAGAACAATCTGCGCGGCTGCCTGAACGCCACCTGCCTGAACAGCGACGGCCCCAAGGAATCGCAATACCTGACCCTGCAACTGGTGATCCTCTACGCTCGCCTGATCGAGAACGCCAGTTTCCGCCAGCGCTACCGCGACCGGCTGACGCTCTCCCTCAAGGCCCACGAAGACATCGCCGACCTGGCCAACGAGCAACTGCTCGCGCTGGACGAACAGGGCCGCATCATCGGCGCCAACCACGCAGCCTTCACCACTTACCAGCAACAGCACCATCTTGATCTGCTTGGCAGTTCCATCGAACAACTGCTGCCGGCTGGCATCGACGAACTGCTGAGCCTGAGCCACGGCGGCGCACGGGGCGTACGGCTGCGCGCCCGGATCGACGAAGGGTTGCTGGACATCGGCCTGCGCACGCCGGCCACGCCGAGCAGCCGCAGCACCGTGGCCAGGCGTCCCCAGGCGCATGACCACCCCGGGCTGGAGCGGCTGGCCGGCGGCGATGCCCGCCTGCAAGAGGGCGTGCGCCGGTTGCGCAAGGTGCTGGACAAGGACATCGCCATCCTCATCAACGGGGAAACCGGCACCGGCAAGGAAGCCTTCGCCCGCGCCATCCACCAGGCCAGTGCCCGGCACAATGGCCCGTTCGTCGCGCTCAATTGCGCGGCGATTCCGGAAAGCCTGATCGAGAGCGAACTATTCGGTTATCGCGGCGGTAGCTTCACCGGTGCTAACCGCAAGGGCATGAAGGGCAAGCTGGAACTGGCCAATGGTGGCACGCTCTTTCTCGACGAGATCGGCGACATGCCGGCGCACTTGCAGACACGGCTGCTGCGGGTACTGGCGGAACGGGAAATCCTCTCCCTCGGGGCCGAGTCACCGACGCCGCTGGATATCCAGGTGATCTCCGCCACCCACCAGGACCTGGCCAGCATGATCCAGGGCAAGCAGTTCCGCGAAGACCTGTTCTACCGCCTTGGCGGCATGACCCTCAACCTGCCACCGCTGCGCGAGCGCAGTGACCGCGATGCCCTGGTCGACAGCCTGCTACGCGACCTGGCGCCCGGCCTGCTGCTGGACGACGATGCCCGTGCGCTGCTGCTGCGCCAGGCCTGGCCCGGCAATATCCGCCAGTTGCTCAACAGCCTGCGCTACGCCACGGCCCTGGCCGAGCAGGGGCGCATCAGCCTGGACTGCCTGCCACCGGAACTGCAACAAAGCGGCAGGGCGGCGAATCCTCCCCAGTTGCTCGATGGCCCGTCCGGCTCGGCACACGATGAGGCCAGCCAGTTGCAGGAGACCCTGCGCGAGCGGCGCTGGAATATCAGCGCCGTCGCTGCGGACCTCGGCATCGCCCGCTCCACCCTGTACCGGCGCATGAAGAAGCACGGCATCGTGCCACCCAACGATTACCCGTGAAGCGGCAAGCCTCAGGCCTGAGGCTTGCCGTCCGGGTCACTCCTGCGCGTACACCACATGGGTATGGGTGTATTCGTACAGCCCGTGCTTGCCATCCGCGCCGCCGATACCCGACTTGCGCGTGCCGGCATGGAAGCCCTGCATCGCCTCGAAGTTCTCGCGGTTGATATAGGTCTCGCCGAAGTCCAGCTCGCGACTGGCCTTGAGGGCGGCGCTGAGGTTGCGCGTGTAGAGGGACGAGGTCAGCCCGTAGTCGCTGTCGTTGGCCAGCGCGATGGCTTCGTCCAGGCTGTCGACGATCTGGATCGGCAGCACCGGGCCGAACACCTCCTGGCGCATGATCTCCATCTCGGCGCGGCAACCGGCCAGCACCGTCGGTTGGTAGTGGAACCCTTTGCCCAGGTCCGCCACCGCCCCACCCGTCACCACCTGGGCACCCTGCCCGACTGCCGTGCGCACCATCTGCGCCACCTTGTCGAGACCGGCCTGGTTGATCAGCGGCCCCATGTCCAGGTTGGCATCGACCTGCGGGTCACCGTAGCGCGTCGCAGCCATCGCCGCACCGATGCGCTCGATAAAGGCATCGGCCACCTTGCGCTCGACATAGACGCGCTCGGCGCAGTTGCACACCTGTCCGCTGTTGATCACCCGCGAGGCCTTGATGGCATTCACCGCCAGTTCCAGATCGGCATCGGCCAGCACGATGGCCGGTGCCTTGCCGCCCAGTTCCAGGTTCAGCTTGGTGATGTTTGGCGCGGCGGCGGCCATGATCCGCGAGCCGGTGCCGACGCTGCCGGTGAAGCTGATCAGGTCGACGCCGGCATGACTGGTCAGCGCACTGCCCGCCCCCGCGCCTGTGCCGCCGACCACGTTGAACACGCCGCTCGGCAGGTCGGTTTCCGCAACCAGACGGGCAAATTCGAAGCAGTTGATCGGTGTTTCCTCGCTGGGCTTGATGACGATGGTGTTGCCGGTCAACAAGGCCGGCGCCATCTTGCGCGCGATAAGAAAGAACGGGAAATTCCACGGCAGGATGCCGGCCACCACACCCAGCGGCTTGCGCAACAGGAAGATATGCTCGCCGGCACGATCGCTGGTCAGCACCTCGCCTTCCAGGCGGCGCGCCCACTCGGCCATATAGTCCAGGTAATCGGCGGTGAAGTTGACTTCGACCTCCGCCAGCGCCGGCACCTTGCCCTGCTCGGCGGTGATGATGCGCGCCAGCCGTCCGGCATTGGCGCGCACCTTTTCCGCAATGCGCCGCAGGTAGCCGGCCCGCTCTATCGCAGGCTTGGCCGCCCAGCCTTTCTGCGCAGCACGGGCGACAGCGATGGCGCGGTCGACCTGCGCGGTCGAGGCCTCGGGAATGCGTGCCAGCAACTCGACATTGGCCGGGTTGCGTACGTCGATCAGGTTGTCGCTGCCGACGAAGGCATTATCGATGTAGTTCTGGTAGACGGTGATATCGCTCATGGTCGTTCTCACTCTGAAAATCCGGACAGGCGTGCGCCGTGGCGGCACACGCCGGGACAAGGGTCACTCGGGTTTGAAACGCGTCCAGGCATCGCCCTCCTGCTGCAGGTCGTGGGCGCGCTTGATCAGGTACTGATGAATCTGGCCGACCTGCTCGGGGGTGAAGGCATCGGCGAACGACGGCATGCCATCGGGGATGCGTCCGCCGAACAGCGTGCCGAGGAAGCGCTGGTGCTCCTCTTCGGGCAGCTTGCGCAGGTCGGGCAGGACGCCACCGCTCACCGCATGGATGCCGTGGCACTGCGAGCAATGCGCGTCATACAGCTTGCCGCCCGTCTCCACGGTCGCCGCATCGCCTGTCAGGGGCGGTGGCTTGGGCGCATCCGCTGGCGGGCTCGGCTCACGCAGCTTGGCCGTGCCGCCAAGCTTGTAGGTCAGCACCTGGGCGAACGGCTGCACCCCGGCACGCAGCGACAGCGCGCCGGCGAAGGTGGAAAAGGCACCGCCCCAGCCGGCCATGAAGGTGACGTACTGTTCGCCATCCACCGAATAGGTGATCGGCGCCGCCATCACACCGCTGGCCGCCGGCTGCTCCCAGAGTTTGCGTCCGCTGTCGGCGGCATAGGCGATCACCCGGCCATCGGCACTGCCCTCGAACACCAGATTGCCGGCAGTGGTCAGGGTGCCGCCGTTGAAAATGGTCACATAGGGCACTTCCCAGGCCGGAGCCTGTTTGACCGGGTCCCAGGCGATCAGCTTGCCGGACCAGGTCTTGGCCATTTCCAGCAGTTCATCGGCGCCCTCGGGCATCATCCCGGTCTTGAGGCCGAGCTGGTACATGCTCTTGAACGGGTTGCGCTTGGGCGCATCCGGAATGTGCTCGTAATAGGCCGACATGATGTGCGCCGGGATATAGACCAGCCCGGTCTGCGGGTTGTACGACATCGGATGCCAATCGTGGGCGCCCCAGAAACCGGGCGTGATCAGCTTGCGCTTGCCGTCCTTCCAGTAGGCCGCCGCCTCGTCATCGACGATGGGCCGGCCGGTCTTCATGTCGATGCCCTTGGCCCAGTTGATCGGCACGATGTTCTCCGCCGAGATCAGCTCGCCGGTGGCGCGGTCGATGACATAGAAGAAGCCGTTCTTCGGCGCCTGCATCAGCACCTTGCGCTCGCGGCCGTCGATCTCCAGCTCAGCCAGGATCATGTGCTGGGTCGCGGTGTAGTCCCAGGCGTCGCCCGGCGTGGTCTGGTAGTGCCAGGCGTATTCGCCGGTGTCGGCATCGACCGCGACGATGGAGGACAGGAACAGGTTGTCGCCCTTGGCCTGGCTGCGCCATTTCGGGTCCCAGGTCGAACCGTTGCCGACGCCGATATACAGCAGGTTCAGCTCGGGGTCGAAGGCGAAGGAGTCCCAGGCGGTACCGCCGCCGCCCTGCTCGACGAACGCATCGCCGTACCAGGTCTTGGCGGCGATCTCCATGGCACGGTCCTCGGGCGGCAGCTTCGGATCGCCCGGCACGGTGTAGAAGCGCCAGGCCTGCTCGCCACTCTCGGCATCGTAGGCAGTGACATAGCCGCGCACGCCAAACTCAGCGCCGCCGTTGCCGATGACGACCTTGCCGTTCACCACCCGTGGCGCGCCGGTGATGGTGTAGCTGCGCGAATGATCGGCGCGGGTGTCCACCGACCAGACACGCTGGCCGGTACGGGCATCGATGGCTTCCAGGCGGCCGTCCAGCACGCCGACATAGACCTTGCCCTGCCACACCGCGACGCCCCGGTTGATCGCATCGCAACAGGCCTCGCCAGCGCGGCTGCGGTCCGACTGCGGGTCGTACTTCCAGATCAGCTCGCCACTCCTGGCATCCAGCGCGTACACCACCGAAAACGGCCCGGTGGTGTACATCACGCCATCGACGACGATCGGCGTGGCCTCCACGCCCCGGTCGATGTCCAGCTTGTAGCTCCAGGCCAGGCCGAGCTGGTCGACGTTGCGCTCGGTGATGTCCTTGAGCGGGCTGTAGCGCTGCTCGTCATAGGTACGCCCGTGGCTCATCCAGTTACCCGGTTCCTGATCGGCGGCGATGATGCGCTGGCCATCGACATTGGCGGGCCGTTCGCCCGCCTGGGCGGCAGGCAGCCCCGTCGCCAGCAGCAAAGCGACGAACAATGCGCAGGGGCGAAGCCGAAAGGTGGATTGCCAGCCGGACGGCGGGCAGTTGGAAGGCATGGGGAGGCCAATCGCTCTCATGGGGTTTCTCCGATTATTGTTATCGCCCTGAGCTCGAATCAGGGGTTGGGAGAAACAGAGCAACCGCTGTGCCAGCTCCGTCTTTCAGGGCACAGACCGCATGGAGCGTGGTGTTCAGGGGAGTGTCAGGGAGAAGGCACCTGCCACGAGGCGCTACAGCTGTAGCGCTCACCGCAACAGCTGTAGCGAAGAGCGCTACAGAGGCCAACGCATGCGTCTACCCCCTCTCCCGCTTGCGGGAGAGGGCTGGGGAGAGGGCAACAGACGCAAGAGCCCTCTCCCCCGGCCCCTCTCCCATAAATGGGCGAGGGGAGCAAAGCCGCATGCGACTGGCCCGATGGACGGCCCTCCTGGAAGTCAGGGCGTCAGGTAGGAGGAACGGGTCAGCCCCAGGCGCAGGGCGTCGATGTACTGGGTGCGCTCCCGGGCGCCGAGCCGGGCGCTGGCCACCTTGTCGCGGTAGTAGGTCATCAATTCCTCGGGTGACAGGTGCACGTAGCGCAGCATGTCCTCGATGGTGTCGTGGGTCTCGATGCCGGCGTGGTAGTGGCTGCCGTCCTCACGTTGGTAGACGTTGACCGAGTCGGTGTCGCCGAACAGGTTGTGCATGTCGCCGAGGATTTCCTGATAGGCGCCGACCAGGAACACACCGAGGAAGTATTCCTCGCCGGGCCGCACCTCGTGCACCGGCATGCTGCTCTCGATGCTCTGCTCGTCGATGTACTGCTTGACCTTGCCGTCCGAGTCGCAGGTCAGGTCCTGCAACACGGCGCGGCGCACCGGCTCCTCGTCCAGGCGCTGCAACGGCACGATCGGCAGGATCTGCTCGATGGCCCAGGTATCCGGCAGGCTCTGGAACACCGAGAAGTTGCAGATGTACTTGTCCGCCAGTTTGTCGTTCAACTCGTCGAGCACCGCACGGTGCGAGCGCTGGCGCGCCTTGAGCTGGTTGTACAGGCGGCGACAGATGGCGTAGTAGCTCTGCTCGGCCAGCGCCTTCTGCGCCAGCGACAGCTTGCCCGACGCGTACTGGGCGCCGGCCTCGCTCAGGTAATGGGTGGCGCGCCAGTAGGTCTCGGTGACCATCTCCGGGTCGGTCGGGCCGAGCAGGTCGACCAGCGACTGGACGATCTCCGGCAGCTCCAGCCCCGCGTCGATCTGCGGCACCTCGTCGTTGTGCCGTTCGATGTCGGTCACCTGCATCACCAGCACCGCATGGTGCGCGGTCATCGCCCGCCCGCTCTCGGAGAAGATATGCGGGTGCGGCAACTCCTGGCGGTCGCAGAACTCCTTGAGCATGCCGACCACGGTGCCGGCGTAGTCGTCCATGTCGTAGTTGATCGAGCTGGCATTGCGCGAATGGGTGCCGTCGTAGTCCACCCCCAGCCCGCCGCCGACGTCGATATGGTCGACCGGCAGCCCCAGGGCGCGCAGTTCCGCGTAGTAGCGGATGGCCTCGCGAAAGCCCTGGCGGTAGTCGGCCAGGTTGGCGATCTGCGAGCCCATATGGAAGTGCAGCAGGCGGATGCCCTGGTCGATACCCGCTGCGCGGAAGCGCTCGATCACCGTCAGCAACTGCGCGGCGGACAGACCGAACTTGGAGCGCTCACCACCGGTGTCCGCCCACTTCGACGAGGCCAGCGAGGACAGGCGCACACGCAGGCCGATCTGCGGCGTGACCTTGAGCTCGGCGGCTTCCTCGATCAGCAGCGCCACCTCGGACTCTTTCTCGATGACGATGAACACGCTGTGCCCGAGCTTCTGCCCGATCAGCGCCAGACGGATGAACTCACGGTCCTTGTAGCCGTTGCAGACGATGGTGCCGCCCTTCGGCGCCAGCGCCAGTACCGCCATCAGCTCGGGCTTGGAGCCCGCCTCCAGGCCGATGGAGACGTTCTGCGTGGCGATGATGTTCTCCACCACCGCCTCCTGCTGATTGACCTTGATCGGGTACAGCGCGGTGTAGCGCGCACCGTACTCCAAGCGCTGGATATTGGCGTCGAAAGCGCCGGTGAGCTGGCGCACACGGTCCTGCAGGATATCCGGGAAGCGCACCAGCAGCGGCAGCGACAGCCCGGCCTCGCGCAGTTGCTCGATCAGCGCGGTGAAGTCGATCGGCGTGCCCTGTGGGCCGCGCGGCAACACCTCGACCCGACCGGCGTCACTGATCGCGAAATACCCGGCGCCCCAATGGCGAATACCGTAGACACTGCGGCTGTCCGCAGCGGTCCATTGGCTACCATCGTCTTTGCGCGTACGTCTTGCAGGCATCTAAGCCTCCTTCCAAATGAGTGCACACAGGGGTTGGACCGGGTAAACGGGCAAACGCCTCAACCGCCGGACTTCTTCGCCTTGAAACCGCGTTGCAGCAACTCGTCGATCAGCACCTGGACATGATCGCCCTGGATCTCGATCACCCCGTCCTTGAGCGAGCCACCTGTACCACAACGGCGTTTCAGTTCGCCTGCCAGCGCCTTCAACGCGTCGGGCAGCAGGGGCACGCCAGCGATGGTGGTGACTGTCTTGCCGCCACGCCCCTTGCTCTCGCGCCGCACACGGGCGATACCATCGCCTTCCGGCAGCTTCGGCGGCTCGGACTGGGGCCGCTGCCGACCGCCGTCGGTGGAATACACCAGAGTTCCCAGATCGGAAAAAGAACTGCCCTTCTTAGCCACGTTCACCTCGCTCACCCGCCAGTGTTTCGCTGAAACGTCTCATAACCGGCCATTCGGAAGATAGGGCGTCGGATCGATCTCGCCGTCGCGCTGCAGGATCAGGTCCAGCAGCACCTGGCAGGACGCCGGCGCCAGCACCAGGCCATTGCGGAAGTGCCCGGTGTTCAGCCAGAGCCCTTCGTGGCCTTCGACCGGCCCGATATAGGGAATCCCCTCCGGCGAGCCAGGGCGCAGTCCCGCCCAGTGCTTGACCACCGTGGCACCGTCCAGTGCCGGCAGCAGTTCGCAGGCCGAAGCCTTGAGGCTGAGCAACGCCTCCTCCGACGGTTGCTTGTCGAAACCGACATCCTCCAGCGTGCTGCCGACCAGGATATGCCCGTCGCGCCGGGGAATGGCATAGCGACCATGGGCCATCACCATGCTCGGCAGGAAGTCCTTGTCGCACTTGTAGAGAATCATCTGCCCTTTCATCGGTTTCACCGGCAGGTAGATGCCCAGGCCGGCCAGCAACTCGCCACTCCAGGCTCCCGCAGCCACCAGCACGCGCTGCCCGCGCACCTCGCCCTTGAGCGTATCGACACCCACCACGCGCGAACCTTCGCGGACGAAGCCCTTGACCTGGCAATGCTCCAGCACCCGCGCATTCGGCAACTTGAGCAGCGCGGAACGCAGCGACTGCAACATCCTCGGATTGCGCACATTGGCCACGCCATCCATGAAGATCGCCGAGGAAAAACCCGCACCAAGCGGCGGTACGGCCTGCTGCACCGCCTCCATCGCGACCTTGCGCAGCGGCCGCTGCTGACGCTCGGCCCAGGCCAGCGCCTCGGCCTCATCCTCGAGGTCCAGCCAGTACAGGCCGGTTTCATGCACCTGCGGGTCGATGCCGGTCTCCGCCAGCAGTTCGGCCCCCAGGCGCGGGTAGTAGGCTTGCGACCAGTGCGCCAGCGCCGTCACCGCCTCGCTGTAGCGCCAGGGATAGAGCGGCGAAACGATGCCCCCCCCCGCCCACGACGACTCACTCCCCACCGAACCCGCTTCCAGCACTACCACGGGCTCCCCCGCCTGCGCCAGGCAATAGGCCGACAACAGGCCTATGACACCAGCGCCTACTACAACTGTTTCTCTATTCACACATCCCCCGTTACCTGCGTCACATTTCCGCGATTCACACCTCGAGCGAATGACGAACCGGGCTACAACACAGGACCCACGACAAAAAATATTGGCAGGCGAACATGATACGTCCAAAGCACCCACGGTATGAGCGGCAACTTGCCTTCACCCTTGGGGAATTGCTGCTGGTCCTCGCGCTGCTCGGCACGCTGGTCGGCCTGGGCACCCAGCCACTGCTGCAGATGGTCACGCAACATCGCCAGCAGGCCGTGCTCGCACAGTTGCGCAACACCCTGCAGCACGCACGCGCCCAAGCCGTGCTGGGCGGCGACAGCGTCGAACTCTGCGGTTCGGCACAGGCCGAGGGCTGCGATGACGACTGGGCCGCCGGCTGGACGTTGCACCGACCGGCACAGAATGAAGTGTTGCTGCATCACCGACTGGCGACCCGCGAGCCTCTGCGCTGGAGCGGTTTCGCCCGGCGCGTGCGCTTCCTGCCCAATGGCACCAGCCCCACGGGCAACGGGCGTTTCTACCAGTGCCGAAGCGGGAAAGTCGCCTGGCAACTGGTCCTCAACCGCCAGGGACGCCTGAAAACGACGACCCCGCAGGAAAACAGCGCCAAGGCCGAACTGTGCACCCCGCCCACGCGGTGAATACGCCAAAACCTCGACTGCATCACGGAAAAGCATGCACCACCCCGCAATAATCCACGCATGCCCAAGCAAGGATTGCGCGATGGCCACTTCTCCCTACAGGCAAGGCTTCAGCCTTGTCGAACTGCTGATGACCCTGCTCCTGACCAGCACCGGACTGCTCGGTCTGGCGGCCCTGCAAGGCAAGGCGATACGTCACACCCTGATGGCGACCCAGCACCAGAGCGCCATCCTCCTGGCCCAGGACCTGTTGGAGCAACTGCGCGCCGATGCCGCCAACGCGCCGGCCTATCACTTCGAGCGACTGCCCGCCAGCGACGTCGCATTGGACGATTGCCAAGCTTCGGGATCTCCCTTGACGATCGCCCAGCGAATCGCTTGCTGGGCGCTGGACGTGGAAAACAAGCTCGCAGCGGCCCGGGCACTGGAACACGAATTCCACTTGTGCCACTCGTCACAGTCAGGCCTCTGCAACGGCGGTTCGTCATTGGAACTGCAACTGGCCTGGCAGCCCGCCGGCAATGGCTGCGCGTTACCGGGCGAACAGCCCACAGCCACCTGCCGCTATCGCCTGAGAACCGAGCCATGAGTGGTCTGAACGCCCAAGCCCGAGAGCGCCAGGCGGGCCTCTCGCTGACCGAACTCCTGCTCTGCCTGGCCATCGGCAGCAGCCTGTTGCTCGGCATCAGCCAACTCCATGCCGAGACCCGACTCCATTACCTGCGCCAGCAGAACCAACTGGAACATCTCGAAGACAGCCGCCATCTCTTCCTCCTGCTGGAACAGGAAATAGCCAAGGCAGGCTACAGGCGCCAACCCGACCAGGCCGTCGAAAACATCTTCTCCGCCCAGCAATTCAGCGCGGCCGGCAAGCACTGTGCCTTGGCGAGCGGCCAGACCATCGCCCATATCGACGACAGCAGCTTCTGCCTGCGTTACCAGCCTGCGCTCCCAGGCAGTCATGGCTGCGATGGCAAAGCCATCGACAACGTCCCGCCGTCACCCTACAGCACCTACCCAGGCCAACCCGTCATATCCCTGTTCTCATTCGACGCCCAGACCCACGAACTGCGCTGCAACGGCGACGCCATCGCCCAGGGCATAGAACGTTTGCGCTTCGAATATGGCGCCTCCAATGGCGGAGATACCGCAGGCCTCCACTTCAATAGCACCCCCACCCCAGGCCAGACGATACGGGCCATCCGCTACCGTGCCTGCCTGGTCAGTACACAAAAGGCCGGAAGTCCGCCGAGCCTGGATGCGACCTGCGCCGACAAGACCGATGCCCAACCTGGTAGGCACCGGCCCCGCGACTTCGGCGTCACCCTGGCCCTGAGGAATATCCAGCCATGAACGCCCGATCATCGCAGCACCGGCAAGCCGGCATGACCCTGCTACCGGCCCTGGCACTCCTGCTGGCACTCACCGCCCTGATCAGCGCGGGCATACGCAGTGCCGCCCTGGAGACACGCCTCAGCGCCCATTTCGGCGAGCGACAACGACTGCTGGCCGCTGCCGAGGCCGGCCTCAAGGCAGCGGAATGGCAGACAAGCCAGGCTGTGCCCCTGGAGCCCCAGCAAACCTGCTCCGCCCATTGCCTGCTCGCGCGCCAACCGCACTACCAGGCCGATTTCAGCGTGCGCAAGGTGTATCTGCCGAATGGCTCGGAGGTGATCGGCCCGCAGGTCCACTGGTACGCACTGGCCATACCAGGCAGCGAGCAGCGGGCGGAGACGGAAAACCCCGAGTACGGCGATCCCCTGCTGGGAACGGGCACCTTCCACTATGAAATGAACAGCCGCGCCGAGCAGGGCAAACGCTCGATCACCCTGCGCTCCACGCTGCGGGTCAGTACACGGGGGCGCGTCGAAGATGAAACGCCTTGAACGCCCCTGCCGACTGATGCGATGCACCCTGTCGATCATGGCAGTCGTGGCCTCGATAATCGGCCAGGTCGGTGCCGACACGCTACAAACCGCACCGGCCCGTCCAGACGTGGCGGCCCGGATGACGCCGGATGGACTGGCCTACAGCGTCTACAGCAGTGGTTTCTCCTGCACGGACTGGACAGGCGACCTTCAGCGACACCGCTGGACGGCCAATGGCTCGAACAGCCGCCAGTGGTCTGCCAGGGAGCGCAACCAGGGCGCTCGGCTGAATATCAGGATCGCCGACACGACAGCGGACAGCGGCCTCAAACCCTTCACCTGGGACAACCTGGATAACGAGCAGCAGAGCATACTGCACAGAAACCCCGAGGCTGCATCAGCTCTTCCAGATGGCCGTGGCCGGGAGCGCCTTGAATACATTCTTGGAGAGCGCCAGCACGAGGGCACCGGACAGGCCCCGTTTCGCCAGCGCGCCAGCATGATCGGCGCCATCCACAATGCCAGCCCCGTCCTTGTGTCGCCGCCGCCCTACCTGGCTCACCTGGCCGATGCCATCGAGAACCGCGAACCCCGCGACAGTTACCGCAGCTACGATGGGTTTCGCCAGTCGCCTTCGGGAACAGGTCCGCGCAGGCAGCGCCTCTACATCGGCGCCAATGACGGCATGCTGCATGGCATCGACGCGGAAACCGGCCTTGCCGAATTCGCCTTTATCCCCAGCGCGGTCATGGCCAACCTGTACCGGCTGACCGACAGACGCCTGGGTGCAAACCAGCCTGCCTTCTTCGTCGATGGCTCGCCGGTTGTACGGGATGCCTACTTCGGCGATGTCATCGGCTGGCGTAGCGTGCTGGTCGGCACCCTGGGGGCCGGAGGACGCGCCCTCTTCGCCCTGGACATCACCGATCCGGATGCCATCCGCTTGTTGTGGGAGTTCGACGACAGCGCCGAGCAAGGCGATCCCGACCTTGGCTACAGCCTGCCGCGCCCCGAGATCGTCCGCCTGCACAGCGGCCAGTGGGCCGTATTGCAAGGTAACGGCCCTGGCAGCCACCATGCACGGGCGGCACTGCTCGTCATCGACATCCGCAGCGGCCGCCTGCTTGCCAAGCTGACGACACCCTCGACCGACGCATCGCCCAACGGCCTCGGCAGTGTCCGCGCCGCCGACAACAACAGTGACGGCCTGGCCGACTATGCCTACGCAGGCGACCTGCAAGGCAACCTGTGGCGCTTCGACCTGATACCTACAGGCAGGCCCGCCCGTGAAAGCGAGACGGACCCGCTCGCGCCATCCAGCATCGGCCCGGTGCAGCCCTCGGACTTCAAGCTTGCCTACCAGGCCTCCCCGCTGTTCAGTGCCCATGATGCTCAAGGCCGGCGCCAACCCATCCTGTTGCCGCCCACCTTGATCCGCCATCCGGAAGGACTGGGCTACCTGATTCTGCTGGGTACCGGCAGGCGCCCCATCGGCCAAGACGAGACCGAACCGGCACCGGACGCGAGCCTCTACGCCATCCACGACCGCAAGACCAAAGGCCAGGCGACCCGGCAAAGCGATACCGGCGCCAGACGCAGCAACCTGCTCAGCCAATACCTGGGCACCGGGCAAGGCCCATCGCACGACGAACCGCCAGCCGCGCACCGGGGCTGGAAACTCGACCTGCCGACAGAGGGCGCCGGAACAGGCGGCCAGATCATCGCCGGCATGACCCGCCACCATCACACCCTGCTGTTCAGCAGCCAGTCGCACGACCCGCTCGCCTGCACGAACGAGTCCCCGGCACGGATTCATGCCATAGATGCCCGGAACGGCGGCCGCATCGAGAAGATCGCTCCCGACAGCGGCCATACGGCTGCGGTCGCCCTTGAAAGTACAGGGGCCGGATTCACACTGGCCAGCGGAGGGATGCTGTTCGTCAACGTAGGCTCTTCCATCACAGGCTACGACCTGAGCGAAGAGATAGACCCTGTTCAACGGCAGAGCTGGATGATGCTCCCGGAGGGATACCGATGAGCGCCACCAACCGAACGCCAGCAGCCGGCTTCAGCCTGATCGAGTTGCTGGTCGTCCTGGCCATCGTGGCGACGCTGGTCACACTCGCCTATCCCGACTACAGGCATTACCGACTGCAGGCCTTGCGTAGCGAAGGGCGCAGCCTGCTGCTGGAACTGGCGGCACGCCAGGAGGCCAGCTTCGCCCATTCCAACCGCTATCTCACCGATGAAACCGACCTGAGGCATCTGGGCCTGGCGGTATCGAGCCACGGGCATTACCAGGCGGTGGTGAACGAGGGGCCGGGAGGCTACCGACTCTTGGCGATCCCGCGCGTGCATGACCCCGACTGCGGCACGCTCAGCCTCGACGCACTGGGCAGTCGCAGCCACAGCGGCCAGGGTGACCTGAAACGATGCTGGGGGTAATCAATCAGTGACGAGCGAACACCAACACCTTCAAGCCGGCCTCGGGATCGATGTCCTCGAACTCGGGCGGGTTATCCAGGCGCTGGCAGAACTGCAACTCAGGGGCTTCCTGCGCCATGCCCTCGATCAGGAAAGATGTCGCGGTCGCCGGATCGTTGACACAGGCCAGCACCTGGCCCTGCTCGCTCAGCAGTTCGGGAAGGCGTCGCAGGATCTTCTGGTAATCCTTGCCCAAGGCGAAGCTGCCCTTCTGGAAAGACGGCGGGTCGATGATGATCAGGTCGTAGGGGCCGAGTCGATTGACCTTGCCCCAGGATCGGAACAGTTCATGTCCGAGAAAGCTCACTCGGCTCAGGTCGTGATCGTTCAGACGATGGTTCTCGCGCCCGCGCGCCAAGGCCGCCCGGGCCATGTCGAGGTTCACCACCTGCTCGGCACCACCGGCAATCGCCGCGACCGAAAACCCGCAGGTATAGGCGAACAGATTCAACACCCGCCGCCCCGCCGCCTGCTCCCGAACCCAGCGCCGCCCATAGCGCATGTCCAGGAACAACCCGATATTCTGGTTACGCCCGAGGTCCAGGCGAAATGCCAGGCCATCTTCACGCACCTGGCAGCCTTGCTCTTCGTCGCCCAGCAGCCAGCGGGTCGTACTGTCCGGGCGATAGCGCTGCTGCACCAACAGTGCATGCGCACCACTGATGTGCCAGGCCTGGGAACGGGTCAGCTCGAGCAGCATCCGTTCCAATGCAGCCAACTGCTCCGGCAGCGGTTCACGGAACAGGGCGACCAGTACCCGTCCCTGCAACCAGTCCACCGTGATCTGCTCCAGCCCCGGCCAGCGTCTGCCACGCCCATGGAACAGCCGCCGTACCTCATCCGGCACCGAGGCCAGGGCCTGTGTCAGATGCTGCTGCAGGAAACCAAGGGCGTCGGGGGTCATGAGCAAGGCCAGGGCATGGAGGGGGGCGTATTGTACTGTGCAGGGGAACGGCGTGCGCGGACGTGGAGCATCGCGAGTCCACCGCCACCGAATGCCGCGAAAACACACAAGAGACATGGGGATACAAGCCGTCGACGGCGGCGACTTACCGGTATAATCGCCACCAGACGGCCCCCAGGGCCTTATCCGCAGCAACCCACACAGAGACCATGATGGACGAATTCGAAGCCATCCGCCCTTACAACGACAGAGAAGTCCCCGCAGTCATGTCGCGTCTTTTCGCCGACCGCGAGTTCCTCGATATCCTCGCCCGCTTCCGCTTCCCGAAGCTCGCCGGGCCGCTGGGCTGGCTGCTCAAACCCCTGATTTCGCGGAAACTGCACAAGGAATTCGATGGCATCCACTCGGTGGACATGCTGCAGCAGCGCATAGAGTCCTATGTGGAGCGCACCATCTCCCGCGCCACCGACGGGGTGACCTACTCGGGCCTGGATGGCCTGCAAATCGGCCAACCCTACCTGTTCCTGGCCAACCACCGGGATATCGTGATGGACCCGGCGTTCGTCAATTACGCGCTCTTCCAGACAGGTATGCGCACCCCGAGGATCGCGATTGGCGACAACCTGCTGCAACGTCCCTTCGTCAGCGACCTGATGCGCTTGAACAAAAGCTTCATCGTGCAACGCTCGCTCACCGGGCGCCGGGAAAAACTGGCGGCCTACCAGACGCTCTCCGCCTACATCAACCACTCGATCCGCAACGATGGCGAGTCGATCTGGATCGCCCAGGCCGAAGGGCGCGCCAAGGACGGTGACGACCGCACCGACTCGGCGATCCTCAAGATGCTGCACATGAGCCGCAAGGACGAAGTCTTCGCCGAGACCCTGGCGGCCCTGCACGTGGTGCCGGTGTCGATCAGCTACGAATACGACCCCTGCGACCAGGCCAAGGCCCGCGAACTGTTCATCCGAGCCAGCACCGGTAGCTACCAGAAGACGCCGGGGGAAGATGACACCAGCATCGCGCTCGGCATCACCGGCTACAAAGGCAGGGTCCATGTGCACTTCGGCCAGCCGGTGGGCGCACCCGAGGAAGACGCCAAGCAACTGGCCAACGCCATGGACCAGCAGATATTGTCAGGTTACCGGCTGTTCCCGGCCCACTACCTGGCCTATGCCAGTTGGGATGAGCGCGACCCGCAACTGGACGTGCCGGACATCTCGGCACTGTTCTCCAGCGATGAACTGGGACGTGCCCAGGCTGAATGGAACAAACGCCTGCAAGCCTGCCCCGCCGAACATCGCCCTTACCTGATCCAGCAGTACGCGACACCCGTTCGCAACCAGTACCGGGTCAAGGCCGGGCTGCCGCTCTAGCAGGCCGTTGAAAAAAGACCTGCTGGCAAGTCGCTCGCAGGGCGCACCAGAGCGGCGCGCCCTGTGGTTTCAGACAGAACGGCCTCAGTTGGACAGTGCCTTCTGCACCGCCTCGATCAGTTGCGGATCATCCGGCTTGACCTTGCTCGAGAAACTGGCGACTACCTGCCCGTGGCGGTCGACCACGTACTTGTAGAAGTTCCAGCTCGGCGCCTTGCCGGCCTGCTCGGCCAGTTCGCGGAACAGCGGCGTGGCATCGCGGCCGCGCACGGGTTGGGTCTGGGTCATGGTGAAGGTCACACCATAGTTGACGTAGCACACTTCGGCCGTCTTCTCGGCGTCATTGTCCTCCTGGAAAAAATCATCCGAAGGCACGCCGACCACTTCCAGCCCATCCGCCTTGAAGCGCTGGTAAAGCGCCTCCAGTCCCTTGAACTGCGGTGTGAAACCACAGTGGCTGGCGGTATTGACCACCACCAGCGCCTTGCCATTGAACTGCTCGCAGAAGTTGACGATCTCCTTGGAGCGGAGCTTGGGCAGCTCATGTTGCAGCAATGCAGGGCATTCGCCAGCCAGGGCAGCACCGCTGGCACACGCCAGCGCCAGCGTGACGAAGACTCTTGATACGGCCATGAAAACCTCCGGGGTGGTGGCCGGGCGAGCGGGCATGGCCCACCTCCCCGGCGGCAGTTACTTGAGCCCGGCCTTGCGCAACTCTTCGTCACGCAATTCGCGGCGCAGGATCTTGCCGACATTGGTCGTCGGCAGGCTGTCACGGAACTCGACCACTTTCGGCCGTTTGTAACCGGTGAGGTTATCGTGCATGTGCTTCATCACCTGTTCCTTGGTCAGGCTCTTGCCGGGTCGGGTCACCACGAACAGCTTGATCGACTCGCCCGAACGCTCGTCGGGAATACCGATGGCCGCACATTGCAGAACCTCGGGCAGCGTCGCCAGCACATCCTCCAGTTCGTTCGGATAGACGTTGAAGCCAGAGACCAGAATCATGTCCTTCTTGCGGTCGACGATGCGTATATAGCCATCTTCCTGGATCAGTCCGATATCCCCGGTCTTCAACCAGCCGTCGGCATCGAGCACTTCGGCGGTGGCGTCGGGGCGCTGCCAGTAGCCTTTCATGACCTGCGGTCCCTGCACGCACAGCTCGCCAATCTCACCCAGCGGCAGTTCGCGCCCTTCGTCGTCGATGACCTTGAACAGAGTCGAAGGCGCCGGGATACCGATGGTGCCGATCTGGATCTTCTGGATCGGATTGACCGATGCCACGGGACTGGTCTCGGTCAGGCCATAGCCTTCACAGACCGCACACCCGGTCACCTGCTGCCAACGCTCGGCGGTGGCGCGCTGCAAGGCCATGCCGCCGGAAATGGTCACCTTCAGCGCAGAGAAATCCAGCTTGCGAAAGCTTTCGTTGTTGCACAGCGCGACGAACAGCGTATTCAGGCCGACGAAACCGGTGAAACGGTACTTGCCCAGGTCCTTGATAAAGGTTGGCAAGTCCCTCGGGTTGGTGATGAGGATGTTGTGGTTGCCACACTGCATCATCGCCATGCAGTGAAAGGTAAAGGCGTAGATATGGTAGAGCGGTAGCGGCGCGATCAGCACTTCGCTGCCTTCATTCAGGTTGGAACCCATCAGCACCTTGCACTGCAGCATGTTGGCGATCAGGTTGCGGTGCGTCAGCATCGCGCCCTTGGCCACGCCGGTGGTGCCGCCGGTGTACTGCAACACGGCGACATCTTCGCCGTCAGGTTCGGCCTCGCGCACCGTCTGGCCATGCCCCAGGGCCATCGCCCGCAGGAAACCGATGGAAGACGGCAGGTCGTAGGCCGGCACCATCTTCTTCACATGCTTGACCACCGCATTGACCAGGAAGCGCTTCAGCGGCGGCAGCATGTCGCCGACCTCGGTCACGACGATGGTCTTGAGGCTGGTCCTGGGCAGGACCTGCTCGGCCAGGTGCGCCATGTTCGCCAGGCACACCAGTGCCTTGGCGCCGGAATCATTGAATTGGTGTTCCATCTCCCGTGCGGTGTACAGCGGATTGGTGTTGACCACCATCAGGCCGGCGCGCAAGGCGCCGAACACCACCACGGGGTATTGCAGGACATTGGGTAGCTGGACCGCGATGCGATCGCCCGGCACCAGGTCGGTGTGTTGCTGGAGATAGGCGGCGAAGTCTCCGGAAAGCCTGTAGAGCTCGCCATAGGTCAGGGTCTTGCCGAGGTTACTGAAGGCTGGTTTATCCGCGAAACGCTCGCAAGACTGCCGGAGCACGGACTGGATGTTCGGATATGTGTCTGGATCGATTTCGCTGGCAATACCGACGGGATACTTGTCCTTCCAGAAATTATCGGTCATGGAACCCACTCCTGAGAGACAGCTATTTCACCGCGCAAGCGGCGGCTGTTTTTTGTTGTTTGTCTGCGTTCTGGCAATGATTCCAGCCAAAAGTGACCCGAGGTTATCAGCTTTAAAACAGGGCGAATAGAGCCAAAACAAGAACAAAAAGACACTATATGACCATTAATAAACAATTAGTCACAAACCGATAAATGACAAAACCGCTCTGGAACGCGGCCCCCACCCAAAGGCATGCCACTGCATGCTCCATGGGACCGGAATACAGGGCAAGCCTCAGCCCTGTCCGGACAGGCGGCATCACCGGCAGGTCTGCGACCTCATATCAGACGCACGCCAGCACCCGGCAGACCGATGCGACTCGCCTTGCGACCTCAACAGCCCCTAGAATGCCGCCCCTTGGCGCAAGGTTCGGCCACCCCTGGCATGCTGTCGTAGCCTCGACGCCATATAGAACCGTACGAACGACCATGCCTGATCAGGATTCGGAAACAGCTATGAACACCCTCAGCAATACCCCCTACGCCGACCTGGAAGTCGGCCAGACCGCCACCTTCGACAAGACGGTCGAGGAACGCGATATCCAGCTGTTCGCCGCCATGTCCGGTGACCGCAACCCGGTGCACCTGGATGCCGACTATGCCGCCGGCACCCGCTTCAAGGAGCCTATCGCCCATGGCATGTTCAGCGGTGCGCTGATCAGCGCCGCGGTGGCCTGCACCATTCCCGGCCCTGGCACTATCTACCTGGGCCAGACCATTCGCTTCGTTCGCCCGGTCAAGATCGGCGATACCCTCAGCGTTCGCCTGGAGATTCTGGAAAAGCTGCCGAAGAACAAGGTGCGCATCGCCACCAACGTCTTCAACCAGAATGACGAGCAAGTGGTCGAAGGCGAAGCGGAAGTCCTGGCACCGCGCAAGCCGGAAACCGTCGAACTGAAGAACCTGCCGCCGATCAGCATCGGCTGAACCGAGGCCTTGAAGCCCCTTGGATTCCCGACACCCGGAAGCCTGTCCATGCCCACGACATTGCCGACCCTAGCCTTCGCGGGCATAGGCCTGATGGGCCTGCCCATGTGCCGACGCCTGCTGGCCGCGGGTTATTCACTGCGGGTGTGGAACCGCTCCGTAGAAAAATGCGCAGCGCTGCAGGCCCTCGGTGCGACGGTCGTGGAGACGCCCGCCCAACTCTGCCAGGCGGACATCGTCCTGCTGTGCCTGGCGGACACCCAGGCGGTGCGCGATGTGGTATTCGCCAGGGGCGGCATCGCCGAGGGCGCCCGCAGCGGGCAGATACTGGTGGATCACTCCAGCCTGGAACCGGGCGCCACCCGTGAAATGGCCGCCCGGTTGCTGGCAGACACCGGCATGCGCTGGGTGGATGCGCCGGTTTCCGGTGGTGTTGCCGGTGCGCAAGCCGGCAGCCTGGCGATCATGGCCGGCGGCCGCCATGAAGATATAGAGAGGGTCCGTCCTCACCTGCTCCGGCTGGGCGAACGACTCACGTACATGGGCGATGTCGGCGCCGGGCAGGTGGCCAAGGTCTGCAACCAGATGATCGTGGCCTGCAACGCCCTGGTCATCGCCGAAGTGGTCGCGCTGGCGGAACGTGCCGGCGTCGACGCCAACCTGCTGGCCCCCGCGCTGGCGGGTGGCTTCGCCGACTCCAGGCCGCTGCAGATACTTGCGCCACAGATGGCCAGCAGCGACTTCGAGCCGGTCAAATGGCATGTGCGCACCCTGCTCAAGGACCTCGACACCGCCGTCGGCCTGAGCCGCGCCGAAGGCTCCGCCACGCCCATGAGCGGCCTGGCCGCGCAGTTGATGCGCCAGCACGCCAGTCAGGGCAATCTGCAACGCGATCCCGCGACACTGATACAACTCTACAGGGGGAAGACACCGTGAAGCTTGCCGCCAACCTGTCCCTGCTGTTCACCGAATACCCGCTGCTCGAGCGTATCGACGCGGCCTGCGCGGCAGGTTTCGACGGCGTGGAAATCCAGTTCCCGTACGAAATCGCGGCGATACGCCTGAAGGAAAGGCTGGAGCGCGCCGGCCTGCCGCTGGTGCTAATCAACCTGCCCGCTGGCGACCTGATGGAAGGCGGCCCAGGCCTGGCCTGCCTGCCACAGCGCCGCGACGAATTCCGCCAGGCCCTGCGCGATGCCCTGGCCTACGCCGCCATGGCCCGACCGCTCTGCGTCAACGTACTCTCGGGGCGCCTGATCGAAGGCATCAGCCGCGAGCAGGCAATGCAGACCCTGGCCGACAACCTGCGCCGCTGCGCCAGCGAATTCGAGCTGCTCGGCATCCCGGTGCTCTGCGAAGCGATCAACCCGCTGGACATGCCACGCTTCCTTATCAACACCCCGGACGACCTGCTGGAAATACTCGAGCGCGTCGACCACCCCAACTGCCTGGCGCAACTGGATCTCTACCACCTGGAGCGCCAGGGGCTGGACATTCCCGCCAGCATCCAGGCACTGAATACACGCATCGGCCACGTGCAATTCGCCGACTGCCCCGGCCGTGGCGCCCCCGGCAGCGGCAACCTGGACTTCCGCCAAGCCTTGCAGGCCCTGGACGGCATCGACTACCAGGGCTGGCTCGGCGCCGAATACTGGCCCGGCCTCGACAGCACCCGGCAAAGCCTCGGCTGGCTGGCGGACTGGCGGGGATAGGCAGTAAGGCGGTCTAGGGTTTTTGGCATACACACGCCTACTGCTTGAAAGAATCCGCTCCCCCGCTAAACTGCGCGGCCCTTTTTCCGGCACCGGTGCACACCATGCAAACTCCATCGCCCGCCCGCGCCTGCGGCATCGACTTCGGCACCTCGAACTCGACGGTCGGCTGGTGGCGACCCGACGCCGGATCGCTGCTGGCCATGGAAGATGACCACGACACACTGCCCTCGGTGGTGTTCTTCAATTTCGAGGAGCGCCGCCCGGTCTACGGGCGCCAGGCACTGGCCGAGTACCTGGAAGGCTACGAAGGGCGGCTGATGCGCTCGCTCAAGAGCCTGCTCGGCTCGAAGCTGCTCAAAAGCGAAACCGCGGTGCTGGGCAGCGCCATGCCGTTCAAGGACATTCTCGGCCTGTTCCTCGGCGCCCTGAAGCAACGCGCCGAACAGCAGGCCGAGCGCAGCTTCGACGCCGTCGTGCTAGGGCGTCCAGTGTTCTTCGTCGATGACGACCCACAGGCCGACAAGGAGGCCGCCGACACCCTCGAAGGGGTGGCGCGCAAGCTGGGCTTCAAGGAGGTTTCCTTCCAGTTCGAACCCATTGCCGCGGCGTTCGACTACGAGTCCCGTATCGAGCGCGAGGAGCGCGTGCTGATCGTCGACATCGGCGGTGGTACGTCCGACTTTTCCCTGGTCCGCCTGTCCCCTGAGCGCCACCATCTGGACGAGCGCCAGCAGGACATCCTGGCAACCCGTGGCATCCATATCGGCGGCACCGACTTCGACCGGCAACTCAGCCTGCAAGGCGTGATGCCACTGTTCGGCTACGGCAGCCGCATGAAAAGCGATGCCCTGATGCCCACCAGCACCCACCTCAACCTGGCCACCTGGCACACCATCAACGCGGTCTACTCCCAGGCCTCGCTGCGCGCCCTGCAAAGCATGCGCTACGACATCGTCGACCCCACCGGCATCGACCGCCTCTTCAGGCTGGTCGAACAACGGGCCGGGCACTGGCTGGCGATACAGGTCGAGGACAGCAAGATCGCCCTCACCGAGCGCCCACGGCAGGACATCGACCTGCAGCGCATCGAACCCACCCTGCTGGCCCGGCTCGAACGCAGCACACTGGAGCAGGCCATCGCGCCGCTGCTGGAGCGTATCGGCACCTGCATCGACCAGTTGTTGAGCGATGCCGGCGTAGGTCATGGCGACGTCGACAGCGTCTTTTTCACCGGCGGTTCCAGCGTCATCCCGGCCTTGCGACAGTGCGTCGCAGACAGGCTGCCGCAGGCTCGGCACGTCGAGGGCAACCGCTTTGGCAGCATCGGCAACGGCCTGGCTATCGAAGCCAGGAAGCGCTACGGTTGATGCAACGCTGGCAACCGCCAGCGCACAGGCAGGAGCAGGCTTCCATGGCATACCAGCTACGTCCACGTTCATCCGTCAGCGCCCAGGTGCGCAAGGCCGCATGTGATCGTCTGGAGGCTGCAATCGACGCCCTGGCAGTGCCCCCGATGGACATGGGCGAAGGCATCCACCAGGCCCGCAAGCGGATCAAGGAACTGCGCGCCCTGCTGCGCCTGGTACGCACCCCGCTGGGTGCCACCTTCGAACTGGAAAACCAGCGCCTGCGCGACATCGCCCGGGACCTGTCGGAATCGCGCGATGCCACGGCCATGCTGGAAAGCTGGGACTTGCTGGCCCGGCACGTCGGCCAGCCCTTCGACAGCGAAGCCATGGGCCAGGTGCGGCGCCGCCTGCAAGCCCGCGCCGACACGGGCGAAGCGAGCAGTGCCGGCCTCGGCGTGGTCATCTCGGGTGTCCAGGCGCGTCTGCTGGAAGCCTTGCATGCGGTGCAGGGCTGGTCATTGAACGGCAAGGGCTTCGACCTGCTGGCCGACGGCCTGTACCGCGCCTACAAGGCAGGTGGACGCGAGCTGGCGAAGCTCACCGAAACGCCTGACGACGAAGGCTTTCATGAATGGCGCAAGCGCGTGAAGGACCATTGGTATCAGTGCCGCCTGCTCAGCCCGATCTGGCCGGGCTTGATGGAGCTGCGCTGCGAGTCCCTCAAGCAACTCGCCGAAGCCCTGGGCGACGAACACGACCTCTATATGATGCAACTGGCGCTGGCCCGAGAGCCGGCGCTGTTCGGCGACGAGGCCAACCGCGCCATCCTCGCACCACTGATCGAACAACGCCGCCAGGCCCTGCGCGACAGCGCCATGGCGCTGGGCCAGCCGCTTTACGCAGAGCCGCCCAAGGCGCTGGTCGAGCGTTTTCGCAACTACTGGAAAGACGCCCGCAAGCACCGCCCACTCTGAACCAAGGAACCCCATGCGCCCCGAGGACCTCGAACGCCTGCTGACCCAGACCATGCCCTACGGCAAGTACAAGGGGCGCGCCATCGCCGACCTGCCCGGTGACTACCTCAACTGGTTCGCCCGCACCGGGTTTCCCCGTGGCGATCTCGGCCAGTTGCTGGAACTGATGCACGAGATCGACCACAACGGCCTGTCGGCCCTGCTCGATCCGCTGCGCAGAAAGCAGCGGACATGACCGCTACGGCTGGCTCTCGGCAGTCAGCGCCTCGAGGGAAGGCTGCGCGTAGATCCCCACCTCCACCGCCAGTTGCATCACGCGCGGCAGGTCTTCGCGATAGACCAACACCACCTGCAACTCATCGTCCAGCGGCTCGCTGAAGTCCACCAGCACATACCCACCCTTCTCCGGATACAGGCTGCCCATCTGCACCTGGATGCGGTTGAGCGCCTTCAAGGACTCGGTCTTCAACAATTGCTTGGGCGTGAGCACGAAGCTCACGCTCTCGCCGAACGAGGCGACGATCTGGGCGAACAACTGCGCGTAGTCATCGGCCTGGAACAGCACGGTATCCGGCAGGCTACCGACAACGACCCACTCGCCGAGGGGAATCGGGAAATCCTCCCCGTAGTTGATGTCAGGGTTGGCCAGCAGGAAGGCCTGCTCGTCGGCATAGGCCTCGCTGGACTCGCCAGCGATGCGCAGAATGTCTTCTTCGCGCATGCAGCCCGAGCTAATCAGGCGAATCAGTTCGGTCAATTGGTCTTTCATGGTCATGGCCCTGGCAATCGAAGGCGGCAAGGATAACGGATCGGACACGACGCAGAGCGCGCCGTGATCACGCCCCATGCGGCCAAACCGCCTTTTCATGCACAATAGCCGCCAGAACAATGACGTCTAAAGATCGGGAGCATCGACATGCACAACGTCGTCATCAGCGGCACCGGCCTCTACACACCGCCCCAGAGCATCTCCAACGAAGAACTCGTGGAGTCGTTCAATGCCTACGTTCAGGCATTCAACCAGGAGCATGCCCAAGCCATAGCAGCCGGCACGCTACAGCCGCTGGCCGAATCCAGCGCGGCGTTCATCGAGAAAGCCTCGGGGATCAAGAGTCGCCATGTCACCGACAAGGCCGGCATTCTCGACCCGCAGCGCATGCGCCCGCACATCCCTGAACGCAGCAACGAGCAGTGGTCGATCCTCTGCGAAATGTCGGTAAAGGCCGCCGAAGAAGCACTGGCACGGGCTGGCAGGACGGCCGCCGACATCGACGGCGTCATCGTCGCCTGCTCCAATCTGCAGCGCGCCTACCCGGCCATCGCCATCGAAGTCCAGGCCGCCCTGAGCATCGAAGGCTTCGGCTTCGACATGAACGTGGCCTGCTCCTCGGCCACCTTCGGCATCCAGAACGCCGTCAACTCGATCCGCCTCGGACAAGCGCGGGCGATCCTCATGGTCAACCCGGAAATCTGCACCGGCCACATGAACTTCCGTGACCGCGACAGCCATTTCATCTTCGGCGACGCCTGCACTGCCGTCCTGCTGGAGCGGGCCGACCTGGCCGATTCGACGCACCAGTGGGAAGTGGTCGACACCCGCCTGGTGACCCGTTTCTCCAACAACATCCGCAACAACTTCGGCTTCCTCAACCGGGCCGACGAAGCCCATGCCAACGACGCAGACAAACTCTTCGTGCAGGAAGGCCGCAAGGTGTTCAAGGAAGTCTGCCCGATGGTCGCCGACCTGATCGGCGACCATCTGCATCACAACGAGATTCCGGTCGAGACGGTGCGCCGCTTCTGGCTGCACCAGGCCAACCTGAGCATGAACCACCTGATCGTGCGCCGCCTGCTGGAGCGCGATGCCAGTGAAGACGAAGCGCCAGTGATCCTCGACACCTACGCCAACACCAGCTCGGCCGGTTCGGTGATCGCCTTCCACAAGCATCAGGACGACCTGCCGGCCGGCAGTGTCGGCGTGCTCAGCTCATTCGGTGCCGGCTATTCCATCGGCAGCGTGATCCTGAAGAAACGCTGACGCCTGCGCGCACGGGTCACTGCCCACCACTGACGACGGCCTCGTCCACCGCCAGTGCCGCGGGCAGGCGCTCGTGCAGCAACTCCACCCAGGTCTTGATCTTCGCATCCAGGTACTGCCGCGACGGGTACAGCGCATAGACGTTGAGCCGCTGCAGCCGATATTGCGGCAACACCCGCACCAGGCTGCCGTCGCGCAGTCCGGCGATGGCCGAGTAGACCGGCAGTACACCGATCCCCATGCCATGGCGGATCGCCTCGGTCATGCCATCGCCGACGTTCACCTGGAACGGCGTATTGTGCAGCGGTACCATCTCCTGCCCGTGCGGGCCATCGAACAGCCATTTGTCCAACGACAGCACCGGGCTCAGCAACCGCAGGCAGTCGTGCCCGGCCAGGTCCGTCAGGGTCTGCGGCTGGCCTCGCTCGGCCAGGTAGGCCGGCGAGCCGCAGAGGATGCTGTAGGTCTTGCCGATACGGCGGGAGATCAGCCCCGAGTCGGGCAACTCCGAGGCCACCACCACCGCGACGTCATAGCCTTCGTCGAGCAGGTCCGGCACCCGGTTGGCCATGGTCAGATCGATGCTGACCTCGGGAAAGCGCCGGCGGTACTCGGCAATGGCGCCTATCACATAGTGCTGCCCGATGCCGGTCATGCTGTGGATACGCAGCCGTCCGGCGGGGCGGGCATGGGCATCGCCCGCTTCCGCCTCGGCATCCTCGACATAAGCCAGGATCTGCTCGCAGCGCAGCAGGTAGCGCTCCCCCGCCTCGGTCAGCGCGATGCGCCGCGTGGTGCGATTGAGCAGGCGCGCCCGCAGATGCGCCTCCAGGCTGGCGACCCCACGGGATACCTGCGCCACGGTGGTATCCAGTTGCCTGGCGGCGGCGGTGAAGCTGCCCGTCTCCGCGACGCTGACGAAGACGCGCATGGCTTGCAGGGTGTCCATCGATGTTCCCCCGGGAAGTCGAGAAGTCTCTGACAGGCATGACCACCCGATTGTTGCGAAATCGGTAATGAACCATCGCCATCTGCCCCGCTTATATGCGCCTCGCATAGTTTTTACAATTTGTTTCCGTGAGACCTGACGTCCCGCCAGAAGGACGATCATCTGGAGCCTGAGCGTGTTGCCACCTGTACGACGCAAGCTGACATTGATCAGTATCTTTGTCGTTTCCTCAATAATTTCCGGCTGTATCAGCAGTAGTGGCATCGCACCCGCCGAACGCCCGCTCGATGCCGGGCATTTACTCACCGACCAGGCCATCGAGCGCGCCAGGCAGGATGCCGGCTGGCCAGCGGTGCGCTGGTGGCAAGCCTATGGCGACCCCCAACTGGACACCTGGGTCGAGCGCGCCCTGCGCGGCAGCCCGACCCTGGCGGAAGCCACGGCACGAGTGCGCCAGGCAATCGCCCTGGCGGGTGTCGCCGAAGCGGCGGAGTCGCCCCAGGTCGATGCAACGACGAACCTGCAGCGCCACCACTGGCCGACCGACTACTTCTATGGTCCGGGCGACCTGGGCAACACCACCAGTTGGAACAACCAGGCCGCGCTGGGCCTGAGCTATGCCCTGGACTTCTGGGGTCGTGAGCGCAGCGCCAGCGAGCAGGCCCGCGCCAGCGCACGGATGGCGGTCGCCGAAGCACGGGCGGCGCAACTGGAGCTGGAAGGCAATATCGTCCGTACCTACGTGACCCTGGCACTGCGCCATGCCGAACTGGACATCGCCCAGGCCATGCTGGCGCAGCAGCAGGAAATGCTCGAACTGGCCGAGAAACGCCTGGCCGGCGAACTGGGCACTGAACTGGAAGTCAGCCAGGCACGGGTCGCCATTCCGGAAACACACCGGCAGATCGACGCGCTGGAGGAGTCCATCGCGCTGGCCCATAACCAGTTGGCCGCCCTGGTCGGCCTGGGTCCAGGCGCCGGTGCCACGCTGCGCCGCCCAACCCTGCGCCTGGCCGGTGTCTCCGGTCTGCCCTCGCACCTGCCCGCCGAACTGCTTGGCCGGCGCCCGGATGTCGTGGCCAGCCGCTGGGGCATCGCGGCAGCGGCCAAAGGGGTGGATGTCGCCCAGGCCGACTTCTATCCCAACGTCGACCTGCTGGCCAGCGCCAGCTTCAATTCGGTCAGTGGCGGCCTGCTGGAATTCTTCAAGGGCAGCAAATCCAACTACAGCATCGGCCCGGCGGTCAGCCTGCCGATCTTCGACGGCGGGCGCCTGCGCAGCCGGCTGGGCGCGGTGACGGCGGACTACGACGCGGCGGTGGCGCGCTATGAGCGCACCCTGGTCGGAGCCTTGAAGGATATTTCCGACCAGTTGATCCGGCTGCACTCGGTCGAGCAACAAGCGCGGTTCGCCCGCCAGGCAGAACAAGCAGCGAGCGACACCTACCAGATCGCCCTGGAAACCTACGCAGGCGGCCTCAGCGACTACCTGGACGCCCTGCAAGCCCAGACGCGCCTGTTCCAGCAGCAGTTCATACGCCAGCAGGTCGAAGCCGCCCGCCTGATGGCCCGCGCCGACCTGGCGCTGGCACTGGGCGGCGGCCTGGAGATGGCGACGCCGGCAGAGGCCGAACTGACGCCGGAGCGCCTGGCGGTGAAGCCATGAACGCCAGCCTGGCGACCCTGCGCAGTGCCTGCCTGGAATGGGCACGGATCGACGGCGTGAACTGGGTCTACATCCTCAAGGTGCTGACGGCAGCCTTCCTGACCTTGTGGCTGGCCATGCGCCTGGAACTGCCCTCCCCGAGCACCGCCTGCGTCACGGTATTTATCGTGATGCAACCGCAGAGCGGCCAGGTCTTCGCCAAGAGTTTCTACCGGCTGATCGGCTCCTGTATCGGCTTGAGCGTCATGCTGGTGCTGATCGCCCTGTTCGCCCAGGAGCGGGTACTGTTCCTGCTCTGCGCGGCACTGTGGATCGGCCTGTGCACCGCCGGGGCCGCGCGCTTTCGCGACTTTCGCGCCTACGCCTGCGTGCTGGCGGGCTACAGCGCCACGCTGATCGGCCTGCCGGCCACCACCCACCCGGAAGACGCCTTTATGCAGGCCGTCTGGCGCCTGCTGGAAATATCCCTGGCGGTCGGCTGCACGGCGCTGGTCAGCGCCCTGTTGTTCCCCCGCTCCACCGCTGCGGCGATGCGCAATGCCCTCTATGTACGCTTCGGCGCCTTCGCCGGTTTCATGCTCGACTGCCTGGGCCGCCAGCTCGACCGCGAGGCGCTGGAGCGACACAACCTGCGCTTCGTCAGCGAAGCGGTCGGCCTGGAGGCGATGCGCAGCGCCAGCGTGTTCGAAGACCCGCACATGCGCATGCGCAACCGTCGGCTGGCGCGTATGAACAGTGAGTTCATGAGCCTGACCACGCGCTTCCACGCCTTCAGCCAGTTACTCGAACGCCTGCGCGAACAAGGGCGTGAAGCCCTGCTCGAGCAGATACGCCACTGCGCCAAGCCATTCATCGCGCTGCTCGGCCCGTTACGCGACAAGCCGCTGACGCCGGAAGGCGCCAGTGCGCTGGCCGTGGAGCTGGAGCGCATGAGCGAGCGGCTGCGCCAGGACATCCGCGAAGTCCGCAGCGAGCTGGGCGACATGCCGCCAGAGGCGCTGCTGGACTTCAACAGCTGCGTCGAACTGCTGTTCCGCCTGCTCGACGACCTGCACGCCTATGCACTGACCCACGCCTCCCTCGGCAGCCACCGGCATGAGCGCGAGCAGTGGCAGGAGACCTTCCGCACCAACGTCAACGGCCTCGCGGCACTGGTCGCCGGTGTGCGCGCGGGTCTGGTGATCCTCGCCTTCGGCAGCTTCTGGATCGCCAGTGCCTGGCCCAGTGGCGGCATATTCTCGCTCAACGCGGTTGCGGTCATGGCGTTGATCTCCAGCTCTCCGGCACCGGCCCGTACCGCCTGGCAGATGGCGCTCGGCACCGCGTTCGCGAGTGTCGCCGGGGTCATCATCGGTCTGTTCGTGCTTCCGCAAATCGACGGTTTCGTGTTGCTTTGCGTGGTCATCGCACCGGTCCTCGCCCTGGGCGCGCTGCTCTCCATACGCCCGGCGTGGGCCGGGTACGGACTGGGCATCCTGGTGTTCTTCAGCCTCGGCTCGATTCCCGCCAATCACACCGAGTTCGACCCCGCCGGCCTGATCAACAATTACATCGCCCTGGTGCTGTCGATGAGTATCGTCTCGGCGATCAGTGCGGTGCTGCTGCCGCCCAACAGCCCGTGGATGTGGCGCCGCCTGGAGGGTGACCTGCGGCGGCGCATGACCTACGCGGTGAGCGCGCCGATGCACAACCTTGCCACCGGCTTCGAGAGCGCCACCCGCGACATTCTCATGCAAGCCTATGGCCTGTCCGTGCGCGATCCTGGCGTCCAGCGTCAATTGCTGCGCTGGACCTTCCTCGTACTGGAGATCGGCCGCGCCGTGATCGAATTGCGCCGCGAGCAGGAGCGCCTGACGCAGGCGCCCTGGCAACCCGGCATACGCGCCCTGGGTCGTGCGCTCATCCGCCTGTTCGAGAAGCCCGACGCGGGCAACCGGCTACGAGCGCTGGCGTCGGTGCAGCAGGCCATCGATCTGGCCCAGCAGGACGTCGAGGCGGAGGCGATTCCCTTCGACCAGGCGCCGGTGCGGCGCACGCTGAGCTACCTGCATTTCATCCGCTCATCCCTGCTCGAACCGCAATCGCCCCTGCCGCCGATGGAGGCCCGTCATGCCGCGTGAAATCGCCCTGTCCGGGGTTTACCTGCCCAGCCTGACCCTGCTGCTGCCCCTCGCCCTGCTCCTCACCTGGGGCCTCGACCGACTGTTCGCCCGACTCGGCCTGTATGGCTTCGTCTGGCACCCGGCGCTGCTGCGTACCAGCCTGTTCGGCTGCCTGTATGCCGGCATGGCGCTGTTCATCTATCGCTGACCGTGAGCCTGTCCATGAACCTCAAGACCCTTTTCAGTGTGACTGTCACACTGGTGATCCTGGCCATCGCCGTCTTTGCCAGCCGGACCCTCTGGACCCACTACATGGATTCGCCCTGGACGCGCGACGGACGGGTGCGCGCCGATGTCATCAACGTGGCCGCCGATGTCTCCGGGCTGGTGGTCGAAGTCCCGGTACGCGACAACCAGGCCGTGAAGAAAGGCGACCTGCTGATGCGCATCGACCCGAGTCACTACCAGATCGCCGTCGAGCAGGCCGAAGCGCTGGTGGCCGCGCGCAAGGCAACCCTGGACATGCGCCGCGCCAACGCCCGGCGTCGGGCGGCAATGGACCAGCGCGTGGTCTCGCGGGAGAGCCTGGATGACTCCGGCAACACCGCCATAGCCGCCGACGCCGACTATCGCCAGGCCCAAGCGGCCCTGGCAGCGGCACGTCTGAACCTCGAGCGCACCCAGGTGCTGGCCCCGGCGGATGGGCATGTCACCAACCTCAACGTCCATGCCGGCGATTACGCACGGGCCGGCGAGGCACGGCTGGCGGTAGTCGACCAGGGCTCGTACTGGGTCTATGGCTATTTCGAGGAAACCAAGCTGCCCCACCTGCACGTAGGCGACAGGGCGGTGGTCGAGCTGATGAGTGGCCAAGTGATCGAAGGACGCGTCGACAGCATCGCCCGCGCCATCTACGACCGTGACAACCCGCAGAGCCGCGAGCTGACCGCCGACGTCAACCCGACCTTCAACTGGGTCCGGCTGGCCCAGCGTATCCCGGTGCGTATCGAACTCGACCCGCTGCCCGAAGGTGTCGTGCTTTCAGCCGGCATGACCGGCACGGTGATCGTCGGGCCTTGAGCCGGCTCCAGGCGCGCTTTTCGGAGAATAAAAAAAAAGGCGACCGAAGTCGCCTAAATGCCTTGCGTGCCCCTGATCGGGCGGGATTTATCACTTTTTCTTCTGAGAATCCCGCCAGATGAAATAACCGAAACCAAACAGGAAGACGACCATCATTCCGACAGTGACGACCCCAGCGAGTACCACATTATCGAGAAACATGATCGACCTCCGTCCAAATGTCCCTGAATCCGATGTGGAGAAATTAACCCGGAATGGCAGAAAAAAATTGACCCAGGTCAATGCCCAGGAAAGCCCCGGACGGCGCTGCCGGGGCGACTGATCCAGGTCAAGAAAAGCAGGGATATGGGGCGAAACGGTCGCGACAGTCCGTCGCAAGGACGCGCCAGACCGGCGATAAGCGGAGAACAGCTCTACAGGCGGGGCTTTGGATCTGCATACCTGGGTCCCCGCCTGCGCGGGGACGACGGTGGTGGGCGGCCGATGGTGTTCCAACCTGTCGATAAACGCTCCCTGTCCCCCGTCACTCCCGCGAAGACGGGAATCCATGCGCCAGCCGCCATACCGCGCATCTGGGTCCCCGCCTTCGCGGGGACGACGGTGGTGTAGTTGCGAGGGTGTTCACAACCTGCCGGCAGACGCTCCCTGCTCCCCCGTCATTCCCGCGAAGGCGCACTACTGTCCGGCACTCCTTATGCAGGGAATAGCTGTCCCTGTCGTTGCTCGATTTCCTGTTTTTGCGCCTGTCGCCTTCGATAACGCTCAACCTCTATCTCCGGACGCTGTAGCAGTGTTGAGCGCACCTCCACCATGAACATCCACAGACTCTTCTTTTCACCTGTCACCATCCGGTGAAGGCTCAGCAGCAGGTAGCTGATCAGGGCGCAGAGAATCTGAATGCGTACCGCATTTTCGCTACGTCCCAGAAACTGCTTGATCTTCAAGTGCTGCTTGATCCATTTGAAGAACAATTCGATTCGCCAGCGACGGCGGTAAAGCTCAGCAATATCCGCCGCTGGGCTCTCTAGGTCGTTGGTCGCCAGGATCAGCGGACGATCATGCTCAGGGCGGTGGACGACGATTCGGCGTAAAGGTTTTTCATAGTGATTGATGCGTTTCCCGCCAGGATGTCGGTGCGCAAACCTGACGTACTCATCCTGCAAAATCACGCCTTGTTCTCCGCTGGCAATCTCACGCGAGGAAAGAACCTTGAGCCCCGCGTTGTACTTGAACCGTGTCACGAAGCGAGCCTTGTTCTCCTCCAGGCGGGCCCACCAGTTGTAATCGCAATAGCCCTTGTCGAATACATAGGTGGCGTAAGGCTCAATCTCCAGGCACTTGCCAACTTCAATATCGTTGACATTGGCGGCGCTGAAGCGGCAATCCACAGGGACTGCGCAGTGGTTGGCGTACTGCACATGGACTTTGACCCCCTGAGTTCGGCGTGTTCGATCCGATAACGTCCAGTCGTCAAAGCCTGAGCCCTTCAAGGTGATGGAGGTCGAGTCCAATAGGTACAGCAGCTCTTTTGTGTCCCTGCGTTGTTGCCGACTGGTGCACGCCATCAGGTACTGCGCCGCTTGGGCGAAAACCTCTGGACAGCGTCTCCCATTGGCTTCGGCCAGTGTTGAACGCCTGATCGCAGACGTTCCCAAGTGATAGTGGTGATTGGGCTGGCTATTGAAGCTGGACTCGAGCTCACGCAGGCTGCCGGCCCCAGACAGGTGGGCGTATAGCATCGCAACTAGGTGATCCCAGCTTGTAAAGCGTCGGCTGTGACTGTCCGCGTCTTGCTGAACGACAGCGCGATCAAATACACCACGTGGGAGGGCTTTGAGTAGATCGTGGAACCGGCTTATTCTGAACACCTTGTGAAACCTGCGAGATTGAGTTGGCGCTCTACGGTTTAAGCCGTACTCCCAGGTTTCACAAGCCTTTCAACATCGACCGCAAAATTCGTACCGGACAGCAGTGCGCGAAGGCGGGAATCCATGCGGTGGCCGCAACACCGCGCTCCTGGGTCCCCCGCATGCGGGCGCCACCGGCCTTGCCAGCGCCCACCAGACAGATCGAAAGAATGGCTTTCAGCGCTTCTTCGGTTTGCTCTTGCTGCGCTTCTTGGTCTTGCCCAGGGGCAGGGCTTTCTCGAAGGCGCGGCGCATTTCATCCAGGCGCTGGTCATTCAGGTCATGGATGCGCCTGGCACGCTCGGCGCTGAAATCGATCAGTTTTTCATCATTGCTCATGCGGGCACGCTCGGTCTCTCTTGCGGGTCTTCTCTTCAGACTTCTATATCCACCCATACGCCCTGACGCGGCAGCTCATCGGCATCGCCGGGCTGCTCGGGGGCTGGCTCCTCTTCTTCCTCGTCAGCCACCCTCTCACGGGCGCGGCGCTGGCGCCTCTGCTGCTCTTCACGCAGCAGCTCTCCCGCCTCATAGGGATTACGCTGATCGAGGCCGACGTTGCTCTCCGAAGAGCTCGGCTGCGCAGGCACGACCGGCGGAATGTCCGGGCGCGGCTTGGGTATGTCCTGCTGGGCGGTGACCTGGATCACCCCGGACGGAATAGGAGGCAGCATATCGATCTCCTGGGCGGCAACGGGACGACATGCCCGTAATAATCATTGGAGTCATCGGGCAAGCGCGGGTTTCAGCCTGGCTACAGTGGCATATTTCATCGCCCTGTGGGCAGTGTTCCGTTACCATAAGCGGCTTTTTTCACTGCGGGAGGCAGCATGGCGCAGCAGTATCTACCAGGACAACGCTGGATCAGCGATAGCGAAGCGGAACTGGGATTGGGGACCGTCCTGACACAGGACGGACGCATGCTCACCATGCTCTACCCGGCGACGGGCGAAACGCGACAATACGCGACCCGCAGCGCGCCACTGACCCGCGTGCGCTTCGTGCCTGGCGATGAAGTGACCCACTTCGAAGGCTGGAAAATGACAGTCCGCGAGGTCGACGACATCGACGGCCTGCTGATCTACCACGGCCTGGACACCCAGAACGAAGCCCGTACCCTGCCCGAGACGCAACTCTCCAACTTCATCCAGTTCCGCCTGGCCAGCGACCGCCTGTTCGCCGGGCAGATCGACCCGCTGAGCTGGTTCAGCCTGCGCTACCACACCCTGCAGCACCTGAGTGCCCAGTCGCAATCGACGCTGACCGGCCTCGCCGGCGCCCGTGCGCAACCCATCGCCCACCAGTTGCACATCGCCCGCGAAGTCGCGGACCGCATCGCCCCGCGCGTCTTGCTGGCCGACGAAGTGGGCCTCGGCAAGACCATCGAGGCCGGCCTGGTGATCCATCGCCAGTTGCTCAGCGGCCGGGTTGGCCGGGTGCTGATCCTGGTACCGGAAAACCTGCAGCACCAATGGCTGGTGGAAATGCGCCGGCGCTTCAACCTGGAAGTGGCCCTGTTCGACTCAGAGCGCTTCCTGCAGAGCGATGCCAGCAACCCCTTCGAAGACACACAACTGGCGCTGGTCGCGCTGGAATGGCTGCAGGACGACGAGCAGGCACAGGATGCGCTGTTCGCCGCAGGCTGGGACCTGCTGGTAGTAGACGAGGCCCATCACCTGGTCTGGCACCCCGAAGGCGCCAGCCCGCAGTACCAACTGGTCGAGCAACTGGCCCAGGTCACCCCTGGCGTGCTGCTGCTCACCGCCACGCCGGAACAACTGGGCCTGGACAGCCACTTCGCCCGCCTGCGCCTGCTGGACCCGAACCGCTTCCATGACCTGGAAGCCTTCCGCGCCGAAAGCGCCCATTACCAACCCGTGGCTGAGGCGGTGCAGGAACTGCTCGACCAGGGCCGCCTGAGCGACCAGGCACGGCAGACCATCCTCGACTTCCTCGGCGATGAAGGGCGCAGCCTGCTCGACGCAGTCAACCAGGGCGATGCCGAGGCCGCTCCGCGCCTGGTGCGCGAGCTGCTGGACCGCCACGGCACCGGCCGCCTGCTGTTCCGCAACACCCGTGCCGCCGTGCAAGGCTTCCCGGAGCGCCAGCTGCACCCTTACCCACTGCCCTTCCCCGAGCAATACGCGGCGCAAGCGGACAGCGAACGAGCGGAGCTGTACCCGGAAGTCGCCTTCCAGAGCCAGCAGGGCGAAGCCGAAACGCGCTGGTGGAACTTCGACCCACGGGTCGAGTGGCTGATCGACACGCTCAAGAGCCTGAAGAAACACAAGGTGCTGGTGATCTGCGCCCACGCCGAGACCGCCCTGGACCTGGAAGATGCCCTGCGCGTGCGCTCCGGCATCCCGGCCACGGTCTTCCACGAAGGCATGAGCATCCTCGAACGCGACCGCGCCGCCGCCTACTTCGCCGACGAAGAGTTTGGCGCCCAGGTGCTGATCTGCTCGGAAATCGGCAGCGAGGGGCGCAACTTCCAGTTCGCCCATCACCTGGCCCTGTTCGACCTGCCGGCCCACCCGGACCTGCTGGAGCAGCGGATCGGCCGCCTGGACCGGATCGGCCAGCGCCACACCATCCAGTTGCACGTGCCTTATCTGGAGAGCAGCCCGCATGAGCGACTGTTCCTCTGGTACCACCAGGCCCTGAACGCCTTCATCAACACCTGCCCGACCGGCAACGCCCTGCAACATCGCTTCGGCCCGCAACTGCTGGCCCTGCTCGATGATGCCGAGGCAGCCCCCTTCCAGGCCTTGCTGGAGGAGGCCCGTGGCGAGCGCGAGCGCCTGGAGGCCGAGCTGCATAACGGTCGCGACCGTCTGCTGGAACTGAACTCCGCGGGCGGCGAGAAAGGCGCGGCCCTGGTCGAAGCCATCGAAGAGCAGGACGACCAGTACAGCCTGCCCATCTACATGGAGAGCCTGTTCGACGCCTTCGGCATCGACAGTGAGGACCACTCCGAGAACGCCCTGATCCTGCGCCCCAGCGAGAAGATGCTGGATGCCAGCTTCCCGCTGGGCGACGACGAGGCCGTGACCATCACCTACGACCGCGCCCAGGCGCTGTCGCGCGAAGACATGCAGTTCATCACCTGGGAACACCCGATGGTGCTGGGCGGCATGGACCTGGTGGTATCGGGCTCGATGGGCAACACCGCGGTGGCGCTGCTCAAGAACAAGGCCCTCAAGCCGGGGACCGTGCTGCTGGAGCTGCTGTTCGTCAGTGAAGTGGTCGCACCGCGTGCCCTGCAACTGGCGCGCTTCCTGCCACCGCTGGCGATTCGCTGCCTGCTCGATGCCAATGGCAACGACCTCGCGCCCAAGGTCGCCTTCGACACCATCAACGACCAGTTGGAAAGTGTCCCCCGCGCCAGCGCCAACAAATTCATCCAGGCACAGCGCGACATCCTGGCGCGTCAGATCGCCGTTGCCGAAGGCAAGGTCGCGCCCAGCCACGCCAAGCGCGTCAGCGAAGCACAGCATCGCCTGACGGCCGACCTGGATGAAGAACTGGCACGCCTGATCGCCCTCAAGGCGGTCAACCCGAGCGTACGCGACAGTGAAATCGACGCCCTGCGCAAGCAGCGCGAAGACGGCCTGGCCATGCTGGAAAAAGCCGCGCTGCGCCTGGAGGCGATCCGCGTACTGGTCGCCGGCTGAAGCACTGCCCATCCCTTGCGCACATAAGGTCCAGGCCTTATCGTGCGCACGCTTCAAATCCCTGCAGGTGTGCCCCCTGGGCATTAAACGGGAAGCCGGTGAGCCCCTTGGCAAGGCCGGCGCTGCCCCCGCAACGGTAATCGATCACGACTGACCCTCGGCACCCGCTCATGCGCCACTGCACCCCGGTGTGGGAAGGCGAGCGGATGGATCGAAAGCCCGGAGACCGGCCTGCATGGAACCCACTGGTGTTGCGGAGGGCAGCACCATCAGGCTCCGGCGCGTCCGGGCGCCTGCTCCTGCCCTCCTCAAAAGCATTACGCTCTTTTGAGGATTTACCCGATGAAACTGTCCCGTCTTGCCCTGGCCATCAGCCTGCTGCCCCTCGCAGCGCACGCCGTTGCCGAGGATGATCCACTTGAACTCGCCCCCACGGTCATCACCCGCGCGACCGACCTGAAGAACCCGGCCCCGGCCAGCGTTGCCGTGATCACACGGGAACAGATCGAATCCAGCGCCAGCAACAACCTGCTCGACCTGCTGCGCACCCAGGCCGGCCTGCAGATCCGCGACACCATGGGCGATGGCAACCGTGCCATGCCCAGCCTGCGCGGCTTTGGCGAAAATGCACCGAACAACACCCTGGTGGTGGTCGATGGCCGCCGCCTGAACCAGCCCAGCCTGGCCGGTCCCGATCTCAACAGCGTGCCCCTGGCCAATATCGAGCGCATCGAGATCATCCGAGGCGCCGGCACCGTGCTCTATGGCGACCAGGCCGTGGGCGGGGTGATCAATATCATCACCCGCACGCCGCAGCACAATGAGGCCTATCTGGAGGCCAGTCGCGGCAGCCATGACCTGGAAGCCTATCGCGGGCATGTCAGCCAGCAACTGGGGGCAGGCTTCTCGCTGTATGCCAGTGGCGAGACGCGCAACACCGACAACTACCGCGACCATAACAACGGCAACTACAGCAATGCCTTCGGCCGCCTGCGCTATGACCATGCCAGCGGCCATGCGCTCTACGAATACCAAACCGTCGACGACGAGCTGCTCTACCCCAACGCCATGTCCCGTGCGCAACGCAGCCTCGACCGCAAGTTCAGCAACTCGCAGGCCTGGTTCGACAGCAAGACGCAGGTGCACCGCTTCGCCCTCGAACAGCGCCTGGGCGATATCTGGGGCCTGAACTTCGACTACAGCGAGAGCGACCAGGATGGTGTTGGCAGTTGGGGGCCAGGCTCCGACTACACCCAGGACACCCGCACCAAAACCTTCAGCCCACGCCTGACCGGCCGCTTCGACAATCGCCTGGGCCAGGCCGAGTGGCTGCTGGGCCACGACCATGTCACCAGCGACTACGAGAACCGTGCCTCCTGGAGCGCCACCCTGACCCGCCAGACCCTGCGTGACTGGTACACACAGTTCAGCCAGACGTTCAATGACGAACTGACTGCCACCCTCGGCTACCGCGCCAGTGAAGTCGACGACGACAACCACGGCCTAAACCGCAAGCACCGGGACCGTGAGGGCAGCACCAGCATCGGCCTGAGCTGGCAGATCGACCCGAACCTGCGCACCTTCATCAAGCGTGAAGACGTGCTGCGCTGGGCGAATGTCGACGAGAACGCCTTCACCGCGCCCGAGGTGGTATTCCTCAAGCCGCAGACTGGCGACTCCTGGGAAACCGGCATCGAATGGAAGGACCAGCGCCAGCGCTACCAGGCCACGCTGTATCGCCTGGCCCTGGACAACGAGCTGATGTACGACCCCTTCGCCAACGGCCCCTACGGCCCCGGCTCGGGCGCCAATATCAACCTCGACAAGACCCTGCGCAAAGGCCTCCTGCTGGAAGGCGAGCGCCAGTTGAGCGACGCCCTCAGCGTCGGCGCCCAATATAGCTTCACCGACGCCGAGTACCGGGCTGGCACCTTCCAGGGACAGCAGGTGCCCTGGGTCTCTCGCCACAGCGCCAGTGCCCATGTCGCCTATCAGCTCCTGCCCGGACTCAAGGGCTACCTGGAGACGGTCTACACCGGCAAGCGCTACTACTCCGGGGATGACGCCAACACGCAAGGCCAGGCAGGCAGCTACACCCTGTTCAACGCAGCCCTGCGCTACGACTATCGCCAGTTCAATACGCGCCTGCGCCTGAACAACCTCACCGGCAAGCGTTACGACGGCTTCGCCAGCAAGACCAGTCGCTATCCGGCGGCGGAAGAAGACATCCAGCTCAGCGTCGGCTACCGCTTCTGACAAGAGCCCGTGGGGTGCGCCCAGCGCATCGGGAATCGCACCCGACGCCCTCCACTCTTCGCCCCTCGCCCACTCATGGGAGAGGGGCGGAGAGATGGCCTGTACCCTGTCAGACCCAACCCTGCCCCTTCAACTCACTCTTCAGATAGGCATAGTAGACCGGCGCCGCCACCAGCCCCGCCAGGCCGAATGCCGCCTCGAACACCAGCATCGCCAGCAGCAGTTCCCAGGACTTGGCCTTGATCTGGGCGCCAACGATCCGCGCGTTGAGGAAATACTCGACCTTGTGGATCAACACCAGATACCCCAGGGCCACCAGGGCGATCCAGATGGACAAGGACAGGCCAACGACGAAGATCACCGTATTGGAAATCAGGTTACCCACCACGGGCAGCAGGCCCGCGACGAAGGTCACCAGGATCAGTGTCTTGACCAGCGGAAAGTGCACACCGAACAACGGCAGCACGACCACCAGGAAGACTGCGGTGAACAGCGTGTTGAGCAGCGAAATCTTCACCTGGGCGAAGACAATGTTGCGAAAGGCCATGACGAACAGCCCCACCCGCTCCAGCAGCGCCCCGGCCAGCGGCCTCAGGCTCTCGGGCGCCGGCATGCGCTGCAAGGCGATGACGGCCCCCAGCACCATGCCGATCAACACCGTCACGAACAGGTGCACCGCGCCGCGCCCCAGCAATTGCAGCTCGCTGATATGCCCGCGCAGCCAGTCGTAGAGCGTCTGGCGGATATCATCGACATTGGCCGGGAGATAGGCCACCAGCGAATCGGGCAATTGTGCCCTGGCGCGGTCGATCAGCCCCATCAGCTTGCCCAGCAACTGCCCCGGGTTGCTCACCTCATGCAGGATGAAGGAAAACGCACCGGCGAATATCAGGCCGAGGCCGAGAATGACCACCACGCTCAAGAGCCCCACCGCCAGCACACGCCCAAGATGCCCGGCGAACATATGTTGCAGCAGCGGCGTCAGGCTGTTGATCAGCGCATGTACCAGCAGCCCCGCCATCAGCGCAGGCAGCAACTTGAACGGCAATACCAGCAGCAACGCGACACCGATGATCGCTGCACTGGCAATCTGAAACGCGGAAAATGGCTTCATGGGACCTGCCAAAGAAAAGTGGACTTCACAAGGTCCGCCCGAAAAGCCTCGAACAAAGACAACTGCGTCGAAAATGGTGGGAAAGCACTGCCTTATCCACAGCAAACAGGCATTTCCGCCCGACTCTCGACACGATCTTCTCTCGACACATTCCGCACGGAACCTAACGCATCACATCACACAACTGCTCGATAGCCCCCAGCATCTGGAAGCTCGGCCGCTCCAATCCCTTGTCCGGCACCTGCAACAGACGCCCCTCACGCACCGCCGACAACCGCGGCCAGGCCGTCCATACCTCCAACTGGGCACCACTGCCCGCCAGGATCACCTCGGGATCGCGCGCCAGCACGGCCTCCATGTTCACCTGTGGGGCGGGCAATTGCAGATCGTCGAATATATTGCGACCACCGCACACGGCAATGGCTTCACTGATAATCTGCCGGCCGCCCACGGTATACAGCGGCTTGTCCCATATCTGGTAGAACACCCGCAACGGACGCTCCCGCGCATGCCGCTGGCGCAATGCCGCAATACCCTCTCGCAGACGCTTGCCGAGGTTGGCGCCATTGTCTGCCACACCCAGGCGTGTACCGATCAACTCGATCTCCTGTGCCAGACGCTCAAGGGTGGTGGGCTGCGCGATCAGGATCTCCACCCCGAACTGCTTCAACTGACGCAATTGCGTGCGGGAAACGCTATCGGGCCAGAGTAGAACCAGCGTTGGCTTGAGCGCCAGCAGCGTTTCCAGCTCCAGTTGCCCGATATGCCCGACCGACGCCACATGGGCCAACCCAGCCGGCCGCTCGCCGCCATCGAGCATCCCCACCAGTTGCTCGGCAGCGCCCAATTCCACCACGATCTCTGACAAGGAAGGTGCCAGGCTGATGACACGCTCGGCAGCCTGTACAAGCCCTGGCAAGCAGAGCACGAGCAACAGCCAGAAGCGGCGCATCAACCCAATTGCCTGGGCAGGCGGTAAAGCAGCAAGAGCACGAGGCTGGCGGCCACCAGCAGATAGCTGGCAATCGGCTCCAGCCCGAACAAGGCACCCACGGCGCCCAGCCATGCAGGCAAAGCCGCCACCAGCAATGCGCGGCGCCGGACACTGGCGAGCCGCGCCCAGGCTTCGGCTTCACGCGCCTGCCCCAACGCGCGCTCCATATCGATCAGCGCATGCTTGTACTCGGTAAAGCGCGGCAGGCTGAGAAAGAGAACGCCCAGCCCAAGCAGGAAAAAGACCAGGCCATAGCCCGCATCATGGTGCGGCAGACGATCGACCAGCAGTAGCGGCGCGACCATCAGCAGCCCGCCAATCCAGCCCTCGGCCCGCAAGCGCGAACGCATCAGTCTTCCCTGGCTTCGCTCTGGTGCAACTCACCCAGCATGTGCCCGAGCTTGCCGGCCTTGGTCAGCAGGTAGTTCTGGTTGTGAGGATTCCGCCCGACCTGCAAAGGCCGACGCTCGGCGATGCGAATGCCAAAACCTTCCAGCGCCTTGACCTTGCGCGGGTTGTTGGTCATCAGCCGGATGGACGCAATGCCGAGGTGTTCTAGCATCGGCAAACAGATAGCGTAGTCACGCATATCCGCCGCAAAGCCGAGACGCTCGTTGGCCTCGACGGTATCGGCCCCGGCATCCTGCAATTCATAGGCGCGGATCTTGTTCAACAGACCAATACCGCGCCCCTCCTGCCGCAGGTAAAGCAGCACACCGCGCCCCTCTTCGGCGATGGCACGCAAGGCGGCCTCCAACTGGAAACCGCAATCGCAACGCAGGCTGAACAGCGCATCCCCGGTCAGGCACTCGGAATGCAGCCGCCCCAGCACAGGAACCCCATCGTCTACCTGCCCGAGGGTCAGCGCGACATGCTCCTTACCCGTGTCCTGGTCGAGAAATCCGTGCATGGTGAAAACGCCGAACGGCGTCGGCAGTAACGAAGCAGCGACGAATACGACAGACACCGGAGATACTCCTGAGAGGCAAGAAGGCGCATAGGCAGGGGGCGCATTGTACACGACCAACCCCGACCGCAACGCCGGATATCCCCTCCCGTACATAGGCGCTTTCGCCATAAACATATAGCTGCAAGCCACCTGAAGCGAGGGCCTTTGGAATACCTACCGGCCAGAAAGCAAAAGCCCCCGAAACTCTGCGAGCTTCAGGGGCTTTTGCTATATGTGATGGCGGAGAGATAGGGATTTGAACCCGTTTTAGCTGGTGCCCGTTGCTGCCCATCGCTGCCAAAATCCAGCAAAATAGGGGTTTCCGCCTCATTCCTTCTGCCCATTGCGGCACTCTATCGCCCGGTGATTTCGACACTTTTTCGATACTCAGCTAGACAGCATTAGGGGCTCCGGGTAGCGTCTAGCCATCACAACGCCCTGGATCGTCTGAAATCTGGATGCTTTGCGTGTCGTTTTTCCTTCTGCCCAAATCGCTTCCCTCATTTTGATCTTTATTAAAATCAAGGGCTTAGCGAAATTCTAGGCAGGTTATCAGACGCCAGCGGGTATTTTATGCGACAGCAATGTCGCCTAATTAATAGTTATACCCATACAGCGATTAGCCTCTTGGCACGCCTAAATGATTGAGAAAAATTTAAAGAAATTTACCGCAGCAGTGTTTATCCTAACACTTATATTTCTGAAGCTTATAATCGGCCCTGTCACATGCAATAGTGGCTGGAAGTCATCATCTATTGGGCGTCAAGGCGCTTGCTCACATCACGGTGGGGTGGCCGGCTGGAAAGGTTCTTTGCCAATATTGCTAAGCGGAGCCGCAGCGTTTTGGTTCTATGTCACGTTTAGCCCAAAAGGCACTTCATCTAATGTAGCTACTAGAATCCATCAAGCTCCCGCTGAATCAAATAATTCCCAACCAATAACATCACCAATTCCGAGAACACCCAGAACACCCAGAACACATAAAGATCAAAAAAAATGTCCAAAGTGTAACGCCCCCATGTCTTTAAGAACGGCAAAGAAAGGTAAAAACCCGGGCAGTAAGTTTTGGGGGTGCAAAAAATACCCACGATGCAAAGGCACTAGACCATATGTGCCGGAATAACGGGTATAACAACTGGTTCAAATCGTTCGCTTCGCTCAGTGGGACGGGCTAAAGCCCACCCCTTAACCAAACATTATATTTCAAGGAAAAATCGTGGGAAACATTCAAGTTGACATATCGCCACCAGCATATTGGCAAGACTTTGAGCTGCTCACACTAGACCTAGCAAAAACCAAGTGGACTGACGACTACGCCGAAAGAAACGGAAGACAAGGCCAGTCACAAGCTGGAGTTGATGTATACGGATACAATTATTCATCAAACGAGCATACTGGAATACAGTGCAAGCAAAGAAAAGTAAAACAAAAAGCCTTAAGCGTTACGCCTGCCAATACACTTAAAGCTGAAGAAGTTGATTCAGAAATAGAATCAGCTAAAAAATTCAATCCAACCTTAGACAGATTTGTAATTGCAACCACAGGCCCTAGGGATGTCGACTTACAAGAGTATGTAAGGATAATAAATGAAGGAAATCTTCCGTTTAAGGTTTCTATCATGTTCTGGGACGACTATGTTGAATTCCTGAATAATCATCCGAAGCTATTGTACAGATATTACGAAGACGTACTTAAATTTCGAAGCACCTATAATGAGCTAGAGCATTTTTTACTTTTGCTTTCGATGGCGTTCGATAGACCGGCATTAAGAACCCCGTTCCATCTAGAAAGCAGAGCGACAGACTTCATATCTGCTATATCCGCGACACAGAATGCCGTTTCAACTGGCAGACTCATGGACAGAGACAACAGAATAATTGATCAGTGCAGGCTTCCAAAGCCGAAGCCAAAAGAACTGAAAAAAATATCCAGACTACTACAAAAAGCCAGAGACCTAGCTTCTGACTCTTTATCTAAAGGCTTGATTCGAGAGCACCCTACGGTTATTGAAATACTAGATCACAGCATTGTGTGTCAGCTCAACAGCCTCAGACATGAAGCGATTGACTTGCTAAATAAACTATTAAAAGAAAACAACCTAGAGCCAGTCGAGTTCGGTGGTTTTTGAAATATAAAAACCGGTTCAAAATCGTTCGCTTCGCGCACTGGGACGGGCTAAAGCCCGCTCCTTAACCAAACGTTAGCCTCTATAATTAAGTCCAACTTGTGAACTGCAATTACGCCGTTCAATACTGCTTTCTTTGTGCGGCCAGCACGCTCTATCTTTCATACTTGGTGTTTGCTCAATGATCGTCACCTGCACCTTCTCTGCCAGTTTTTCCTGCTCTACTGGCTGGTAGCTCTCACGTAGGCTGAGCACGTTGTCAGCCCCTCTCGGGGTGTAGTTTTGATCATTGAAGACGGTCTGTTTTAGAGCGGGGCTGTCTGAGCCAGTGGGTTGCTCAGGTTGCTGCTGAGACATTGCGTCTCGCCTTGCCTGCTGATCTACGATCCGACCCCAGTCCTTGCTAGGCGCTGGTTCTGATCGGGTAATCTCGGCAACCGGTTTGGGTTTTGGTTGCTGATTGTTTGCAGCCAGGTTCTTTATGGTGTTCTGCATTAAGGCTTGGCCGCCCAGTGTGAGCGCGCCAAGGGTGATGACCATTCCTATCATCCCGACTACTACTGCCCCCATGCTGCGTTTGCGCGGTTGGCTGGTTAGCCATTCCGGGGCGTCATCCCTGTCAGCCTTCATCCTTGAATCTCCTTTCCTTACGGGCGTACCAGCGCCTAGCTACTTCCTGGGTAATCGCTATCCCGCGTTTTGATCGGTCAAGTTTCGGTTGGCCTCGTCGTATGCGGGGCTGGTCTGTCCACTCTCGGGGGCAACCTTCCCGCTCGCCAGCCATAGGGCATAAGACGGGTACAGAAGCGTCAGAGCTTCTACTTCCTGCGTGCTGATCCTGGTTCGTTTGTCATAGCGGACAGTCCTCCACCGCGTTCCGCTGATTTCGGTCTTTTTCACCAGCTCGTCTAGCCCTGCCTTATCGACAAGAGCTCTAACGCGGTCATCAATTGATTCCATAATGATCTAGTAATCTACGAATGTAATATACAAATAGCGCCCACCGTCGTTGTATATTACGACCGTAGGTTACGTAAGGCATCCGATGCGAGGCAGCCAAAACGTAGCGCAAACAAAGACCAACATAGTGCAACAAAGGCCACTGCGATGGAAGGAATCCCCCTGACGCTGAAAGACCTTGTGAACCCGCCGCCGATGATGCCGTGGCGTGAATTCGCAAACTGGATACGCATGAGCAATGACCACGATACGGTCCGTGGATGGATGCGCAACGGCTACATCCCCCACAAGAAGGTCGGTCGTCTGGTAATGGTCAACGTTGCTTTGCTCACTCAGAAACTGCTTGAGCAGGAGTGGGAAGAATGAAGAAGACAGACGAAAGCCTCGACCTATGCAGCGTGAAGACCTTTGCCGAGATAAGCGGCATCCCGGTCGAAGAGGTTGTGGAGTGGGTAGAGAACGGCACCATCCCCAGCGTGCGCTTCTCCGACTTCCGCATGGTCAACTTGGGCCAGCTCCGCGCCGACCTGCTCAGCGGCAAGAAGGAATTCAAAGAAGGGGATTACAGCCATGAATAGCCCCAATCCTATCTTGAATGCTTCGAATGCCATGGATTATGTCGGCCAGACTGTGTTGGTCGAACAGGTCTGGGATGATGTGCCGAAGCCTTTCTGGTCGTGCCTGCATATTGTCGGCGTGGTGCTGCCCATTAGCGGCGTGTATGAGAACTCTTACTTCATGACCCTGCGGCTGGGCGGTCTTGATAAGTATCCCAACGAACTGTTCTTCGCGTGCATTCGTACGATCAGGGTGATGCGGTACCGCGACCGGCATGGTTCCGGCAACGTACTGGGCCGCATAGCCCTTCCTAACTCTGTAGGGTCAAGGGCCGCGCTCCCGGCTCGTCGGAACGGTCACGTTCCGGCGAACGGAAGCACGGGCGCAGCGCACCCTTGACGCTACGCGATCATGAATAGCCTGCATGCGGGAGTGTGGGGTGGCTTCATCGCCCCACGCTCCCGAGCCCTCGGCGGCAAGAGTGGGATGACAAGGGCAAAGCCCTTGGTGTTGAACCACTCGCCACACCACTGCCCTCGATGTTCGCCGCTCCTCCCTGTGCGCCGTAGTCGCCTCTGGTTACTCCCTCCATCCCCTGAAACGCTGCCGCTCCTGCTGGCCCTCCTGTTCGCCCTGGGTATGTCCTTGTCCTGGGGTTCCCTAGTGGCCGGCGGTGGTGATCCAGGAAGCACCTCTCCCATCGGTTGGATGGATGGCGAAGACGGGAGCGGGCGCGGCGGTGGGTAGGTAGCGAGGGACGAGCGACTTGCGCGGCGGCGCGCCCGTGACGTCCCTGTAGCACGTCAGATAAATCCAAATCGAATTGGTAAGTAATGCCCAGTAATGGAGCCAGAAAATGACAGTTAAGAATTTTGTTCGTCTTGGACTCAACGGTGAAGACTGCGCTCAAGGCCGAATTTTCGTTGATCCGGGCACCGGTCGGATTGTCGATCTGTCGAAGGCGCGACTTCTGCGTTGCGGTGTGGACACCGTCCGCCAGTTGTACCGGGGAATGATCCAGCCGGGCATCATGTGCCTATTCGAGACGCCGGGGGCCATCGTTGAGTTTGCTGGCCAGCGTTGGCACTCGGGGCGAGTCAGTAAGGACTCTGGCTATCAGTACAAGCTGCAAAACGCCGATCTTGGTTTCGTCCTGCTCATCAAGAATTTCAATGCCAAAATCGAGAACATCGGGCCGCATCTGAAAATTGAGGTATCGCCTCATGCCATCGACGCATTTTCGCCTGAACGCCTGCAAGAGCGTCTGGACTACTACGCCAGCCATGTGCTGACCAACGTCGAGCGGAATCAGTGTGCTGTCCACCTTGCCCTTGACCTGCAGGGTTGGACGCCACCGTCTGATTTGGTCGCTCGCATGCACTGTCGTGCACGTTCAGCCCGCGATATTTCAGGTATCAAGGAGATCCAGTGGACGCTGGAGTCTGCTACATACGGTAAGGGGCAATCCTTCCTTTTCGGCTCGGCTGGCGGTGTACAGCTTGCCATCTACAACAAGACTGAGCAGGCCCGTGCTGTCGATAAGCTCGACTACTGGGAAACCGTCTGGAAGCGCCGTGATAGCTTCGATGAGGCAGACCCGGAGAACTACGACCCCGCACACGATGTATGGCGTATTGAGCTGCGTTACCACCACTCGGTCATCCAGCAATTTGCATCTGGCTCCTTTGATCTGCACACCGGCCAGACCATTGAGACGAACAGCTACTCGTCCTTTGCTCCGCACCTTGATGGCTTATGGCGTTACGGCCTGCGCCAGTTCAAGTTGTTGATCCGTCCCGGCTACTACGAACCTATCTGGACGCTGATTCGTGACGATGTGCGTGTCGATATTCCTGTGGACTCCTTGCTTGATGAAACTGAATACCGGCGCAGCTACAAGACATCCCGGGGGTTCTCAGGGAAGAACGTCGAGCTGTTCCTGGGAAACTTCATTAGCCTGCTGGCACGGGAGCGGGTGGGCGCAAAAAAGGCTTTCCACCGGCTAAAAGAATGGGAATGTTGGCCGGTCATTCGCGATCACTACGCCGCAAAAGATATGAGTGAGGGTGCGTTATACAAGCACATCAAGAACATCCTGGAAGAGCGGCATGTGAGGTGGGGTAGAGCCGTCTAATGGCCATCGTCCAACAGACTGACGGGCGCTGGAAGGTGGATGTTGAGCCTATCAAGGGCAAACGCTTCCGTAAGACGTTCAAGACCAAGGGTGAAGCCCAGCGCTTCGAGGCAACCTGCAGGGCCAAGGTCATCAACATACCCGAGTGGTCCCCTACTCCAAAGGATCGCCGCAAGCTCTCCCAACTCATTGATCGCTGGGCCACTCTGCACGCCCATACCCTGAGTGATGGTGAGGCCCGGCGCCGCTTGCTGGACGCCCTAGTCAAAGAGCTAGGTGATCCGGTGGCCATCAATATGACTGGCAACGAATATGCCGAGTATAGAACGCAAGCCATCAAAGCCGGTGCCAATCCAAAAACCCTCAACAACCGCCTGGGCTACCTGCGTTCGGTGTTCAACGTGCTGCATCAGTTAGGGGAAATCGACTACTCCAACCCGCTGGCACGTGTCCGCCCTCTCCGCCTGCAGGAAAAGGAATTGACCTACCTGGCTGACGACCAAATAGAGATCCTGTTCAGCACCATTCATAGCTATTGCCGGACGCCTCACGTCGCAATGATCGCAGCGATCTGCTTGGCCACAGGCGCCCGCTGGGGTGAAGCTCAGGCACTGACACCGGACAAGGTACGCAACCAGCTGGTTACGTTCATAAACACCAAAGGTAAGCGCGTTCGCTCGATCCCCATCGCCCTGGAACTAGAGCAACAGATACACCGGCACTTCAAGTTGCACGGCCAGTTCAGCAAATGCCTTAACAGCTTCGATAAGGCGCTGGCTGAGTCTCGCTTGCCTGTTCCTGATGGCCAGTCATCGCACGTACTGCGACATACCTTCGCAAGTCGATTCGTAATGAACGGCGGGAATATCCTGACGCTGCAGAAGGTCCTGGGCCATACCACTTTGGCCATGACCATGCGCTATACGCACTTGGCGCCGGATCACCTGCAGGATGCTGTAAAGCTTGGGCCTGTTACTGACTATCAGCACTTCCTGACGATAATCACCCCGACCAGATGAGTGCTTTCCTGTGCCATGAGCTTGGCTTAAGATACACACAACGTATATACATTGTATGTATAGCCAAATATACGAGGTGACTCACCATGGCCAAAGAAGCCGTTTTCAACCTGAAACTTGAACCCGAACTGCGCGAAGGATTTATGGCAGCCGCTCAAGCCGTTCATCTGCCGGCCTCCCAGGTAATGCGAGACCTCATGCGCGACTTCATCCGCCAGCAACGTCAAGCCAAGGAACATGATGAGTTTGTGCAACGCAAAGTCGCTGTTGCCAGAGCATCGGTAAAAGCCGGTCGTGGCCGATCCAATGACGATGTTGAAACTGAGTTTGCTGCTCGCCGTGCTAAGGCCCTGGGCCAAGAATGAAGGTCATCTGGACACCCGAAGCCCTGCAGGATCGTCTGGATATCTGGGAGTACATCGCAGCCGAAAACCTCCGCGCCGCTGTGCACATGGATGAGCTATTCAGCGCTGCGGCTGCCAGCCTAGCCGACTTTCCCGACAAGGGTAGATTGGGAGCGATCACCGGTACTCGCGAGCTGATCCCTCACGAGAACTACCGCCTTGTCTATCAGACTGAGCGTGATGCAGTCTGGATTCTCACTCTGGTGCACGTCGCCAGAATGTGGCCGCCGATCCAGAGCTAACTGCAATCTCAAGCCGCTTTCGACACTTCTTCGACACCTTGCATGTCGCAGATAGCAAAAGCCCCCGAAACTCTAGGAATTTCAGGGGCTTAAGCTTTAGATATGGCGGAGAGATAGGGATTTGAACCCTAGGAACAGTTGCCTGTTCAACGGATTTCGAATCCGTCCCGTTCGACCACTCCGGCATCTCTCCAGCGGCGCGCATGATAGCAGCTGGAACGTATTTGTCGAAGCCCGAAACGCTAGTTTTTTCATTATCTTCAAACGGATGGAGGACGTGTGGGCACGTCCTCCAAGTCCTGGCTGCTGGTTGACTTACTCGGCAGTCAGGCGCGTCAGTGCTTCACGGTATTTATCGGCGGTCTTCTGCGCGACGTCGGCCGGTACGGCGGGGGCAGGTGGCTGCTTGTTCCAGCCGGTGGATTCGAGCCAGTCGCGTACGAACTGTTTGTCGAAACTGGGCGGATTGCTGCCCTCACGGTAGCTGTCGGCGGGCCAGAAACGGCTGGAGTCCGGCGTCAGCGCCTCATCCATCAGGATCAGGGTGCCCTCTTCGTCCAGGCCGAATTCGAACTTGGTATCGGCGATGATGATGCCACGGGTCGCCGCATACTCGACGGCCGCACTGTAGAGAGCAATCGAAGTATCGCGCACCTTGGCGGCCAGTTCGGTGCCGATGATGGCTTCGCATTGTTCGTAGGAAATATTCTCGTCGTGATCGCCCACGGCAGCCTTGGTGGAAGGCGTGAAAATCGGCTGCGCCAGCTTGGCTGCTTCACGCAACCCCACAGGCAAGGGGATACCGCAGACGGTGCCCTTGCTCTGGTATTCCTTCCAGCCCGAACCGACGATATAGCCACGCACAATAGCCTCGACGGCCACCGGCTTCAGACGCTTGGCCACGACCGCACGCCCCTGGACAAGCGGCAACTCTTCGGCGCTGACCACATCCTCGACACGATCTCCGGTGAAGTGGTTGGGCACCAGCCCCTGCAACTTCTCGAACCAGAAGTTGGAAATCGACGTCAGGATCTTGCCCTTTTCCGGAATCGGCTCATCGAGGATCACGTCGAAGGCCGACAGACGATCACTGGCGACCATCAGCATGCGCTTGTCATCGATCTCGTAGAGGTCGCGGACTTTCCCGGAATAGATTTTCTTCAGACTCAGGCCGCTAGGCGTTGTCATGGCAGGTATCCAGAAGGTATTCGGAGGTTGGCCGAGGCAAAAAGCAGGGGCCCGCCAGGAAAGCCTGACGGGCCAGAGCCTCGATTACTGTCCCAGGCTCTCGTTGAGCTGGTTCAGGACGCGACGCGCAACATCGGCGGGCGCCTGGGTGTCGCTATTCTTCTCTACGGTGATCAGCACATCGCTGGCGATGCTGGTCAGGCGCACCTGGTAACGCTCGGCACGCGCCTCGATATCGTCCTTGCTGTCGCCGAAGCCGAAGAGGCGGGCGAAGAAGCCAGGCTTGTCCGCATCCTTGTCGGCACCCTCGGCCAGGTTGATGTAGTACAGGCCAAGCGTACGATCGAGGTCGTCGACACGGATGTCGCTGGCCTCCAGCGCACGACCGATACGCGACCAGGCACGGTCGAACGTGCTGTCCAGACGCAGCAGCGGGTTACCGCTGCCATCCGTCTCGAGTGCTACGCGGCTCGGCGCATCGAAGTCGCGCTCGGCCAGCAGGGAGACCGAGTCGCCTTGCTGGGCAGTACGCGACAGGCTGGCATGCAACTCGTCCAGCAATACGCGATCGACTTCCTTGTTGCTGGAGTTCTCTGGCCAGGCCACATCCGTCTCGCTGCCTTCAGGGCGCTGGACGCTGACCAGGAAGATCTCGCTGGTACTGCGCTGCACGCCTGGCTCGACACGAACACGGACACGGATTTCCTTGTCGTTTTCCAAGCCGAGGTTACGCGCCAGCGCCTGGTTCAGGCGTCCACCGCTACGCCAGTCAGTCACCAGCTCACCCGTCTGCGGTCGCTCGTCGGCGATGTCGAAGCCATTGTCCGTCAGGTACTGGCGCACGGATGCCCAGACCTGCGCAGGTGTGCGGATCGCGACCAGCCAGCGTGCATCTTCGGAGCTTTGCAGGCTGAAGTCGCTGCTCTCGGCAGCGAATGGCAGCTTCTGCGGCCGAGGCACCTCGAACTTGCCCGGATTGGCCGGCAGGTCGGCCACCCGACGCGGAATCGGCAGCAGAGGGTCCAGCCCTCGTACTTGAACACCTTCAGGCACCTGCATCACAGGCGTCTGGCTTGCCTCCAGGTAATCACTGCCGCGATCACGGAAATATCCGTCATCGCCCCACAACCAGCCGCACCCGCTGGTGCCGGTGATGATCAGTGCCAGGGTCGAGAATCCGGCCAGTCGCTTCATGGATGTTCCTTCGTAATTAAACCAGTACGCCGGACTGACGCAGAGCCTGGGCAACCTGCCCGTGATATTGCTCGCTCAGCCAGGTCAGCGGCAGGCGGATGCCTTCTTGCATCAGCCCCATTTCATGCAGCGCCCATTTGACCGGGATCGGGTTGGACTCGATGAAGAGTTTCTCGTGCAACGGCAGCAGGCGCTCGTTGATCGCCCGCATCCCGGCGGCGTCGCCTGCCAGTGCGGCACGGCACAGATCCGCCATGGCGCGCGGCGCTACGTTGGCGGTCACGGAGATATTGCCCTTGGCACCCAGCAGGATGAGTTCGCCTGCGGTGGCGTCGTCGCCGGAGAATACCAGGAAGTCCTTGCCGACACGGTCGAGCACTTCCTGACCACGCGTGAGATTTCCGGTGGCCTCTTTGACGCCGATGATATTCGGCACGGTCGACAGGCGCGCGATGGTGTCAGGCAGCATGTCGCATGCCGTACGACCCGGCACGTTGTAGAGAATCTGCGGAATCGCCACGGCCTCGGCGATGTGCTTGTGGTGCTGGTAGAGGCCTTCCTGGGTCGGCTTGTTGTAGTACGGCGTCACCAGCAGGCAGGCATCCGCCCCGGCGCGCTTGGCATTCGCGGTCAGCTCGACCGCCTCGCTCGTCGAGTTGGCGCCCGTACCGGCGATGACCGGAATACGGCCATTGACCTGGTCGACGACACGCCGGATCACTTCGATGTGCTCTGCCACGGACAACGTGGCCGACTCGCCCGTCGTGCCTACCGCAACGATTGCATTGGTGCCTTCCTGCAGATGGAAGTCCACCAACTTGCTCAGGCTGCTCCAATCAAGACCACCCGCTGGGTCCATTGGCGTGACCAATGCCACAATACTGCCCGAAATCATGCAATCGCTCCTGGCGGAAAATAAGGAGGCGTTATGGTACAAGGCTCCATTACGCTTTGCGAGTATGCAGATTCCATCCTTTTACGGCGGATCAGCCGGCCACACCGTGCATTTCGCCACACAAGCAAGCCGCTCATTCCCTATCCGGGCGCATTTCGCTACTCTTTAAAGCTTTTCGGCCCTCGCGATCCGCTCGCCGGGCTGACCGATCGAGTCACCATCTCCAGGAATGCTGCATGTCCACCCCCTCCTCAACCACTCCTCGCGAACAGTTCCTCGTCATCAGCGCCCTTGGCGCCAATCCCATGGAGCTGACCCATGTGCTTTGCCGTGCCAGCAACGAAAGCCGCTGCTCGGTGGTCAGCACACGCCTGTCTCGCCACGGCGAGTGCAGTGCACTGGTCCTGGAAGTGACGGGAAGCTGGGATGCACTGGTGCGCATGGAGGGCCTGCTGCCCAGCCTGTCCAAGAAGCACGCGTTCACCGCCAATGTGGTGCGCAGCGAGCCTCAGGAAGTACGGCCAATGGCACTGCCCTACGTCGCCTACGTCAGCGCGGTCTATCGCCCGGACATTCTCAACGAGCTGTGCCAGTTCTTCATCGACCACCGGGTAGAGCTGGAGGCCCTGAGCTGCGATACCTATCAGGCACCGCAGACCGGCGGCACCATGCTCAACGCGACGCTGACCGTGACCCTGCCGGCGGGCACCCAGATCAGCTGGCTGCGCGACCAGTTCCTGGACTTCGCCGACGCACTGAACCTCGACGCCCTGATCGAACCCTGGCGCCCGCAGACCCCTTGAGGAAATGCCCATGTCCGTAGAAATCGACCAACCTGTCCCGGCTTTTCAGGCCGAAGCCACCAGCAACCTGAGCATCACCCAGGAGTCGCTGCGAGGCAAACAGACCGTCCTCTATTTCTATCCGAAGGACAACACCCCTGGCTGCACCACCGAGGGCCAGGGTTTCCGCGACCTGCATGCCGCCTTCCTGGCTTGCAACACGCAGGTCTTCGGGGTCTCCCGCGACAGCCTGAAAACCCACGAGAACTTCAAGCGCAAACAGGAATTTCCGTTCGAGCTGATCAGTGACAAGGATGAACAGCTCTGCCAACTGCTCGACGTGATCAAGCTGAAAAAGCTCTACGGCAAGGAATACCTCGGCGTCGATCGCAGCACTTTCCTCATCGACAGTGATGGCGTATTGCGCCAGGCGTGGCGCGGCGTGAAAGTACCAGGCCATGTGCAGGCGGTACTGGATGCCGCCGAGGCACTGAACAAAGCCTGAGGAGTACTGCGCGGCTTGCCTGCGAGGCACGCATGCAGGAGCCTGGTCGCATCAGCGTTCAGGCCTTCCTCAACCAGTAACGAAATACACCGCCAACCTCCTCGTCGCGCAGCAACTCATGCCCGGAGAGCCTGGCAAAGCTGCGGAAATCCCGCTGCGATCCTGGGTCGGTCGCGGTCACCTTGAGCACGGCGCCACTGGCCAGCCCATTGAGCGAGAGCTTGGCCTTGAGCAGCGGCATCGGACAGCTCAAGCCGCTCGCATCCAGTTCGGCATCGTGCGCGGGCACACCAGCCATGTCGACCATATCCACCTCCTCGCAAAGCCGCGCAGAATACCTATCATTGAGCCGCTCTGGCCAGCCAGCGACGAGGAACGCTACAGTAGCGCCGTTGCCCAACTGTCTCCGACCTAAACCTGCAAACCACACATGAGCCTCGATGGATGAAATTCCTGCGCCCCGCCCTGCTGACGCTCGCCTGCCTGCTATCGCAACCGACCTGGTCCGATGACTTGCCCTCACTGGGCGACGCCAGCTCCGGCATCGTGTCCCCAGAACAGGAATACCAGCTTGGCAGGGCTTGGCTGAGCATGTTGCGCGGACAGATCGCCCAACTGTCCGACCCGGTACTCAAGGACTACGTGGAAAGCAGCGTCTACAAACTGGCGGAAACCAGCCAGTTGCAGGACCGCAGACTGGAGTTCGTACTGATCGCCAGCCCGCAACTCAACGCATTCGCGGCGCCAGGCGGCATCATCGGGGTCAATGGCGGGCTGTTCCTGCATGCCCAGACCGAGGCGGAATACGCTTCGGTACTTGCACACGAACTTGCCCACCTTTCGCAACGGCACTTCGCCCGAGGTGTCGAGGCGCAACAGCGGATGCAACTGCCCATGATGGCGGCGCTGCTGGCCGGTGTGGTCGCGGCCGCGGCCGGCGCCGGGGACGCGGGCATGGCGGCGATCCTGTCCACCCAGGCTGCCGCCATTCAGTCGCAGCGCCGCTTCTCGCGCCAGAATGAGCAGGAAGCGGACCGCATCGGCCTGATCAACCTCGAAAAGGCCGGCTATGACCCGAAGGCCATGCCGTCGATGTTCGAGCGCCTGATGCGCCAATATCGCTACGACCAGAAACCACCGGAATTCCTGCTGACCCACCCGGTCAACGAATCGCGTATCGCGGATACCAAGAACCGTGCCGAGCAATACAGCGGCAAGGGGCGAGAGGACAGCCTGCGCTATCAGTTGGTGCGCTCCCGCGTGCAGCTCCGTTTCGAGTCGACGCCCGGCCTGGGCACCAAACGCTTCCGCGCCATGCTCGACGAAAACCCGAACCTCGATGCCGCGCGTTACGGCCTGACACTGGCCTTGATCAAGGGCGGCCAGTTGGAGGAGGCACTGAAAACCCTGACGCCCCTGCTCCAGAGGCAACCTGACGACCTGCTCTACAACCTGGCGAACATCGAGTTGGATATCACCGCCAATCGCTTGCAGCAGGCCCTCGACAGGGCACAGCGCATGCTGCGCCTCTACCCTGGCAGCTATCCCGCACAGCAGTCACTGATCGATGCACTGACCAAGCAAGGCAAGACCAGCGAAGCCGAGCGCGAGCTGGACAAACTCTCGGCCAACCGCCCGCGTGATCCGGACATCTGGTATCAGGTCGCGGAAATGCGTGGCCTGACCGGCAATATCGTCGGCCTGCACCAGGCCCGCGCAGAGTACTTCGCACTGGTCGGCGACTACAGCCAGGCCACCGAACAGCTCGACCTGGCCAAGCGCCGTTCGAACAACTTCCAGCTGGCATCGCGTATCGACGCACGGCAGCGCCAACTGGAAGAAGAAAAACGCATGATCGAGAACATGCGCTAGACGCCACTACTCAGCAACTCAGGCGTTGCCCACCAGCTTTAGCCTGGCCGCCTGGGTGAAGTCCAGCATGCGCTTGAGTGGGCGAATTGCCCGCGGAATCAATGCGGGATCGACGAAGATTTCGTTACTGCCCGTGCGTAGGCAATCCAGCGTGCGCTCCAGCGTATTCATGGCCATCCACGGGCAGTGGGCGCAGCTTCGGCAAGCAGCACCGTTACCCGCGGTGGGCGCCTCGACGAACACCTTGTCCGGACACAGCTGCTGCATCTTGTAGAAGATGCCCCGGTCCGTCGCCACGATGAAGTGGGTATTCGGCAAGGTCTGGGCTGCCTTGATCAACTGACTGGTAGACCCCACCGCATCGGCGAGCCGCACCACCGCCTCAGGCGACTCCGGGTGCACGAGGATCGCAGCCTCAGGGTACAGCGCCTTCATATCTTCGAGCTGCTTGGCCTTGAACTCCTCGTGGACGATACAGGCACCGTCCCACAGCAGCATGTCGGCACCGCTTTCACGCTGGACATAATTGCCCAGGTGCTTGTCCGGCGCCCAGATCAGCTTCTCGCCGTTATCCATCAGGCTTTCGACGATCTCCAGCGCGCAACTGGAAGTCACCACCCAGTCAGCCCGCGCCTTGACCGCCGCCGAGGTATTGGCATAGACCACCACGGTACGCTCGGGATGCTGGTCACAGAAGGCACTGAACTCATCCACCGGGCAACCCAGGTCCAGCGAACAGGTCGCCTCCAGTGTCGGCATCAACACCCGCTTCTCGGGATTGAGGATCTTCGCCGTCTCGCCCATGAACTTGACCCCGGCGACCACCACCGTGCTGGCGGAGTGCTGGTTGCCAAAGCGCGCCATTTCCAGGGAATCGGAGACACAGCCACCCGTCTCCTCGGCCAGGGACTGCAAGACCGGGTCGCAGTAGTAATGCGCAACCAGCACGGCATTCTGCCGCTTCAGTTCGCCCCCGATCTCGGCACGCAGTTGTGCTTCCTGATCGGGCGTCAGGGGCCTGGGTTGCTTGGCCGCCAGATGGGCCTGGACGAGGACGCGTTCGGATATCTGTGTCATTGCTCGGCGCTGCTCAGCACATGGAATACCGGGCCATGGAGACCCGCGCAATAGTGAGAAAGGAATGAAGCAAGGAAGGTGCCATTCACTCCGACTCGACCTTTTCCAGAGAGGGGGCCGAATACTAGCTGAAGCCTTCACAAAAGGGAAAGCGATGCCTGGCAAGGCTTTGCGTAGCGAAAATCAACTGCAATAAGAAAGCATCAAAAGGGAATTTTCATGCCAGTTGAAGACATTTACAGCTCAAATGAAAAAACCCCGGAAGCCAGGCTTCCGGGGTTTTTCAATGTGGCGTGGCGCTTTCGCCGCGCCAACCGTCACTTACTTCTTGGTCAGCATGTGGCCGGTTTCTTCCAGGTTGACGTGCCACTGCAGGGCTTCACGCAGGACATGCGGAGTCTGGCCGCCCTTCTCCAGCGCAGCCTCGAAGTAGGCATTCAGCGCATCGCGATAGTCCGGGTGAGCGCAGTTGTCGATGATGGCACGGGCACGCTCACGCGGCGCCAGGCCACGCAGGTCAGCCAGGCCCTGCTCGGTGACCAGGATGCTGGTGTCGTGCTCGGTGTGGTCGACGTGACCGACCATCGGCACCACGCTGGAAATGCTGCCGCCCTTGGCGATCGACTTGGTGACGAAGATGGCCAGCTGGGCATTACGGGCGAAGTCACCCGAACCACCGATGCCGTTCATCATCTTGGTGCCGCCAACGTGAGTGGAGTTGACGTTGCCATAGATGTCGAACTCGAGCGCAGTGTTGATACCGATGACACCGATACGACGCACGACTTCCGGGTGGTTGGAGATTTCCTGGGGACGCAGGATCAGCTTGTCCTTGTACTTTTCCAGGTTGCCGAATACGCGGTCATTGATGCGCTCGGACAGGGTAATCGAGCAACCCGAAGCGAAACGCAGCTTGCCGGCTTCGATCAGTTCGAAGGTGGAATCCTGCAACACTTCGGAATACTGCACCAGGTTGTCGAACGGCGAGTTGATCAGACCGGAGGTCACGGCATTGGCGATGTTGCCGATACCGACCTGCAACGGTGCCAGGCTGTTGCTCAGGCGACCGGCGGCCACTTCGCGCTTGAAGAACTCGATCAGGTGATCGGCAATGGCCTGGGTTTCTTCATCCGGCGGTGTGACGGTGGAATAGGAGTCAGGCTGCTCGGTGATGACGATGGCGGCGATACGGTCCGGGTCGACCGGGATCGCGGTGCTGCCGATACGGTCGCTGGCGTTCAGCAGCGGGATCGGCTTGCGGTTCGGACGCTCCTCGGGAATGTAGATGTCGTGCAGACCTTCCAGATTCGGGTTGTGCGCCAGGTTCAGCTCGATGATCACCTTGTCGGCGAACAGTGCCAGGTTGGCCGAGTTGCCCACGGACGTGGTCGGAACGATGTGGCCCTGCTCAGTGATGGCAACGGCTTCGACGATGGTGACCGCAGGCTTCTGGATGTGATTGCTGCGCATCTGCTCGACGGTGTGCGACAGGTGCTGGTCGGTGAACATGACCTGGCCGGCGTTGATCGCCTTGCGCAGGGTGGGATCGGCCTGGAAGGGCGAGCGACGGGCCAGCAGGCCGGCTTCGGCCATCAGTTTGTCCAGATCGTTGCCGAGGCTGGCGCCAGTGACCAGGCTGATTTTCAAAGGCTCTTGCTTGGCGCGCTCGATCAGTGCCAGCGGAACCGCCTTGGCCTCACCGGCACGGGTAAAACCGCTCATGCCGACAGTCATGCCGTCTTGGATGAAGGAAGCGGCCTCTTGGGCGCTCATGACTTTACTTTGCAGAGAGGACAAGCGAATACGATCGGAATACATGTAAGCCTCAAGCCACTGGGTGAGTCGGAGGCCGGAGTTTATTACATGGCAAACCGCCGGAGTATCTACGAAAGTCGTATTGGCATGATGCAAAAGGCGGATATCACAGAAGCATTCGACCGGACATGAGTCCGGTCGACGCAGTCACTCAATTGCTGTGGTAACGCTCCAGCCAATGGGCATAAGGCGCGGGCAGCACCCAGGAGGCGCGCTCGACGCCCAGCGCACGTGCGGCCCGATAGGGCCAATGTGGGTCGGCTAGGTGCGCCTTGCCGACCAGGACCTGATCCAGTTGCCCATTCTTCACCACGGACTCCGCCAACTCCGGAGTATCGATACCCCAGGCACTGGATACCGGTAGCCCTGACTCGCGCGCGACACGCTCGGCAATCGGCGCCAGGAATGCGGGAGCCCACGGGATATTCGCCTCGGGCGTGGAGAAACCGACACTGACACTCAGCAGGTCCAATCCTCCGGCCTTGAACTGGCGCGCCAACTTGATCGACTCGGCCAGTGTCTGCTCATCCTGTCCGTCGTATTCGATGACACCAAAGCGCGCAGTCAGCGGCAAATGCTCCGGCCAGACTTCGCGCACCGCCGCCAGGGTCTCCAGCAGGAAGCGACTGCGGTTTTCCAGGCTGCCGCCATAGGCATCGGTGCGCTGGTTGGAATGGGTGGAGAAGAAACTCTGGGCCAGGTAGCCATGGGCGAAGTGCAGCTCGAGCCACTCGAAGCCGGCCTCCAGTGCCCGCTTGGCCGCCGCGACGAAGTCAGCGCGGATGCGAGCGATTTCCTCCAGGCTCAAGGCCTTCGGCACACGCGGCAGATTGGCACCGAAAGCGACGGCCGAGGGCGCCAATGTCTGCCAGCCGCGGGCATCACCCTCATCGATATGGTCATCGCCGTCCCAGGGACGATTGGCGCTGGCCTTGCGCCCGGCATGGGCAATCTGGATACCGGGAACAGAGCCTGCCGCCTTGATCGCCTTGACCACAGGCACGAACGCCCGGGCCTGCTCATCCGTCCACAGACCGGCACAAGCTGGCGAGATACGCCCTTCCGGCGAGACCGCGGTCGCTTCGACGACGACCAACCCCGCACCACCGCGGGCCAGGGACGCATAGTGAACCTGGTGCCAGTCGTTGATCAGGCCGTCCACAGCTTGATACTGGCACATGGGCGGAACGGCGATTCGATTGCGCAAGGTGACGCCTTTGAGCTTCAGGGGCGAGAACAGTGCAGACATGGTGATTTCCCTTTGGATGGCTTATTACTTAAATTCGATAATATTCGAACTTATGCATTCCGGTAAACCCCATGTATGATTGCCGCCATGCGCCCCTTCAAGCACCCATCCGCCAAAGACTTCACACTCGAACGCATCTTCCATGCCTTGAGCGATCCGGTACGCCTGGAAATTGTCCGGCACCTGGCCAGGGTTGCCGAGGCCACGTGCGGTGAACTGGATGGGGGGCGTCCGAAATCCAGCATGTCACATCACTTCCGGGTATTGCGCGATGCCGGCCTGGTCCAGACCAGCCATGCGGGCACTACCCACATCAACAGCTTGCGCCGCGAGGATCTGGACATGCGCTTCCCAGGCCTGATGGCAGCCGTACTCGGACAGCAATAACCACAAGCCGGGCCATCGCCCACATGAAGAGCCCTGGTTACAACCCTTCAGGCCAGACCAGCCTCGACGGCCTGGATCAGCGCGGGATCATCGGGTGTGGTACGCGGAGAAAAACGCGCCAGAACACGACCATCACTGGCCACCAGGAACTTCTCGAAATTCCAGGTGATATCGCCTGGGAAATCCGCCCCTTCTCCTGCCAACAGACGATAAAGCTGGTGCCGGTTCGGACCATTGACCTCCTGTTTGGACGTCAACGGAAAGGTCACGCCGTAGTTAAGGCTGCAGAACGAACGAATCTCGTCGTCGGTCCCCGGCTCCTGGGCCGCAAACTGGTTGCACGGCACACCCAGCACGCTGAATCCGCGAGCCCGATACTCCTGGTAGAGGCGCTCCAGTCCTGCATATTGCGGTGTCAATCCGCATTCCGAAGCCACGTTGACGACCAGCGTCAGCGGATTGCTGAAAAGATCCGGAAGTGGCTCGCCGGCCAGACCAGACAGATTCAAATCGTGGAATGCACTCATTTGCTTACTTCTCCAGAAGGTAGAAAGCGCCACGGCGAACCGGGGCGCCTTCGACAACCAAAGCACACGCTGGCGAGAAGCACCCGTGCGCAGTCACTGCGCCAGGCGTATCCCAATATCAGTGATGATGCCCACCTTCGCCATGGATATGTCCATGGGCGACTTCCTCTTCGCTGGCCTCACGAACATCGACGATCTTGACGTCGAAATTCAGGCGCTGCCCCGCCAGAGGATGATTACCGTCGACGATGACATCGTCACCCTCGATATCACGGATGGTCACGATCTGCATGCCACCATCCGGCGCCGAGGCATGGAACTGCATGCCAACCGCCAGTTCATCGACACCTTCGAACATGGAACGGTTCAATGTGGCCACCAGTTCGGCACTATATTCGCCATAGGCATCGGCGGGTTCGATGGCAACCTTCACCTCGTCACCGGCCTGTTTGCCTTCGAGCGCGCGCTCCAGGCCAACGATGATGTTTCCGGAGCCATGCAGGTAGACGAGCGGCGCACCGCCAGCGGAGCTATCGATGACCTCACCGGCATCATTGGTGAGTGTGTAGTCGATGGAGACAGCCTTGTTGGCGGCGATCAGCATGTGACGAAACCTTTTCGTAGAAATGAATGAGCGCAGCAGTCTAACTGCCAGTCACTGCGATTGCGAACGACACACCGAAGATTCGGACGGAAAAGCCTCGGCACCAGGGAATCCGACACATTCGTAGACCATGCTTTTTGTAGGTCGAATACAACCTTCGGATGGCATCCCTTTTGCCTGACATGTGCAAGAATCCGGCGCATGAGTTTCCTTTGGCGCATTTTCCAATAATCAAACAGCATTCCAAGGAGCACCGATGCCGGCTCGTAATATCCTGGTGATCAACTGTGGCAGCTCTTCGATCAAGTTCGCTCTGGTCAATGAGGAACAAGCCACCTTCCCCCTGCAAGGCCTGGCCGAACGCCTGGGCAGCCCCGAAGCCGTCCTGCACTGGCAGTTGGGCGAAACCAAGGAAAGCCTGGACATTCCGGATGCTGATCACCGTGCAGCACTGGAACGCCTGTTGCCCCTGGCCCAGGAAGCCGCCGGCGGCCGCCTAGACGGCATCGGCCACCGCGTCGTGCATGGTGGCGAGCACTTCACCGGCTCCTCGCTGATCGACGATGCCGTACTCGACGCCGTGCGCACTGCCGCACAACTGGCCCCACTGCACAACCCGGCCAACCTGACCGGCATCGAAGCCGCCATGGCCCTGTTCCCGGGCCTGCCGCAGGTCAGCGTATTCGACACCGCCTTCCACCAGACCATGCCCGAGCACGCCTATCGTTATGCCGTGCCTGAATTCCTCTATCGGGAACATGGTGTACGCCGCTACGGTTTCCACGGCACCAGCCACCTGTATGTCAGCAAGCGTGCCGCCGAACTCACCGGCCTGCCGGTCAATGACAGTTGCTGGCTGACTGCCCACCTGGGCAATGGCAGTTCCACCTGCGCCATCGTCAACGGCGAAAGCCGCGACACCAGCATGGGCCTGACCCCGCTGGAAGGCCTGGCAATGGGCACCCGCAGTGGCGACGTCGACCCGAACCTGCACAACTACCTGGCGCGCAACCTCGGCTGGACGCTGGATCAGGTCGACCGCATGCTCAACCACGAGAGCGGCCTGAAAGGCCTGTCCGGGCTGTCCAACGACATGCGCACCCTCTACGAAGCACGCATCGCCGGCCATGCCGGTGCCAGCCTGGCCTTCGAAGTCTTCTGCTACCGCCTCGCCAAGTCCCTGGCCAGCATGGCTTGCGCCCTGCCACGCCTGGATGGCCTGATCTTCACTGGCGGCATCGGCGAAAACTCCTCGGCCATCCGTGCACGCACGCTGGAACACCTGAAACTGTTCAACTTCAAGCTCGACGACGAAGCCAACGCCCGCTGCACCCGTGGCGTCGCCGGAGAGATCCAGGCCGCCGGTAGCCCACGCGTGATGGTGGTGCCGACCAACGAGGAACGCCAGATCGCCATCGACACCCTGGCCCTGCTCGACGCCTGATACGACCCAATGAGCAAGACCCGATCGTTTCGTACGTCGGGTCTTTCCTTTTTAATCACCACGCCGCCCACGATCTCGCGAGCTGGAGCCACTTTCCACGCCACCCGGCCAATACCCAGCAGATCGTGTTCCTCCAGCACAAGGAGATCCCATGCACACTCTGTTTCTCGCACCCGCCGGCTCCGGCGGCGGTCTCAACTCCGTCAGCCTTGGCCTGATCCGCGCCCTGGAAAACAGCGGGCTCAAGGTCGGCTTCTACAAGCCCATCGCCCAGCCCTTCCCCAGCGACCAGGGCCTCGAACGCTCCTGCATCCTGGCCGAGCGCACACTCAAGCAGACGCCACCGACACCGATCCCGCTCGAACAGGTCGAACGCCAACTGGCCAACGACGAACTCGACCTGCTGCTCGAAGACGTCGTCAGTCATTACCAGCAGGTCGCCAGCGGCAAGGACGTGGTGATCGTCGAAGGCATGGTGCCGACCCGCGCCTCCGATTATGCCGGGCGCATCAACAGCCAGATCGCCAAGAGCCTGGATGCCGAAGTCATCCTGGTCGCAGCCCAAGGCAGCGACACCTTCAAGCAGACGGCCGAGCGCATCGAAATCCAGGCCCGCCAGTTCGGCGGAATCCAGGCCAGCAACGTACTGGGCGTGATCCTCAACAAGGTCAAGAGCGAAGATGGCAGCGAGGCGTTCGTCGAACGCCTCAAGGCCCACCTGCCAGCCCTGGGCGGCAAGGACTTCCAGTTGCTGGGCAACATTCCGTTCGAGCAGGAACTCAACGCCCTGCGTACCCTCGACGTGGCGCAACTGCTGGATGCCAAGGTCATCAATACTGGCGAAGCCGAACAGCGCCGAGTCAACAAGATCGTCCTGTGCGCCCGCACCGTACCCAATACCGTACAACTGCTGCAGAACGGCGTGCTGGTGGTGACACCCGGCGACCGTGACGACATCATCCTGGCCGCCAGCCTGGCCTCGCTCAATGGCGTGAAGCTGGCCGGCCTGCTGCTGTGCAGCGATTTCGACCCGGACCCACGCATCCTCGAGCTGTGCAAGGCGGCGCTGGACGGCGGCCTGCCGGTATTCAGCGTGTCGACAGGGTCCTACGACACCTCCACCAACCTGTTCGGCCTGAACAAGGAAACACCGTCCGACGATATCGAGCGCGCCACCCGCGTCACCGACTACATCGCCGGCCACCTGCAACCCGAATTCCTGCGCAATCGCCTCAGCGTGCCGCGCGGCGAACTGCGCCTGTCGCCACCCGCGTTCCGCTACCAGTTGGTCAAGCGCGCCCAGGAAGCCAACAAGCGCGTCGTCCTGCCGGAAGGCAACGAGCCGCGCACCATCCGCGCCGCCGCCATCTGCCAACAGCGCGGCATCGCCCGTTGCGTGCTGCTGGCCAAGCCGGAGGAAGTCCGCTCCATCGCCGCCGCACAGGGCATCGTCCTGCCTGAAGGGCTGGAAATCCTCGATCCGGACCGGATTCGCCAGGACTACATCGCGCCCATGGTCGAGATGCGCAAGAGCAAGGGCCTGACGCCGGAAATGGCCGACGAGCAGCTCAAGGACACCGTGGTGCTGGGCACCATGATGCTGGCACTGGACGAGGTCGACGGCCTGGTTTCCGGTGCGGTGCACACCACCGCCAACACCATCCGCCCAGCCCTGCAACTGATCAAGACCGCGCCGGGCTACAACCTGGTGTCCTCGGTGTTCTTCATGCTGCTGCCGGACCAGGTACTGGTCTACGGCGACTGCGCGGTCAACCCCAACCCGAGCGCGACCGAACTGGCGGAAATCGCCCTGCAGAGCGCCGAATCCGCCGTAGCCCTGGGCGTTCACCCGCGCGTGGCGATGATCAGCTACTCCACCGGCGACTCAGGCAGCGGTGCGGAAGTGGACAAGGTTCGCGAGGCAACCCGACTGGCCCGTGAGCGTTCGCCCGGCTTGCCGATCGACGGCCCACTGCAATACGACGCCGCCTCCGTGGCCAGCGTCGGCAAGCAGAAAGCGCCCAACAGCCTGGTCGCCGGCCAAGCCACAGTGTTCGTCTTCCCCGACCTGAACACCGGCAACACCACCTACAAGGCGGTACAGCGCAGCGCCAACGTGATCAGCGTCGGCCCGATGCTGCAAGGCCTGCGCAAGCCGGTCAACGACCTGTCACGCGGCGCTCTGGTGGACGACATCGTCTTCACCATCGCCCTGACTGCCCTGCAGGCAGCCAACCAGAAGAAAGAAGACTGACGGACATCACAGGCCCCGGTGCAATGCCGGGGCCTGTGCCGCAGAAGCTGGGAACATGGAAGGCATTGCCGAGAAGCGGCGCTTCCGGCTCGCAGAGCACCGCTACGGTATATAGCGCCTGGGCACTCGGGCAGTCACCTTGGTCAGCAACTCATAACCAATGGTGCCGCAGGCCGTCGCCAGTTCATCGATGGTGACCTGCTCACCCCACAACTCCACCTCGTCACCCAACACCGCGTCTGGAAGGTCGGTGAGATCCACCGCCAGCATATCCATGGACACCCTTCCCGCCAGAGGTACACGCTGCCCCCTGATCGCCAGCGGCGTTCCCGAGGGTGCGATGCGCGGGTAGCCATCGGCATAACCGCAACTGACCGTGCCAATCCGCGAGGGACGCTCGGCGATCCAACCAGCGCCGTAACCGACTGACTCGCCAGGGGCCAGGTCGCGCACGGCGATCAGCCGCCCCGTCAGGCGCATGACCGGTTTCAATCCCAGCGTCTGGGCACTCAGTTCGGCGAATGGCGAAGCACCATAGAGCATGATGCCGGGGCGTATCCAATCCATATGCGCGGCAGGCAAGGTCAGCACGGCAGCGGAGTTGGCCAGCGTACGGTTGTCGAAAGCCAGGTCGAGCACGCTGGAATAGCGCTCCAACTGTGCATCGATAAGCGAATGCCCGCGCTCATCGGCACAGGCGAAATGGCTGATCAGGTTCAATTCCGCGACATTCGCCGAGCCTCGCAAGCGGGCATGGCACTCGCGCAACGCCTCGGCGGTGAACCCCAGGCGGTGCATGCCCGAGTCCAGTTTCAGCCAGACATTCAGCGGTCGCTCCAGTCGTGCGGCGAGCAGCAGGGCCGCCTGGTTCTCGTCCTGCACCACCACATCCAGCCCGGACTGCGCCGCCTCCTGATACTCCTGCGCCTCGAAACACCCCTCCAGCAGCAGCAAGCGAGCATCAGCCACCACTTGGCGCACCTGGCGCGCTTCCTCGATGCAGGCCACGGCAAAACCATCGGCAAGGTCCGCCAGCGCCTCGGCCACTTGAGGCGCGCCATGTCCGTAGGCATTGGCCTTGACGACAGCGAAGGCATGTCGGCCTGGAGCACAGCGCTTGGCCAGAAGATAGTTATGACGCAACGCGGCCATATCGACCGTTGCAACGAGGGGGCGCATGAAAGGAGTCCTTGAAAACGGCAAGAGCCCGAATCTTACTCCGAGCACCACCGACCGCAACCCATCGCCAGGGCGATTTCGAAAGACGGCGGGCCGCAAGAAGCCATGCAGGCTTCAAGTGGCATATCCGAGGCAGAACTCAATGCAGCCCACGGCCATGCCTCAAGCGTGCAGCAGGCCTTGCGACCTACTCGTCGTCGAACTGGTAACTGCCCGGCGCCAGGTTCTCGAAACGTGAGTATTTACCGAGGAAGGCCAGGCGGGTCGTACCGATGGGGCCGTTACGCTGCTTGCCGATGATGATCTCGGCGACACCCTTGTATTCGGTCTCAGGGTGATAGACCTCATCCCGGTAGACGAACATGATGATGTCCGCATCCTGCTCGATGGCCCCTGACTCACGCAGGTCAGAGTTGACCGGGCGCTTGTTGGGCCGTTGCTCCAGCGAGCGGTTGAGCTGCGACAGGGCGATTACCGGGCAGTTGAACTCCTTGGCCAGGCCCTTGAGCGAGCGTGAGATCTCGGAAATCTCATTGACCCGGCTGTCGCCACTGGAACCGGGAATCTGCATCAATTGCAGGTAGTCGACCATGATCATGCCGATCTCGCCATGCTCACGCGCCAGACGCCGGGTGCGCGCACGCATCTCCGAAGGCGAGATTCCGGCCGTATCGTCGATGAACAACTTGCGGTCGTTGAGCAGGTTGACCGCCGACGTCAATCGTGGCCAATCGTCATCGTCCAGCTTGCCGGTACGCACCTTGGTCTGGTCGATACGCCCCAGAGAGGCGAGCATCCGGATCACAATGGAGTCGGCAGGCATCTCCAGCGAATAGACGAGGATCGCCTTGTCCGAGCGCAGCACCGCGTTCTCCACCAGGTTCATGGCGAAGGTGGTCTTGCCCATGGACGGTCGCCCCGCCACGATGATCAGGTCGGCTGCCTGCAGGCCGCTGGTGGCTTCGTCCAGATCGGTGAAGCCAGTGGACAAGCCCGTGATCGCCTCGCCCGCATTGAACAGCGAATCGATACGATCGATGGCCTTGACCAGGATGTCGTTGATGCCGATCGGGCCACCGACCTTGGGCCGCGACTCGGCGATCTGGAAGATCAGCCGTTCGGCCTCGTCCAGAATCTCCTCGCCAGTTCGCCCCTGGGGTGCATAGGCACTGTCGGCGATCTCATTGCTGATACCGATCAACTTACGCAGCGTGGCGCGCTCGCGGATGATCTGCGCATAGGCCTTGATGTTGGCCACGGAAGGCGTGTTTTTCGCCAATTCGCCCAGATAGGCCAGCCCGCCAACCTGGGACAGATGACCCTCCTTGTCCAACTGCTCGGACAATGTCACCACATCGAAGGGGGCATTGCGCTCGGCCAGGACATAGACGGCACGAAAGATAAGTCGGTGGTCGTGGCGATAGAAGTCGCCATCGGATACCTGGTCGAGCACACGCTCCCAGGCATTGTTGTCGAGCATCAGGCCGCCAAGCACCGCCTGCTCGGCCTCGATGGAGTGAGGCGGAACCTTGAGCGCCGCTGTTTCCAGGTCGTACTGCTGGGGAAGACTGATGTCGTTCATGGTACTCGTATCCAGAAAAACAAAAGGCACGTCCCGCTAGGCGGAAACGTGCCCGATGTTATCCGCCTGGCACCCGAGGTGCCAGACGCCGCAGGCATCAGCCGGCGATGACGATCAGCCGAACGCTGGCTTCAACGTCAGTGTGCAGGTGCACAGCCACATCGTACTCACCAACCTGACGGATGGTGCCGTTGGGCAGACGCACTTCGCTCTTGGCCACTTCGACGCCAGAGGCGGTCAGGGCATCGGCGATGTCGTGAGTACCGATGGAACCGAACAGCTTGCCCTCATCGCCCGCGGTAGCGGTGATGGTGACTTCCAGCTCGGCCAGTTGTGCGGCACGGGATTCGGCGGATGCCTTCTTCTCGGCAGCGGCCTTCTCCAGCTCGGCGCGGCGGGCTTCGAACTCGGCGATGTTGGCCGGGGTCGCAGCAGTCGCTTTGCGTTGCGGCAGCAGGTAGTTACGGCCGTAACCGGCCTTGACGTTCACTTTATCGCCCAGGTTGCCCAGGTTGGCGATCTTTTCCAGCAGGATGACTTCCATTTGAGTCTTACCTCTTAACTTTTAACCTTCACCGTCAGACCCCGCTCCCTCTTTACGAGAGGCGCGGCCACGAAAATCAAACAGGCTGTCGACAACGGCCATGACGGCCAACAGCGGATAGACCAGTTGCATGAACACCAGCAGGGTCACGTACAACCCCACCAGCCAGAACCGCTGCATACGCTTCTGCGCCACCAGGCCGTGCACCAGCGCCAGCCCGGCGAATACCAGGGGCACGCTGCACAACGGCGTCAGTGCCGCCAGATGCACATCGATGCTAGGCCCCAGCAATATCCCCGCCAGCAACAGCATCGCGGGCAACGCCCGAAACCGCAGCGCCCGAAACTCGGCGCCGAAACCACCCGGGTTGTACAACTGGGCCTGCCAGTAACGCGCAAGCACCAGGCTGAGCAGGGTCAGCGCCTGCAACAGCGCAGCCAGCAAACCGGTCAGTACCGGCACCAGCAAAGCGCCCAATCGCCCTCTTTCCTCATCGGAAAGCTGCTCATACGCTTGCGACAGCGCATCGGGCAGGGCTTTCTGCACTTCACCAGCCAGCGCAGCGATCGGCTCAGCGAACACCTGCGACAAAACCCAGGCATACAACAACCCAAGCCCTATGCTGTACAACATCACGCGTGACCAGGGAGCCTGGTTGCGCAACTGCATCGCCAGTGCCAGCGACCCCAGCAACACGAGCAGGACGCGTGGATCACCGAAGTACATCCAGGCCAGGGCCGGCAACAGCGCCCAGACCAGAATGCCCAGCGCATCGCTCAAGCCTCGCCGCAACAGCACCAGGCTACCGGCAGCCGCACTCAACCAGAACATGAACGGCAGTATCGCTGCCACGACCACTACGAGAGTGGCCTGCAAGCGACCGCGCATGATGAACTCGGCCAAGGCGCGCATGCGATCTATCCTCTACCTTTGTCGACCAGCCCGATCAACGGCCGTGGCTGTCGGTGTAGGGCAGCAGGGCCAGGTAGCGAGCACGTTTGATGGCAGTCGCCAGCTGACGCTGGTAACGGGCCTTGGTGCCAGTGATACGGCTAGGAACGATCTTGCCGGTTTCGGAGATGTAGGCTTTGAGCGTGTTCAGATCTTTGAAGTCGATCTCTTTCACGTCTTCAGCGGTGAAACGGCAGAACTTACGACGACGGAAAAAACGTGCCATGGTCAGGCTCCTCAATAAACCTTTGGATTACTCGTCAGCGTTGTCGCTGTCACTGTCAACGTCGCTATCGGCGCTATCAGTGTTTTCAGGACGGTCACGACGCTCACGGCGCTCGCTACGGTTTTCTTCAGCCTTGAGCATTTCGGACTGCTCGGTCACGGCTTCGTCGCGACGAATGACCAGACTGCGGATGACCGCGTCGTTGTAGCGGAAGTTGTCTTCCAGCTCGGCCAGAGCCTTGGCGCTGGCTTCGACGTTGAACAGGATGTAGTGAGCCTTGTGGACGTTGTTGATGGCATAAGCCAGCTGACGACGGCCCCAGTCTTCCAGACGATGGATCTTGCCACCGTCCTCTTCGATCAGCTTGGTGTAACGCTCCACCATGCCGCCGACCTGTTCGCTCTGATCCGGGTGAACCAGAAAGATGATTTCGTAATGACGCATAACTGCTCCTTACGGGTTGCAGCCTGCCAGCAAAGCGGTCAGGCAAGGAGTGAATGAGGTGTTTCTTGCTTTCGAAGAGGCGCGCAGCAGCCCGCCTTCCGGGCAAGGGGCGGTATTCTATGGAGGTTGATGGCTTACCGCAAGCAGCGTAGGGACTTATCGTCCAGCGCACACGTCAACGGACGAAGTGGATACCGCACCTGACAGAAACAGATCCAGCCCTGCCTCAGAACTCGCCCCGAATACTGTCGAGCAAGGTGCGCACCTGATGGATATCGTAGGGCTTGATCATGGTGCGCACACCCGCCAGCCCTTCACGCTCGATATCGACCACGCTTCCCGAGGCGATGACCACCGCCAGCCCTCGCCCCTGGCGGCGCACTTCTCGCACGAGATCGAGCCCGCTCATGCCGGCCAGGCCGATATCCGTCAGAAGCACATCGAAAGGCTGCGTCACCAACAGTTGCAAAGCATCTTCCGCCGACTCGCTCAAGCAGACCTGATGCCCAAGCTCCACCATCACTTCGCCCATCAACAGACGCAAGGTGGAATCGTCCTCGACCAGCAGCACACGCAACGACGCGCCTGACGAAACCGCACCATCCGACGAAGGAGGCAAGCGAACCGCAACAGGAGCCGCCACCCTCTTCTGCCGAACCTCACGCACCAGTTCAGCCGCCGAGTCGACCGCCGCAGACATCTGCGACAGGCGCCTGCGGGCCGACTCATCGTCCGGCAGGCTGCGCGCCAGCAACTGAAGGTTGCCACCAATGACCTGCAACAGGTTGTTCAATTCATGTGCGATACCCGACAACGCCTTCGCCGACGGCAAGACGCTGCCATCCAGACACTGGAGCAACATCTCCATGCGGCCATGCCGGTCGAGAATCGGCGTATGGCTGAATCCACCACGGCTCGATGAGTCCGAAACGGTCAACGCCAGAGCCCGCTCGCAGGAAGTGAACAGCTCTGCAAGCCAGCCCGACTCGGCATCAGGGAACGCGGAAGGCAAGACATCGCGCAGGAAGCACCCCCGAACCTGATCGAGAGACCGGCCTAGCAGCGCAAGGTAGGCCGGATTGGCATCGACCACACGGAGCCGTATGTCTAGCAGCGCACAAGCCTGCGGCAAAGTATGGAACACATCACCATAGCGAGCGTCCTGCAACATACGGCCTCCGTGATCGGGTTCAGACCTTGCGAGTACGCTGGCGCAGGGCCTCGAACAGGCAGACACCAGTGGCAACGGACACATTCAGGCTGCTGACACTGCCCGACATGGGCAGTCGCACCAGGTAATCGCAGTGCTCCCGGGTCAAACGCCTCATACCCTTGCCCTCGGCACCCATGACCAGCACCGTCGGCCCGGTCATATCCTGCTCGTACAGCTCTTGCTCGGCTTCTCCGGCTGTCCCGACGACCCACAGCCCGCGCTGCTGCAGGCGCTCCAGGCTACGCGCCAGATTGGTCACTGCCACCAGCGGCACGACTTCCGCCGCACCGCACGCAACCTTGCGCACGGTAGCGTTGAGCGTCGCCGACTTGTCCTTTGGCACGATCACAGCCAGCGCACCGGCCGCATCGGCCGTGCGCAGACAGGCACCCAGATTGTGCGGGTCGGTCACACCATCGAGCACCAGCAGCAACGGTACCGACTCGGCCCGATCAAGCAACTCGTCCAGCATGGCTTCGCCCCAGACCTGGCTGGGACTGACTTCCGCCACGACGCCCTGGTGTACACCCTCGACCCAGGCGTCCATCTCTCGCCGCTCGCACTGCCCCACGCGCACACGCGCCTGCTCGGCCAGCGCCAGCAAGGCCTGCGCACGCGGATCGCCACGCCCTTCGGCCAGCCAGACCTGCTTCACGCGCTTCGGATGCTGCCGCAGCAGGGCCTCGACGGCATGCAGGCCGTATATCTTTTCCAGATCGCTCATTTCTTCGCCTTGCGCTTGCGAGCCTTGGCGCCTTTATCCGCCGGCTTGCTTGAAGAAGACTTGCCAGCCCCGGCCTTGTTGCCAGTACGCGCACCCTTGCCACTGGAGCGCGACTCGTTCTGCAGGGACTTCTTGATCTCGCGGCTCTTCTTCACATCGGTATTGCCGAGCACGCGTGCAGAGGATTTGTCGCGCCCCTGAGACGTGTTCTCGACCAGTTCGAAATCGATCTTGCGTTCGTCCAGGTCGACGCGCATGACCTTGACCGAAACACTGTCGCCCAGGCGGAAACTGCGGCCACTGCGCTCGCCGGAGAGGCGATGATGCAGCGGATCGAAGTGATAGTAATCACCCGGCATGGCGGTCACGTGCACCAGGCCTTCGACATAGATATCGGTCAACTCGACAAACAAACCAAACCCGGTAACGGCAGTGATCACGCCAGGGAATGTCTCCCCGACACGATCGCTCATGAACTCGCACTTGAGCCAGTTCACCACGTCCCGCGTCGCTTCGTCGGCACGGCGCTCGGTCATGGAGCACTGCTCGCCAAGTTGCTCCAGGCCAGCCTCATCGTATGGATAGATACGCGCCTTGGGCATACTGGCGGCACCCTCACGACGCACGTGAGGTGTATCCCGGCGCGAACGGATCACGCTGCGGATAGCGCGATGCACCAGCAGGTCAGGATAGCGGCGGATCGGCGAGGTGAAGTGGGTGTAAGCCTCATAGTTGAGACCAAAGTGCCCGTTATTGTCGGTGCTGTAGACCGCCTGACTGAGCGAGCGCAGCATCACCGTCTGGATCACGTTGAAATCAGCGCGCCCCTGGATTTTTTCCAGCAATGCCTGGTAGTCCTTCGGCGTCGGCCCCTCTTTGCCCTTGTGCAGGGAAAGCCCAAGCTCACCGAGGAAGGCGCGCAGCTTCTCCTGCCGCTCCAGCGGCGGGCCATCGTGCACACGGTAGAGCGACGGCAGCTCATGCTTCTGCAGGAAAGCGGCCGTGGCCACGTTGGCACAGAGCATGCATTCCTCGATCAGGCGATGCGCATCGTTGCGCACCGTAGGCCTGATCTCCGCGATCTTGCGGCCTTCACCGAAGATGATGCGGGTTTCCTGGGTCTCGAAGTCGATGGCACCGCGCACGTGACGCGCCTTGAGCAAGACCTTGTAGAGCGCATGAAGATGCTTGAGGTGCGGCAGCACTTCGGCGTACTCGCCACACAAGCGCTTGCCGTCCTCGGACTGTGGCTGCTCGAGCATGCTGCTGACCTTGTTGTAGGTCAGCCGGGCATGGGAGTGGATCACCGCCTCATAGAACTGGTAATCGGTCATCACCCCGGTCTTGCTCAGCGTGATCTCACAGACCATCGCCAGACGATCGACGTGCGGGTTCAGCGAGCACAACCCGTTGGAAAGCTCCTCGGGCAGCATCGGCACCACCCGCTCAGGGAAATACACCGAGTTGCCACGCGTCTCGGCCTCCTTGTCCAGTGCCGAGCCCACTTTCACATAGTGCGAAACGTCAGCAATCGCCACATACAGGCGGAAACCGCCAGAGAACAGCTTCCAGGCCCGCACTTTCTCGCAGTACACCGCATCGTCGAAGTCCCTGGCATCCTCACCATCGATGGTGACAAAAGGCAGATGGCGCAGGTCGACACGCTTGAGCTTGTCCTTCTCGGCGACTTCTTCCTTGAATCGCGCCGCTTCTCGCAGCACCGCTTCCGGCCAGACATAGGGAATATCGAAGCTGCGCAGGGCCACATCGATCTCCATACCCGGAGCCATGTAGTTACCGATCACTTCGATGATGTCGCCCTGGGGCTGGAAGCGCTGGGTCGGCCAGTGGGTGATTTTCACCTCGACGAACTGGCCCGGCTTGGCGTTCATCGAACGCCCGGGGGTGATCAGCACTTCCTGCTGGATCTTCGGATTGTCGGCCTCGACGAATCCGACGCCGCTCTCCTCCTGATAACGCCCGACGATGCTCTCGTGGGCGCGACTGATAACCTCGACGATGGCGCCCTCACGGCGACCGCGGCGATCCATGCCGGCGACCCGCGCCAGGCAGCGGTCGCCGTCGAACACCAGGCGCATCTGCGCCGGGCTCAGGAACAGGTCGTCGCTGCCATCGTCCGGCAGCAGGAAGCCAAAACCATCGCGATGCCCGCTGACCCGTCCGCAGACCAGGTCCAGCTTGTCCACCGGCGCGTAGGTGCCGCGTCGGGTATAGATGATTTGCCCATCACGCTCCATTGCACGCAGGCGGCGGCGCAGCGCCTCTATATCGTCTTCGGACGACAGCCCGAACTCGCCCTGCAGTTGCTCACGGGAAGCAGGCGAGCCTCTTTCGCTCAGATGCTTGAGAATCAGCTCACGGCTGGGGATGGGGTTTTCGTATTTTTCCGCCTCACGAGCGGCCTCGGGATCGAGGGATTGCCAATCGGCCATTCAGTGATGTCACCTTTGTATATGCATACAGGACCCAATGTCTTGTATCTATTGAAGCGCGAAACGCGAGCATACGGCAGCTTTAATACAATTTTTTTTTTGGGATCAGCTCTTTACAAGCCTCGACCTCGACCGTATAGTTCGCGCCCACAGCGTCCTGAGGACGTTGTAACACGGAAACGAACAAGTAACATCGTTTCCCGTGCCCAGGTGGCGGAATTGGTAGACGCGCTGGTTTCAGGTATCAGTGATCGCAAGATCGTGGAAGTTCGAGTCTTCTCCTGGGCACCAAATTCTGATGGATCGATCTGATAAGTCGGTTCGTCGTATAGCGGACGCAGTGGTCCGTGTTCGATAAAAGAATGAAACACTGCAACAACGGCAAGCAATTGTCGTGCTGTGCCCAGGTGGCGGAATTGGTAGACGCGCTGGTTTCAGGTATCAGTGATCGCAAGATCGTGGAAGTTCGAGTCTTCTCCTGGGCACCAAATTCAAGAAAAACCGAGCCAATGGCTCGGTTTTTTTTCGCCTGTTATTCTGCCCCATCCCGCACCATCACACTCGCCTCCCCCGCCTTCCGGAATTCCCCACATGCTCTGGATCCCCTTCACACTGCTCGCCGCCTTTACCCAGGCACTGCGCAATGCCCAGCAGAAAGTCCTCAGCCGTGAAGTGAACGCCATCGGCGTGACCCTCGCACGCTTTATCTGGGCACTACCACTGGCGGGCATCTACCTGCTGATACTGGAACTGGCGGTCCCGACCGAAATACCACATTTCAGTGGCCACTTCCTGTTCGCGGTGAGCGCCGCCGCCTTTGCCCAGATCCTCGCCACTATCCTCATGGTGCTGCTGTTCCAGCGCCGCAGCTACGCCGCTGGTGTCGGCCTGGCCAAGAGTGAGGCGTTACTCGCGGCGATTCTCGGCGCCGCCTTCTTCGGCGCACTGCTCGGGCCGATAGGCTGGCTGGGCATTGCCATAGGATCGGTTGCGGTATGGCTGATGAAAGGCCGCAGCGAGCCAGGTACACTTGATCTCTCGACCCTGCTGCTCGGACTCGGCAGCGGTCTGTGCTTCGCACTGACCACACTCTGGGTACGCGACGCCTGCCACCAGCTAAGCCTGCCATTCATGCATACCGCCGCCTGGGCGCTGGTATGGACCATCGGCATACAAGTCACCGCCCTGACCGCCTGGCTGGCGTTGCGCGACCGCGCCACCCTGCTGAAACTCTGGCACAGGCCATCACTGGTATTTCGCATCAGCCTGTCCAGTTCCATTGCTTCTCTATGCTGGTTCACCGCCGTCAATCTGGAGCAGGTCGCCCTGGTGAAGACCCTTGGTCAGGTCGAAGTTTTCTTCACCCTGCTGCTCTCGCAGCACTGGCTGAAAGAGCAGGTATCCCCACGAGAAAGGCTCGGCCTGCTGTTGATCGTAATCAGCGCCATCCTGGTGATATGGCCGACACTGACGACCTGAATCTCATCAGCCGCGCAACGCCCAAAACGAAAAAGGCCCGTATTTCTACGGGCCTTTTTTCATCGCATATGCCTGTCAGGCAAAAGGATGGCGCAGCACGATGGTCTCGTTACGATCCGGACCGGTCGACACGATATCGATAGGAGCACCCACCAGCTCGGCGATACGCTCGATGTAAGCACGCGCATTGGCCGGCAGTTCCTCCAGGCTACGCGCACCGACGGTCGACTCCGACCAACCCGGCAGGTCTTCGTAGACCGGCTGCAGGTTCTCGTAGCTTTCGGCATCGGTCGGCGCATCCGCCAGGGTATTGCCCTGGGCATCCAGGTAGCCTGTGCAGATGCGCACGGTTTCCAGGCCATCCAGCACATCCAGCTTGGTCAGGCACAGGCCGGAGATACTGTTGATCTCGATGGAGCGTCGCAGGATCACTGCGTCGAACCAGCCACAACGACGGGCACGGCCAGTCACGCTACCGAACTCATGCCCCTGCTTGGCCAGGTAGGCGCCGGTTTCGTCGAACAGTTCGGTCGGGAAAGGCCCCGAGCCGACACGGGTGGTATAGGCCTTGGTGATACCGAGGATGTAGTCCAGGTACAACGGGCCGACGCCCGAACCGGTCGACACGCCGCCAGCCGTGGTGTTGGAGCTGGTCACGAACGGGTAGGTACCATGATCGATATCCAGCAGCGTACCCTGGGCACCTTCGAACATGATGTTCTCGTCCGCACGGCGCAGGTCATGCAGGCGGGTCACAACGTCCAGCATCAGCGGCTCGAGGATCTTGGCATAGGCCATGGCCTCGTCGAGCGTCTTCTGGTAATCGACCGCAGGTTCCTTATAGAAATTCTGCAGGACGAAGTTGTGGTACTCGAGAATCTCCCGCAGCTTGCTGGCGAAGCGCTCCGGATGGAACAGGTCACCGATGCGCAGTCCACGGCGCGAAATCTTGTCTTCATACGCCGGGCCGATGCCGCGACCAGTGGTACCGATCTTGGCTTCGCCACGCGCTTTTTCGCGCGCCTGATCGAGGGCAACGTGGTAAGGCAGGATCAGCGGGCAAGCCGGACTGATACGCAGGCGCTCGCGCACCGGCACACCACGCTCTTCCAGCTCGCCGATTTCCTTGAGCAGCGCATCCGGCGCGACCACCACGCCATTGCCGATCAGGCATTGCGTGCCCTCACGCAAAATGCCGGACGGAATCAGGCGCAGGATGGTTTTCTTGCCATCGATGACCAGCGTATGCCCGGCATTATGGCCGCCCTGGTAACGGACGACGGCAGCCGCCTGGTCGGTCAGCAGGTCGACGATCTTGCCCTTGCCCTCATCACCCCACTGGGTACCCAGGACGACGACATTCTTACCCATAACACTTTGTCCTCTTCGGCGAAGCACAAGCCGGCCAGGGCCAGCGAATTATATTGAAGTCAGTCTCGATGAAATCAGCGGGCCAGCGGCACGACCTGCCAGGCTCCACCGTCATTGATCAGTTGGCGATCGCAAGCCACGGCGTCAGGCGCCTGGCCCTCGAGAGCCTGGACCACACACTGTCCTTCGGCACGCAAGCCACGAATGGTCTCCCACAGCTGGGGAGTCATGTCGAAAGGTGCCCAGATACCGAGCGAAGGCTCAGTCAGTTCAGCCTGGCCCAGCGTGACCAAGGTTTTCAGGTCCGTGGAAAATCCGGTTGCCGGACGCGCACGTCCGAAATCCGCACCGATATCGTCATAGCGCCCGCCCTGGGCGATGGACTGGCCAACCCCAGGAACGAACGCGGCAAACACCACGCCGGTGTGGTAATGGTAGCCACGCAGCTCGCCAAGATCGAAGTAGAGCGGCAACTGCGGGAATCGTTGTGCCAGCGTATCCGCAATACGCTCCAGGCCTTCCAGAGCGACCTGCACATCGGCAGGCGCCTGCGCCAACACCTCTCGGGCCACGCGCAGCACATCGCGACCGCCACACAAGGTGGCCAGCGCCTGGAGCATGCCCGCAGGACCTGCCGGCAGGCCGGAGGTCAACTCGCGCACCTCATCGACAGCCTTGCGTTGCAGTGCATCGAACAGACGCTGCTCTGCCTCGCCAGACAAGCCAGCCGCCCTCGCCAACCCGCGATAGACACCGACATGACCGAGGTCCATGTGCACATTCGGCACCTCGGCCAACTCCAGCATCTCCAGCATCAGGCTGATGACTTCGATATCCGCCGAAACGCCGCCATCGCCATACAGCTCGGCACCCAGTTGGATCGGACTGCGCGAAGTGGACAGCGCCCGGGGCTTGGCATGCAGCACACTGCCTACATAGCAGAGACGGCTCGGCCCCTCGCGACGAAGAGTGTGCGAATCGACACGCGCGACCTGAGGCGTGATATCGGCCCTGAAACCCATCTGCCGCCCGGACAGCGGATCGGTGATTTTGAAGGTCTTCAGATCCAGATCCTGACCGGCACCGGTCAGCAACGATTCGAGGAACTCCACATGGGGCGTGATGACCAGCTCGTAGCCCCAGCCATGGAATAGATCCAGCACACGACGTCGCGCGGTCTCGATACGCGCCGCCTCGGGCGGCAGCACCTCCTCGATGCCATCCGGCAGCAGCCAGCGGTCTATCGTTGCCATTTCGCCTATCACCTCTTTCAGAGAGTTCCAGCCAGCACACGAAAACAGGAGCCGTCGCTCCCAAGCCGCATGCCGTCATGTTCGAACGAGCCCCGGCGCGACAGGCGACAAGGCCGGCAGGGTCGCCCCGTGCCATGGATCGCCGTGCGCGAACTTGAATGCGCAGGCGTAAAAAAGCCGGGGCTACCCCGGCTGCACGGATCATAGCAATGTTTTGTCGATGGGTCATCCGATGGGCCGTCAAGCCCGTCGGATGACCCTGTCGATCAGCGCGACTTCTCCAGGTAACGGAAGAACTCGCTGTCCGGATTCAACACCAGCACGTCTTCCTTGCTCGCAAAGCTTTCACGGTAGGCCTGCAGACTGCGGTAGAACGCGTAGAACTCGGTGTCCTGCCCGTATGCGGCCGCATAAATGGCCGCTGCACGAGCGTCGCCGTCGCCTCGCAATTCCTCGGACTCGCGGAATGCCTCGGCCAGCAGTACGCGCTTCTGACGATCGGCATCGGCACGAATACCTTCGGCCAGCTCCTTGCCTTTTGCACGGTGCTCACGGGCCTCACGCTCACGCTCCGAACTCATACGCTCGAATACACTGCGGTTGACCTCGCGCGGCAGATCGATGCCCTTCACGCGAACGTCCACGACTTCGATCCCGAGCTCCTGCTGGGCCGCACGGTTCAAGGCATTGGTTACCTGCCCCATCAACTCGTCGCGCTGGCCCGATACGGACTCATGCAGGGTGCGCTTACCGAACTGGTCGCGCAACGCGGCTTCCAGGCGGCGCGACAGACGCTCATCGGCAATCGCCTTGACGCCAGACGTCGCGGTATAGAAGCGCTCGGCATCATCCACTCGCCACTTGGCGTAGGAGTCCACCATCAGCGCTTTCTTCTCCAGCGTGAGGAAGCGGGACGTCGTCGAGTCCAGCGTCATCAGGCGCGCATCGAACTTGCGCACACTGTTCACGTAAGGAATCTTCATGTGCAGCCCAGGCTGCAAATCAGGCTCGACGATCTTGCCGAATCGCAGCAGGACTGCACGTTCGGTCTGCGAAACGATATAGAAGCTATTCCACAGGACCAACGCCAGGATCACGCCAACGATCAGCGCGAGAATTGACTTATTGCTCATCAACGGCTCTCCCTGGAACGAACTTCACGCGGGTCCAGCTCTACCGGAAGGCGAGTGCCCTGCCCGGTGGATTCCGACGCGCCAGCCGATTGCGACGGAGCACCGGCCCCACGGCTGTTGATCATCTTGTCCAGCGGCAGATAAAGCAGGTTGTTCTGCCCCTTGTCGCCAGTCACCAGCACTTTGCTGGTATTGCTCATGACATCCTGCATGGTTTCCAGGTACAGGCGCTCACGCGTGACTTCCGGCGCCTTGCGGTACTCGGCGACCAGCTTGCTGAAACGGTCAGCCTCACCCTGGGAGCGGGAAATCACGGCATCGCGATAACCGCTTGCCTCTTCCAGCATGCGCTGTGCCTGGCCTCGCGCTTCGGGAATCACGCCATTGGCGTAGGATTCGGCCTGGTTCTTCTCCCGCTGCTCGTCTTCGCGAGCCCGGATCACGTCGTCGAAGGCCTCCTGGACCTCACGCGGCGCGGCAGCGCTCTGCAGGTTGACCTGGGTAACGGTGATACCGGTGCGGTAGTTGTCCAGGAAACGCTGCAGGCGCTCCTTGACTTCGCTCGCCATGGCCTCACGGCCCTCGGTCAGCACCTGATCCATCGCCGTCGAACCAACCACATGGCGAACGGCACTGTCCGTCGCATGCTGGAGGCTGACTTCCGGCTGATCCACATTCAGCACGAAGGCCTGGAGATCGGAAACCCGGTATTGCACGGTCAGCGGCACTTCGATGATGTTTTCATCTTCGGTCAGCATCTGCCCCTGCTTGCTGTAGGAGCGCTCGCGCGTCACGTTTTCCTGGAACTTGCGATCGATCGGCGGGAAATAGATATTCAGGCCAGGGCCAACGGTCTCGTAGTACTTACCGAAACGCAGCACCACCGCCTGCTCTTGTTCGTCGACGATATAGACGGCACTGGTCAGCCAGACGGCCAGCAGTACGGCCAGACCGACCCAGAGCAGCGCAAAGCCGCCACGTCGACCGCCGCCTTCGCCACCATTGCCGGCACCACCGGAACCACGCTTCTTGCCGCCAAAGACACCGTTGAGGCTGTCCTGCAGCTTGCGGAAAGCCTCGTCGAGATCCGGCGGCCCCTTCTGGTCACCACCGCCCCGACGACCGCCATTGCCACCATTGCCGCCGCCACTACCCCAGGGGTCCTGATTGTTCGAGTTGCCACCCGGCTCATTCCAAGCCATAGCGCTCTCCATTCAAATAAAGCTAAGGACGCGCCATTGCGCATCCGCCAATGCTACCGAAAGCTCGCTGGCGGCAGCAAAATTGCTGCCGCAGGCTTTATTGCAAAGTGTGTTGCTCGATGAAGTCGGCAGGCAGAAGACCTTCGCGACTGACCAGGCGATTGAGTTCGGACCTGGGCATCCGCAGGGAAACCAGGCTGCCACCTTCATCGTCGTAATGCTCTTCCTGCACCGCGCCTGCCGCAAACAGTTGAGCCCGCAGACGGCCAAGGGCTTGCGACAGTTTCAGGGTGCCGATGAAAAGATCGTCACCAAGCCGCTCCCCTATCGCCTGGCGAAGCAGATCGAGCCCCAGACCGTCGCGCGCGGAAACCCAGACCCGCTGCGGCACACCATCGGCATCCCGCTGAATCATGGGCTCGACACCGTCGAGCAAGTCGACCTTGTTGTACACCTCGAGCATGGGCAGCTCTCGCGCACCGATCTCTCCAAGCACCATCAGCACCTGTTCGATCTGCTGGTCACGCTCGGGCTCATGGCAATCGATGACATGCAAAAGAAGGTCTGCGCTGCTGGATTCCTCCAGCGTCGCACGAAACGACTCGACCAGCTTGTGTGGAAGATGCCGAATGAAACCGACGGTATCGGCCAGAATCATTGGCCCGATGTCATCGAGATCGACCCTGCGCAGGGTCGGGTCGAGCGTGGCGAAGAGCTGGTCGGCCGCATAAACGCCCGATTCAGTCAGGCCGTTGAACAACGTCGACTTGCCTGCGTTGGTATAGCCGACCAGGGACACTTGCGGGATATCTGCCCGCCGGCGCCCTCGACGAGCCTGGTCACGCTGGCTGCGGACCTTCTCCAGACGCTGCTTGATCTGCCGTATGCGTACCCGCAAAAGTCGGCGGTCGGTTTCGAGCTGGGTTTCACCCGGACCACGCAGACCAATCCCGCCCTTCTGCCGCTCAAGGTGGGTCCAGCCACGTACCAGGCGAGTGCTCATATGGTCCAACTGAGCCAGTTCGACCTGCAACTTGCCTTCATGGGTACGCGCACGCTGCGCGAAGATATCGAGGATGAGCCCTGTACGGTCGAGTACGCGGCATTCCAGCACCTGTTCGAGGTTGCGCTCCTGACTGGGCGTCAGGGTGTGATTGAAGATCACCAGTTCAGCTTCATTCTGGTGAACCAGGTCGCGCAACTCTTCGACCTTACCGCTACCGATCAGGAACTTGGCTGAAGGCTGGTGCCTGGACACACTGACGAAACCGACCGTGTCAGCACCCGCCGAGCGAGCCAGTTCCTGAAACTCTTGCGGGTCTTCCCGCAAGGAAGGGTCATGGCCATCCAGGTGAACCAGAATGGCCCTTTCCCCACCGCCGTGGCGTTCGAAAAACAAGGAAAGCTCCCGACTTAAACGTCATCCGCCTCTGGGGATTCGCCATCGCCAGTGGCCGGCAGACGGACAGGACGCCCTGGAACGACCGTCGAGATCGCATGCTTGTAGACCATCTGGCTGACGGTGTTCTTCAGCAGAATGACGAACTGGTCGAAGGACTCGATCTGGCCTTGCAGCTTGATGCCGTTGACCAGGTAAATGGAAACTGGAACGCGCTCCTTACGTAGCGTGTTGAGGTAAGGGTCTTGTAGCGAATGCCCTTTTGACATGTGCCGCACTCCTTAGAGGATCAGTTTTGATTAAATCGTGTGGGTCTGAACGACCCATGACACCGGATCACATTCACTCCGTCGGTCCACGTGCCTGAGAATAGACGGTCAAACAACAATGTCAGCTCAATATGGAGAGCGACTGAAGGTATTTCAATGCTCGCGGCAGATTGTCACAGCGAAGACTGTCTAGCCAGTGTATTTCGCCCCAGCTTCGCAACCATGTGAACTGACGCTTGGCCAGTTGCCGGGTGGCGGCGACGCCTTTGTCGGACATATCCTCTCTGGAAAGACGGCCATCCAGGTATTCCCATACCTGCCGGTAGCCCACCGCCCTCATCGAAGGCAGGTCGGCATGCAGGTCGCCGCGGGCACGCAAGGCTACGACCTCGTCGATGAAGCCCTGTTCAATCATGCGTGAAAAACGCTGTTCGATACGCTCGTGCAACAACTGCCGCTGTACCGGAGCGATTGCCAATTGCGCGACAGTATAAGGCAAGACACCCGCCCCTGCGCCTTCGCCAGCCGTTTTTTGCGCCGCCTGCCGGCTGCGCAGCTCCGTCATGCTCACCCCTGCAACCCTGTGCACTTCCAGTGCCCTGAGGATGCGCTGGGGATCGTTCGGGTGAATGCGCGCAGCGGACTCGGGGTCGACTTGCCGCAGCCTGCGGTGCAGGGCCGCGAGGCCTTCGCCGGCAAGCACGGCTTCCAGTTCGGCACGAATCGCAGGGTCGGCAGCCGGCATTTCCGCCAGCCCCTCCAGCAACGCCTTGAAATACAACATCGTCCCGCCCACTAGCAGTGGGATGCGACCCGCGCCACTGATCTGCGCCATCGCCCGCAAGGCATCCTCCCGGAACTGGGCAGCCGAATAGCTTTCGAGAGGGTCGAGGATATCCACCAGGTGATGCGGATATTCAGCCAGCACCCGTGGCTCCGGCTTCGCCGTTCCGATGTCCATCCCACGATAGACCAGCGCCGAATCGACACTGACCAACTCACAAGGCAGCACTTTCGCCAGTTCCAGCGCAAGGTCGGTCTTGCCCGAAGCGGTAGGGCCCATCAGGAAAATGGCTGGAGGCAAGGCAGGCATGACGAAGGCTCGAAATTCAGGGCTGCGTAGTGTCCTGTTCCGGAAGCGATGCCGCAAGCGAGAGCACCGCCCCGGAGGCTGGTCATTCCGCCCTGGCACAAAATCGGTGCACAGCCCCGCTAACTTGCTCCCCGACAGCGCATGCACAACCCAAAAAAACATTCAACTCATTGAAAAACAATGACTTATAGAGTTGGCAAGGAATATGCGTAAGGACAATCAACCGAAGCCTTTGCGCAACGGTGGATAAGCACAAAGCCCCACGGGCTGAAACAACACCTAACGCATACATGTTATCCGGATGGAGTCTTGACCATGATGATGAAAAAACTGGCCCTGGCAATCGTCGGCGCGAGCACCGTCGGCCTCAGCAGCATTGCAGCAGCCGAAGAGTTCCCTACCAGCCTGGGGACCTTCGACGTCAGCATGACCGCCACCTTCGCCACCGACTACATCTGGCGCGGCCAGTCGCAGACCGACGGCACCGGCGCCATCCAGGGCAGCCTGGACATCGCCCATGAAAGCGGCGTCTATATCGGCACCTGGGCATCCAACGTGGACAGCGCGGCATTCGCCGGCTCCAGCGTCGAGATCGACTACTACGTCGGCTATGCCGGCAATATCACCGACGATATCGGCTACGACCTGTCCTGGAACCGCTACACCTATCCAAAAGCCAATGAGCTGACCAGTGACGAAGTCATCGGCACCCTCAGCGCCTACGGCTTTACCCTGGGCACAAAATACGCCTACGACCCGGACAGCAAACTCTACACCTGGATCGGCTACGACTACGCGCTGCCGCAGGACTTCGGCCTGCACTTCAGCTACGGCCGCACCGACACCAAAGACCCGATCGACGCCACCGGCAGCAACGCCAAGTACGACGACTGGATGGTTGGCGTCAGCAAGAACTTCATCGGCCTGGACTTCCTGCTGGCCTACACCGACACCGACATCAAGGGCGGCACCTGCGAAGCCTGGTACGGCGACAAGGACAACTGCAACAGCAACGTGACCCTGTCCGTCTCCAAGTCGTTCTGATTCGTAGCACCACCTGCAAAAGCCGCCAGCTCCTGGCGGCTTTTGTGCATCTGGCGATGCCATCCCGTACGCACAACCCACAGGCGAGCACGCTAGAATAGCGCCCCGACTTGAGGAGCCTCGCCATGCAGAACGCCCAGAACCTGATCTGGATAGACCTGGAAATGACCGGTCTTGACCCGGACACCGATGTCATCATCGAAATGGCGACCATCGTCACCGACAGCGACCTGAACGTGCTGGCCGAAGGCCCGGTGATCGCGATACACCAGAGTGACGAAACCCTCGCCGGCATGGACGAATGGAACACCAACCAGCACGGCAAGTCAGGACTGACCCAGCGTGTACGCGAGAGCACGATCGACACCCTCGAAGCACAGGCGCGGACCCTGGCGTTTCTGGAGCAATGGGTGCCCAAGGGCAAGTCGCCGATCTGCGGCAACAGCATCTGCCAGGATCGTCGCTTCCTGTACCGCCATATGCCGGCGCTGGAAAGTTACTTCCACTACCGCAACCTGGACGTTTCGACCCTGAAGGAGCTGGCAGCGCGCTGGGCGCCCGAGGTTCGTGACAGCTTCAAGAAAGGCGGCACTCACCTGGCGCTGGATGACATACGCGAGTCGATCGCCGAACTGCGGCACTACCGCGAACACTTCATCAAGTACTGACGTCAGCGACACGGCCCCATGGCTGCACGGTCCTGGGGCTTCGAAGGACAACCCTTCGAGAGCAGCCCCACGACTCACTGCATCTTGAGCACGCCTTCCTCGAAGACGTTGAGCTTCTCGCGCACCTCTTCTCTGGGCAGGTCTTCGGCGGATTTCTCATCCGTCGTGGCGGAAGAGGCATCGCTGGCCGACTGCTCACCTTCGATGGCTCGCTGGGCCTTGCGGGTCAGGACGAGGATATCGATGCGGCGGTTGACCGGGTTGTAGGGGTTCTCCGCATCCAGCAGCACCGACGAGGCATACCCGACGACCCGCGCCACCTGTGCCTCGGGATAGCCCGCGGTGACCAGCGTACGCCGCGCCGCATTGGCGCGGCTGGCGGAAAGCTCCCAGTTACCGAAGTTGGACGCACCGGAATACGGCTTCGCATCGGTATGGCCACTGATGCTGATCTTGTTCGGTACGGCCTTGATGGTGTCGGCCATGGCCAACAGCAGATCCTCGAAGTACGGCTGCAACTGGGCACTGCCGAGGGCGAACATCGGGCGATTCTCCGCATCCATGATCTGAATACGCAGGCCGTCGCGGGTTATCTCGAACTGGATCTGGTCGCGGGAATGCTCCAGCGTCGGGTTTTCGTCGACCTTGTCCTGCAATTCCTGCAGAAGCAGTTGCAAGCGCTCCTGCTCGATCTCTTCGGCCAGCGCCTCGGCATCCACGGCATCGGCGCCGGCCTGGCTGGTCGCGGTGCCCGAACTGTCCATGGTCGGATTCAGCGTCTTGTCGGGGGCCGGTGTCGGCGTGCCGCCCAGGTCGATTACGTAGGGGCTCGCGCTCTCAGTAAAACCGATGGGGTCCTGGAAGTAGCCTGCAATCGCCTTGCGCTGCTCGGGCGTCGTGGACGAAAGCAGCCACAGCACCAGGAAGAACGCCATCATCGCAATGGCGAAGTCGGCGAAGGCGATTTTCCAGGCGCCGCCGTGGTGGCCAGCGGCGTAGCGCTTGACCCGTTTGACGATGATGGGTTGATTATTGTCCATACTCAGGCCTGGAATTCAGTCGGTACGCGTCAGGGCGACGGCCACTAGCCGCCACGCATCGCCTGTTCGAGTTCGGAGAACGTCGGCCGGTGTGCCGGATACAGCACCTTGCGCCCGAACTCCACGGCCAGCGTCGGCGGCATGCCGGAGGCCGACGCCACCAGGCTGGCCTTGATCGCTTCGTACAGGTTCAGCTCTTCCTTGGCATCGTGCTCCAGGCTCGCGGCCAGAGGACCGAAGAAACCATAAGCGGCCAGAATCCCGAGGAAGGTACCGACCAGAGCGGCCGCAACGTGCTGGCCGATGGCATTCTGATCGCCGGAGCCCAGCATCGACATGGTGATCACGATCCCCAGCACCGCCGCCACGATACCGAACCCCGGCAGGCCATCGGCGACACGGGTCACCGCGTGGCTCGGATGTTCCAGTTCTTCCTTGAGGCTGGCCAGCTCCATGTCGAACAACCCTTCCAGCTCATGGGGCGCCATATTGCCGGACGACATGATGCGCAGGTAGTCGCAGACGAACTCGGTCATGCGCGCGTCCTTGAGGATCACCGGGTACTTGCTGAACACGGGGCTGGCGGCAGGGTCTTCGAGGTCGGCCTCGATGGCCATCATCCCTTCGCGGCGGCTCTTGTTGAGGATTTCGTAGATCAGCTTGAGCACGTCGAGGTAGTAGGCATGCGTGAAGCGCGAGCCGAACATGCTCAGCGACTTCTTGAACACCTTCATGAAGGCGCTGCCGGGGTTGGACTGCAGAAACGCACCCATGGCCGCGCCGCCAATGATCAGAACCTCGAAAGGCTGGATCAGGGCGGCGATGTGCCCATGGGACAGGAGGTAACCGCCCAGAACCGACGCGAAGACGATGATAATGCCGAGGATTTTTGCCATAGTGAGGACGTTCTGAAAGCGGATGAGCGAATCCTGCACAAACGAGGCCAGACCGCGTCATGAAGGGTTCGGCCATGGTCGAATGAACAAGGGCTTATGGTTTTCGGCTGATTTACGCCAGACTGAAGCTCATTTTGCCTAAAAGTCAGTGTGGCGAATACCCATGACGACACAGACACAACGCCCCCGCACCATCAGCGCCTGGATACAGGTCCTCGACGCCGTCAGGATGCCCGCCTTCGCGACCAATCATGAGCGGGCGCGCCAGGCCCTGCGCCAGGGCAACAATTCGATGCGCGAAATCGCCGACAGGATACAGGCGAGCCCTGTACTGGCGCTGTCCGTGATGCGTGAGGCCAACCGCACCAGCGGCGAGCGCGTGGCGCCGGCCGAAAGCCTGGAAATCGCCCTGAGCCGCATCGGCCTCAAGCGCACCGAGGAATTGTTGCTGAATATTCCTGCGGTCCAGCCGACCGACATTCCACTGCCGCTGCGGCAGATCATCGTCATCAGCCAACACGCCAGCCAGCAGGCGAGTGGCCTGTTCGCCTCGCGCCTGGCGCGGCTCTGGCAGGAAATCCACTGGGGCAGCCTGCTTCTGCTGTCGCCGATGTGGCCGCTGGTCGCCGCCTACCCGGACATTTTCCAGGCCTGGGAAGAGCGTGTCCTGGCCAACGGCGAAGATGCGACCACGGTGGAGCAGGAACTGCTCGGTGTACCGCTGTTCAGGCTGTGCCTGGCAATGGCCGAGCACTGGAACCTGCCCGAGTGGATCATCCAGGGCCACCGTCTGCTCAGTGGAGACCGGCAAATGCTGGTCAAGGCGTTGCACATCGCCCGGGAAAACGAACACCCGCTCGAACAGCAAAAATTGCTGGATGACGACCCCGAACTGCGCCGCTGGCTGACTCACCCGGGCAATACCATCGTCATGGCCAATGGCCTGGCCTTCGCGGCCCACCATAGCTGGGGCAGCCAGCACACCCTGCGCTGGCAGCGCCTGATCGCGCTCTACCTGCAGCTGCCATTGCCGGAATTGCAGCAACTGGTGCACCAGCAGGCGGTAATCAACGCCCGCAACCATCCCCTGCCCGGCCCCTGGCAACCTGCACAAGGGCTGCTATGGCCCTGGCACAGCCGCTTCCAGTTGCCGCGCAAGGCGCAAGCACAGAAGACCCCGCCGGGCGATATCGAATCCTGGCGCAAGCATTGCGCCGAGTTGCTGCAAAGCCCGACGCCCTATGCCAACCGCCACCAATTGGCCCAGGCCGCAAGCCAGGCGTTACTCGCAGGTGGTTTGCAACGTGTGCTGGTCATGCAACCGGAATCCCACGAGAGCCGCCTGACGACACTGGTCGCCAGTGGTTTTCCCAAGGAAACGGCACAGTTTTCCCTCAGCGGAAACCAGAGTCCTATCCTGCGCAAACTGCTGGAAAAACCGTTGAAACTGCGCCTGGACGCCAACAATGCAGCGCAGTACTCCGCATTGTTGCCCGGCAAGCTCAAGGCTCTGTTCAACAGCGACCACCTGCTGCTGCGCTCCTTCGGCAGCCCGGTGTCCCTACTGGTCTGTACCGATCAGAACGGATTGCCATTCAGCGACTCACGGTTGCAACTCTGTGAGAAGACGCTGCAGTGCATAGAGCGGGCACTGGCAAATTTTTCCAGGTAAAACAGCGACATGCTTCGACACGGTTTGCGAAGGAGCCGCAACAGCACCTAGACTGCGTTCTTTCTCCTGCGAATGAGGTCCACCGTGTCCGCCTTCCGCGATCTACCCCTGGTCATCGAGCCTGCAGACCTGTCTGCGCGGCTGCAAAGTCCCGAACTGGTACTGGTCGACTTGACCAGCGTAGCCCGCTACACCGAAGGCCACCTGCCCGGCGCACACTTCGTCGACCCCAAGCAGACCCAGTGGGGCCAACCGCCAGCGCCGGGATTGTTGCCGACGAAGGAGCGTCTTGAAACCCTCTTCGCCGAACTGGGCCACTCGCCGGACAAGGTCTACGTGGTGTATGACGATGAAGGTGGCGGCTGGGCCGGGCGCTTCATCTGGCTGCTCGACAGCATCGGACACTCGCGCTACCACTACCTGAATGGCGGCCTGCACGCCTGGGTCGCCGAAGGCCTGCCACTGAGCCAGGAACCCCCGGCCAACGCAGCAAGCCCAGTGACACTGACCTTGCAGGAAGCCCCCACGGCGACCCGCGCCTATATCGAAAGCCGCCTGGGCGCCCCCGACCTGCTGGTCTGGGATGCTCGCTCGCCTGCCGAATACCGGGGCGAGAAAGTGGTGGCCGCACGCGGCGGGCATATTCCCGGCGCGGTCAATTTCGAGTGGACTGCCGGCATGGACCCGCAGCGCGCCCTGCGCATACGCACGGATATCGCCGAACATCTGGAAAGCCTGGGCATCACGCCTGACAAGGAAATCATCACCCACTGCCAGACCCACCACCGGTCCGGCTTCACCTATCTGCTGGCCAAGGCCCTGGGCTACCCCAGGGTAAAAGCTTATGCCGGCTCCTGGGGCGAATGGGGCAACCTGCCCGACACGCCGATACAGTCATGAAAAGGTCCTCAATGAAAGATCGCCTGTTCGTCCTGAGTCAGTACCTGCTGCCTCATCACCTGATCTCGCGCCTGGCCGGCTGCCTGGCCGAATGCCGGCTGCCCTGGGTCAAGAACAGCTTCATTCGCTGGTTCATCCAGCGCTTCCAGGTCGACATGAGCCTGGCCCGGGTCGAGGAGCCGACCGAGTACGAACACTTCAACGCCTTCTTCACCCGTGCCCTGAAGGACGGCGCCCGTCCCCTGGACCCGACGCCAGGCGCCATCCTCCAGCCAGCCGACGGTGCCGTCAGCCAACTGGGGAAAATCGAGCAAGGCCGGGTATTCCAGGCCAAGGGCCACAGCTACAGCGTGATCGAACTGCTCGGCGGCGATGCCGAACGGGCCGCACCGTTCATGGGGGGCGACTTCGCCACCATCTACCTGTCGCCTCGCGACTACCACCGCGTGCACATGCCGCTGAGCGGCACCCTGCGCGAGATGGTCTATGTGCCGGGCCGCATCTTCTCGGTCAATGGCGTGACGGCACAGGGCGTACCTGAGTTGTTCGCCCGTAACGAGCGCGTTGTCTGCCTGTTCGACACCGAACGCGGCCCGATGGCGATGGTACTGGTCGGCGCCATGATCGTCGCCAGCATCGAAACCGTCTGGGCCGGCCTGGTCACGCCGCCACGCCGCACCCTCAAGGTCCAGCGCTACGACGAAGCCGCCCGGGCACCGGTTCATCTGGAAAAAGGTGAAGAAATGGGCCGCTTCAAGCTGGGTTCGACGGTCATCCTGCTGTTCGGCCCTGAGCAGGTCGCCTGGGCCGAAGGGCTGGCCGCGCAGAGCCCGGTACAGATGGGCCAGTTGCTGGGCAACCCCGCGACAGAGCCGCAAGCCTGAGCAAAGTGAAAAGCGCCTGTCCTCCAGGCGCTTCCCTGCCCCGCATGACGTGTAACTGACCGCTGACGGCTAGATCCGATAGGTGGTCTTGGTCATGACCTTGGCCATCAGGCCCATGGCGAACTTGACCGGCGTCGGGAAGCGATAGCCTCCAGCCTTGATCGCCGTGTTCGCGTGCTGCGCCTCGTCCTCGCGCATCTGCAACAGAATCGCCCGGGACTTCTCGTCGTCGGCAGGAAGCTTTTGCAGGTGTTCGTCCAGGTGCTTGCACACCTGATCCTCTGTCGCGGCAACGAAGCCCAGGCTGACACGGTCGCTGATCAACCCCGCCGTCGCCCCGATACCGAAGGACAGCCCATAGAACAGCGGGTTGAGCACACTGGTGTGACTGCCCAACTGATGGATGCGCTGCTCGCACCAGGCCAGGTGGTCGATCTCTTCCTCGGCGGCGTGCTCCATCGCCTTGCGCACCTTGGGCAGACGCGCAGTCAGGGCTTGCCCCTGGTACAGCGCCTGGGCGCAGACCTCGCCGGTATGGTTGATACGCATCAGCCCGGCGACATGCCGGCTCTGACTCTCACTCAACTCGACCTCCTCCTTGGCCAGCGCTGGCGAAGGACGATGGGGCTGGCCACTGAACGGCAAGAGCGAGCGCAAGGCCGCGTCGGTCTGCATCAACAGATGGTCGACGGGTGAGTAATGGCGGTCATTGGACATGGACGCCTCCTGCTGGCGAATGGGAGGCCGGTCTGGCGCCGGCAAGGGCGCCAGTGTAGCAAAGAGCTGGAAGCCGAAGCTTCCAGCCGACCTTTACGCCAGTTCGTCGAAGCACTCGGCCAGGATGGCCAGGCCCTTCTCCAGCTGCGCGTCAGGGATGGTCACCGGCATCAGGAAGCGAATCACGTTGTAGTAGGTGCCGCAGGACAACAGGATCAGTCCCTTCTCGCGGGCACGCACCACCAGCTTGCCGACCAGCTCCGCCGCCGGCTTGTGCACATCGCCACCTTCGAACAGTTCGATGGCGACCATCGAGCCCAGTCCGCGCACATCGCCGATTACCGGATGCCGCGCCTGGATTTCCCGCAGCCCGACCTTGAGCTTCTCGCCCAGGGCATTGGAACGCTCCAGCAGTTTCTCTTCCTCGAACACCTTGAGCACCGCCAGCGCCGCCGCGCAGGCGATCGGGCTGCCCGCATAGGTGCCGCCCAGACCACCGGGTGCGATGGCGTCCATCAGTTCGGCTTTGCCACTGACGCCGGAGATCGGGAAACCACCACCCACCGACTTGGCGAAGGTGGTCAGGTCCGGCACCACGCCCAGTTGCTCGGTGGCGAAGAAGGTGCCGGTGCGCCCGGCGCCGGTCTGCACTTCGTCAGCGACCAGCAGGATACCGTGCTCGTCGCACAGCGCGCGCAGGCGCTTCATGAAGGCCGGCGAATTGACGTAGAAACCGCCCTCGCCCTGTACCGGCTCGATGATGATCGCGGCGATATCACGCGGCTGCGCGTCGTTCTTGAAGATGCGCTCGATGCTGGCGATGGAATCGTCCTCGCTGACGCCATGCAGCTCGCACGGCGCCAGGGCGCGGAAGATGCCACCCGGCATCAGGCCCATGCCTGCCGAATACGGCGCGACCTTGCCGGTCAGGCCCAGGGTCATCATGGTGCGGCCGTGGTAGGCGCCGGTGAAGGCGATCACGCCGGCACGGCCGGTGACGGCACGGGCGATCTTCACCGCGTTCTCCACCGCCTCCGAGCCGGAAGTGACCAGCAGGGTCTTCTTGGCGAAGTCGCCGGGGATGCGCTTGTTTATCTCTTCGCACAGCTCGATATAGGGCTCGTAGGCCAGCACCTGAAAGCAGGTGTGCGACAGCTTGGTCAGTTGCTCCTGCACCGCGGCCACCACTTTCGGGTGCAGGTGCCCGGTGTTGAGTACGGCGATACCGCCCGCGAAATCGATGTACTCGCGCCCTTCCACGTCCCAGACCGTGGCGTTCTCGGCGCGCTCGGCGACCACCGGATGGGTTTGTCCGACACCGCGCGGTACGGCGGCGGCACGGCGTTGCAACAGGGATGCGTTGGTCTTGCTCATAGAGTCCTCATTGGCCGCTCATCGTGCGGCTCCGTCCAAGGATGCAGCCTCCGGTAGCGGGCGACGCAGCATACGATGATCGACTGCGTGGCCTTGCCGGGGCTTTTTCAGGCCCGTTCATGGGCCGGTTCAGGGGTGCAGCGGGGGCGCCGCGCGCTCTTTCGCGCCTTGCCCCGTTCAATCAATCGCTCCCGGTAGGGGGCGCCATGCGCACCGAACCGTCATGCTCATCACCGGTGCGCACGGCGCACCCTACGCGATGCCCAGGCACAGGTACTTGATTTCCAGGTACTCATCCAGCCCGTATCTTGAACCTTCGCGACCCAGGCCGGAAGATTTCATGCCGCCGAACGGCGCCACTTCGTTGGAGATCAGCCCGGTATTGATACCGACCATGCCGTACTCCAGCGCCTCGGCGACACGGAACACCCGGGACAGGTCACGGGAGTAGAAATAGGCCGCCAGACCGAACTCGGTATCGTTGGCCTGGCGAACCACGTCCTGCTCGTCGCTGAAGCGGAACAGCGGCGCCAGCGGGCCGAAGGTTTCTTCCCGGGCCACGCGCATGTCGGCAGTGACACCGGTGATCACCGTCGGCTCGAAGAAATTACCGCCCAAGGCATGCGCTGCTCCGCCCTGGATGACCCGGGCGCCCTTGCCCAGCGCATCGTCCAGGTGCTCACGCACCTTCTCCAGCGCCCGCCCGTCAATCAGAGGTCCGGTGGTCACGCCGTCCTCGACACCCGGCCCGACCCGCAGCTTCGCCACTGCGGCGGCAAGCTTCTCGGCAAAGGCGTCATAGACACGCTCGTGCACATACAGGCGGTTGGCACAGACACAGGTCTGCCCGGCATTGCGGAACTTGGACACCATCGCCCCCTCGACCGCCGCGTCCAGGTCGGCATCCTCGAAGACGATAAAGGGCGCATTGCCACCCAGTTCCAACGACAGCTTCTTCAGGGTCGGCGCGCATTGCTCCATCAGACGGATGCCGACGCCGGTCGAGCCGGTGAACGACAGCTTGCGCACGATGGGGTTTTCGCAGAGTTCGCCACCCACCTCGCGGGAGCGCTCCACGTCGGCGGTGATGACACTGAACAACCCGGCCGGAATGCCCGCACGCTCGGCCAGCTCAGCCAGCGCCAGTGCGGAGAACGGCGTCTGCGGTGCCGGCTTGAGCACCATGGCGCAACCGGCGGCCAGTGCCGGACCAGCTTTGCGGGTGATCATCGCGGCAGGGAAGTTCCACGGCGTGATGGCGGCAGCCACACCAATGGGCTCCTTCTGCACGATCAGCCGCTTGTCCGCCTGGTGACCGGGGATGGTGTCGCCATAGACACGTTTGGCTTCCTCGGCGAACCACTCGATGAAGGACGCGGCATAGGCGATCTCACCCCGGGCCTCGGCCAGCGGTTTACCTTGCTCGGCGGTCATGATGCGCGCCAGGTCATCCTGGCTGGCCAGGATCAGCTCATACCAGAGACGCAGACGTGCCGCGCGCTCTTTCGCGGTCAGCGCGCGCCAGGCCGGCTGGGCGGCCTTGGCTGCCTCGATGGCGCGCCGGGTTTCGGCACGGCCCATATTGGGCACCTGGCCAATCGGACGGCCATCGGCCGGGTTGCGGATTTCCGTACGCTCACCGCCATCGGCATCGCACCAGAGGCCGTTCACATAGGCCTGCTGGCGCAGCAGGCCGGGGTCTTGCAGGGTCAGAGTCATCGGGGTTTCCTTGAAATCAGCATAGTGGCGGTTTATCAGTCTCGGTGCGCATGGCGCACCCTACGCCTGTTGGGTGCGCAGGCGTTCGCTGCGACCGCGCAACCACTCCAGGGTGAGCAGCAGCAGGACGGAGAAGCCGATCAGCAGGGTCGCCGCCGCCGCGATGGTCGGGCTGAGGTTCTCGCGGATACCGCTGAACATCTGCCGAGGCAGGGTGACCTGCTCCGGGCCGGCGAGGAACAGCGTCGCCACCACCTCGTCGAAGGACGTGGCGAAGGCGAACAGCGCCCCCGACACCACGCCCGGCGCGATCAGCGGCAGCGTCACCCGGCGGAACGCAGTGAACGGCGAGGCACCGAGGCTGGCGGCAGCGCGCACCAGGTTGTGGTTGAAACCCTGCAGCGTGGCCGACACGGTGATGACGACGAAGGGCACGCCCAGTACCGCGTGCACCAGGATCAGCGAGATATAGCTGTTGCCCATGCCCAGCGGCGCGAAGAACAGGTAGCTGGCGACGCCGACGATCACCACCGGCACCACCATCGGCGAGATCAGGATGCTCATCAGCAGCGCTTTGCCGCGGAACTCGCCACGGGTCAGGCCGATCGCTGCCAGGGTGCCCAGCACCATCGCCAGCAGGGTCGCGGCCGGGGCCACGATCAGGCTGTTCTTCAACGCACGCATCCAGCTCGCCGAACTGAAGAAATCCTCGTACCAGCGCAGCGAGAAGGACTCGATGGGGTAGACCAGAAAAGTCCCCGAGGTGAACGACAGCGGCACGATGACCAGCACCGGCAGGATCAGGAACAGCAGCACCAGGCCGCAGATGATGCGCAGCCCGTAATACCAGAGTCGCTCGGGCAGGGACATATAGGGATTCAGCATGTTCGTGCTCCTCAACCCAGGCGCAGGCGGTTCGCGCCCACCAGCCAGCTATAGATGACATACAGCACCAGGGTGGCCAGCAGCAGCATACCGCCGAGCGCCGTCGCCATGCCCCAGTTGATCGATGTGTTGGTGTAGAAGGCCACGAAGTAGCTGACCATCTGGTCGCCCGGGCTGCCCAGCAGCGCCGGCGTGATGTAGTAGCCGATGGACAGGATGAACACCAGCAGGCAACCGGCACTGACCCCGGCCAGGGTCTGCGGGAAGTACACCCGCCAGAAGCTGGCGAACGGGTGGCAGCCGAGGGAGATCGCGGCACGCATGTAGGTCGGCGAGATGTTCTTCATCACGCTGTAGATCGGCAGGATCATGAACGGCAGCATGATGTGCACCATCGAGATATAGACCCCGGTACGGTTGAACACCAGTTGCAGTGGCTCGTCGATGATGCCCAGCGCCTGCAACGCACCGTTGATCAGGCCGCCCGACTGCAGCAGCACGATCCAGGCCGCCACACGTACCAGGATCGAGGTCCAGAACGGCAGCAGCACCAGGATCATCAGCAGGTTGCTCTGGCGGGTCGGCAGGGTCGCCAGCAGGTAAGCCAACGGATAGGCCAGCACCAGGCAGATGGCGGTGATCGCCAGGCCCATCCAGAAGGTGCGGGCGAAGATGTCGAGGTAAATGGCCTGGTCCGGCGTGGCCTTGCTCAGCTCGCCCAACTCGTCGATGCGATGGTCGAGGGCCGCCAGCAGGTAGTACGGCGTGACGGCGCTGGTATTGCGGCGGATCACCTGCCAGTACGCCGGGTCGCCCCAGCGCTCGTCCATGGACTCCAGGGCGTCCTTGTAGGATGCGGGGGTTTCCTTGAACGGCAGCGCACGGGCGGTCTTGGCCATCAGGCTGCGGTAGCCGGCCAGTTCCATGTTCATGCGCTTGGACAGGTCGCCCAGGGTCTGCTGGCGCCGGGCCTCGGCCAGGTCCTCGGCCAGCGCCTGGTAGACCGGCTCGGCGGGCAGGCCCTTGCCATTCCAGTTCTCGATGGCGACCACGGTGCGCGGCATCGAGCCGACCACCTCGGGGTTATCCACACTGCGCTCCAGCAGCGCCAGCATCGGCACCAGGAAGACCAGCAGCACGAAGGCCAGCAACGGCAGGATCAGCAACTGCGATTTCAGTCGGTTGACACGCTCGGCACGCGCCAGGCGTTTTTTCAGTGAAGGGCTGGCACCCTCTGCCAGGGGCATGGCTGCGTCCATAGCGAACTCCGGAAAAAATGGAAGCGCCCCCATCCTTGCGGCGGGGGCTCGAACTCAGTTGCGTGCGGCCCAGGCGTTGAAACGCTGTTCCAGTTGCTCGCCGTAGTCGGCCCAGAACACCACGTCCATGGCCACCTGGTTGGCGATGTTCTGCGGCGCGGTGGGCATCTGCTCCAGTAGCTTCGGCTCAAGCAGCGCCAGCGCCTTCTTGTTGGCCGGGCCGTAGGCGATGTTCTGCGAGTAGGTCTTCTGCTGCTCGGGTTGCACGCTGAACTGAATGAACGCCTTGGCCGCGTCCTGGTCCTTGGCGCCACGCGGAATGGCCCAGGCATCGAAGTCGTAGATGCCGCCGTTCCAGACGATCTGCAGGTTGCTCTCCTGCTGCACGGCGGCGATCCGGCCGTTGTAGGCGGAGCTCATCACCACGTCGCCCGAGGCGAGGAACTGCGGCGGCTGCGCGCCGGCTTCCCACCACTGGATCTGCGACTTGATCTGGTCCAGCTTGGCGAACGCACGATCCTGGCCTGCACGGCTGGACAGCACCTCATAGACATCCTTGGGCGCCACGCCATCGGCCATCAGCGCGAATTCCAGGGTGTACTTGGCGCCCTTGCGCAAGCCGCGCTTGCCAGGGAATTTCTGCACGTCCCAGAAATCCGCCCAACTGGTCGGGGCGCTCTTCAGTTTGTCGGCGTTGTAGGCCAGCACCGTCGACCAGACGAAGAAGCCCACGCCACAAGGGGAAATGGCACCTTCGACGAAATCCTCGCGGGCACCGGCCAATTCCTCGTCGAGCTCTTCGAACAGCCCTTCGTCGCAGCCGCGTGCCAGTTCCGGTGACTCCAGCTCCACCAGGTTCCAGGACACGCTGTTGGTGTCGACCATGGCCTTGACCCGCGCCATCTCACCATTGAACTCACCAGCGATGATCCGACCGTTGCCGGCCTTTTCCCAGGGTTGATAGAAGGCCTTGACCTGCGCGGCCTTGTTGGCGCCGCCGAAGGACACCACGGTCAGATCGGCAGCCAGTGCCGGTGCGGCGCAGGCCAGGGTCAGGGCCAACGCGCCCATCCTGTACGTGTTCTTGGTCATCATCGTCTGCTCCAGTTGGCTTGAATATCAGAGGCTGTTCAATTGGGGATCGAGCGCACGGACATGCTCGACATGCCAGCCCAGCGGAATGACATCGCCCACCGCCAGGCTCGGGTCGAGCTCGGCGATCGGCTGTTTGACGAAGAAGTCCTTGGCGCCGCAGACCTCCAGGCGCACCCGGACGTGATCTCCGAGGTAGATGAACTCTTCCACGCGGCCGGAGAAACGGTTGCCGCAGGTTTCGCTGGCGCCGTTCAGGCGGATACGCTCGGGGCGTACCGACAGGGTCACCGGGTCGCCCGGATTGCCCACCTTGACCGCCAGAGCCTCGACCTTCTCGCCACGTGCCAGGCTGACCACGCAGCGCTCGCCGTCGCGGCTGAGCAGTCGGCCATCGAGGCGGTTGTTTTCGCCGATGAAGTTGGCGACGAAAGTATTGCGCGGGAATTCGTACAGCTCACGCGGCGGGGCGATCTGCTGGATCTCGCCCTGGTGGAACACCGCCACGCGGTCGGACATGGTCAGCGCCTCGCCCTGGTCGTGGGTGACGTAGACCACGGTCACGCCGAGGCGCTCGTGGATGTGCTTGATCTCCATCTGCATGTGTTCGCGCAGTTGCTTGTCCAGCGCGCCCAGCGGCTCGTCCATCAGCACCAGTTGTGGCTCGAACACCAGCGCTCGCGCCAAGGCCACCCGCTGCTGCTGGCCACCGGAAAGCTGGCCGGGGTAGCGCGAGGCGAAGGACTCCAGTTGCACCATCGACAGCGCGCGCTTGACCCGCTCGCTGCTGTCGGTGCGGTTGATACCGCGCACCGACAACGGGAAGGCCAGGTTCTCCGCCACCGTCATGTGCGGGAACAGTGCGTAGTTCTGGAACACCATGCCGATGTCGCGCTTGTGCGGCGGCACGTTGTTCAGCGCCCGTCCGCCCAGTTCGATCACCCCGGAGGTCGGCGTCTCGAAGCCGGCCAGCATCATCAGGCTGGTGGTCTTGCCCGAACCGGACGGCCCGAGCAGGGTCAGGAATTCGCCCTTGCGGATGTCCAGGTTGAGGTCCTTGACGATCAGCGACTCGCCGTCATAGGTCTTCTGCACACCGCGAAAGCTGACCAGCACCTCGCTATCGTGAATCTCGGCCATGGCCACACCCTTTCGTCTATCTGTCTGGATGGCAACAGACTAAACAGGACGACAGAACGAAAAAATCGGACGGCAGGAGAGATTGTTATAAGGCGGCGGGAAAGATGCCTGTAGGGCGGGGACTACAGACCAAAGTCGTGGCAGGCGTTGTCAGTGCACAGGCGCCCCGATAGAGTAATAAGAGTTCTCATCCGCATATCACCTCCCCGAGCGCCACGATGTCCTCCTACCCCGAGCAGGTACAGTCCTACTACCAGGCCCACCACGGCTGGGTACGCCAATGGCTGCAGCGTCGCCTCGGCAATGCCGACGACAGCGCCGACCTGGCCCATGACGTCTTCCTGCGCCTGCTGGCCAAGCCACGCGCCTTCGAGAGCGACGAGCACCTGCGGGCCTACCTGAGCACCCTGTCGCGCAACGTCTGCATCGACTTCTGGCGGCGGCGCGAAGTGGAGCAGGCCTGGCACGCGGTCATGCTCGAACGCCCTCAGGAACATGCGCCTTCAGAGGAACGACGGGCGCTGGTCATGGAAGCCCTGCAACAGGTTCACCGCATGCTGGCGGCGCTGCCGGAGAAGGTCGCCGAAGCCTTCCTGCTGTCGCAGTTCGAAGGCCTTGGCTACCGCGCCATCGGCGAACGCCTGGGCGTTTCCGAACGCACCGTGACCAAGTACATGGCCCAGGCCATGTACCGCTGCATGCTGCTGGAAATGGAGCTGGACGAGGCCCTGGCCTGAATGCCCGCCGCCGCCCACGAACACGCGATCCTGCAACAGGCCGCCCGCTGGTATGCCCGACTCAACGGCGAAGCTGACGATGCCGATACCCGCCAGGCATGGCAGACCTGGCTGGCGGAAGATGACCGCCACCGCAGCGCCTGGGCCTACGTCGAGCGCGTCAGCCAACGCTTCCAGGCGCTACAGCCCGGCAGCGACCTGCATGCACAGACCCTGCGCCAGGCCGGGCAGCAACTGCGCTCCCGGCGCCAGCACCTGCGCACCCTGGCCTTGCTGCTGGGTGCCCCGGTGCTGGGCTGGCTGAGCTGGCGCCACACCGCGCTGCCGGAGCGGCTGTCGGTCTGGCGCGCCGACCATCGCAACGCCAGCCGCGTGCTGGCCTTGCGCCTGGGCGATGGTTCCCAAGCCTGGTTGAACAGCGACAGCGCCCTGAACGAAACCTTCACCACCGACCTTCGCCACCTGGCCTTGCTACGCGGTGAAGTGCTGATCGACACGGCCCGCGATCCACGCCCCTTTATCGTCGAGACCGAGCAGGGCCGCCTGCGGGCGCTGGGCACCCGCTTCAGCGTGCGTCTGCGGGACGGCGCGACCCAGCTCTCGGTGTTCCAGGGCGCGGTGGAAATTCGCCCCCATGACGGCGGCGTTCATGTCGTGCAGGCCGGGGAGCAGAGCCTCTTCGACCGGCGGTCCATCCTCGACAGTGGGCCGGCCCAGGCCCTGCGCGAGGGCTGGAGCCACGGCCTGCTGCAAGCCAGCGATACGCGCCTGGAGGAGTTGATCGCCGAACTGGCCCCGCACATACGCGGGCACCTTGGCGTCGCGCCGGAAATCGCCGACCTGCGGGTGATGGGCACCTATCCGCTGCACGACCCGCAACAGACCCTGGACATGCTTGCCAGCGCCCTGCCGATCCGCATCGCCCGTCCCCTGCCCTGGTGGACCACGCTGGAGGCACGCTGACGCGGCGGCAAGTCATGGGCGCTCAGCCCTGGGTAGCCGCCTTCCATTCAAAAAATTCTCATTCCCGCTTCCGGTTTTCCCCACTCGAACGAGTTAGTTGGAGAAGAACGCGTTCTGCCCACTCCGACAACACAGGAAAACCCAATGGCAAGGCACCTCTCCCAACCCTCCCTGCGCCCGCTCGCGCTGGCCATTCCACTGCTGATTGGCACCGCCCTGGCGGTACAGGCCCCCGTCAGCCTGGCGGCCGAGCAGCAGCACTACGACCTGCCCGCCGGCCCACTGGCCGAACGCCTCAACCAGTTCGCCAGCCAGGCGGGGATCTACCTCGCGGGCGATGCCGGGCTGACCCGGGATCGGCAAAGCCAGGCCCTGCAAGGCAACCATTCGGTGGAGCAGGCGCTGGGCATCTTGTTACGCGGGACTGGACTGAACGCCATCCGCGTCGCATCAGGCCGTTATGAACTGAGCGCCCAGAATGCCCTGGAGCTGGACGCCACCAATATCGTCGACACCTCGGCCAAGGATTCGGCCATCACCGAAGGCACCGGCTCCTACACCACCGGCGTCACCAGCACAGCCACCAAGATGAACCTGTCCATCCGCGAAACCCCGCAATCCATCAGCGTCGTCACTCGCCAGCGCATAGATGACCAAGACTTGACCAGCATTACCAAGGTGTTGGAGCAGACTCCTGGCGTCACCATCGCCCGCAACTCTTCGGAGCGTTTCAATATCTACTCGCGCGGCAGTGAAATTACCAAGTATCAATTCGATGGGCTCACTACCCATGTGGAGAGTCAGACACAAAACTTAAGTCAACAGCTCGTCGATATGTCGATCTACGATAGGATCGAAGTCGTGCGTGGTGCCACCGGCCTAATGACCGGTGCAGGTAATGTCAGTGGCATGGTCAATATGGTGCGCAAGAAACCCACCGCGAAATTCCAGGCCAACCTAGCCGGCAGCGTCGGTCGTTGGGATGACTATCGCGGCTCGGTGGATATTTCAGGCCCACTGATCGATAGCGGTAAACTACGCGCCCGTTTTGTTGGCGCCAAACAGGAGAATGACAGCTTTATCGATTATTACAGCCAAAAGCGAGATGTTTATTACGGTGTGATGGAAGCGGATATCACCGATACCACCGAGGTGCGATTTGGCATTGACCACAATAAATACGAGGTCAATGGCGGAGCCGATTCACCGTTATTCTATACTGACGGACAACAAACCAACCTGTCCCGCTCAGCCACGGTCACCTCCAAGCATCAGAACCAAGAGATCGAAACAACTAACTATTTCTTCAATATCGACCAAGCGTTGGCAAATGATTGGAAACTGGTCATAGCCGGCGGCCATATGGATGTTGACAGAGAACTCTCAAACTCTGTCAACATGAACCAGGGTGGGACCACCGGTATAAATAGGGAAACAGGTAATTTCCTTGCAATTAGGACAGCAAAAATAATCAACCCACTAAGCCAGAAGTCTGCCGCGATCAATCTGCAAGGTCCTTTCTCGCTATTCGGCAGAGAACACCAAGCAATTATTGGCTATGAATTCAACCGCTACAAATCTCACTGGACAAGTTACGGATACGGCAGCACGACCGTTAACCTAACTAGCATACATACAGCTGATCAACTACCAGAAAACCCCTACTCCATCCAAGACTTCTACATCATCCAACGAGGATATTATGGTGCTCTCCGCCTGAATCCTATCGACAAACTTTATGTCATATTGGGCGCACGCTCATCCAATTATAAATACAACACCGCCTTCATAATGCCAATTTATAATTATAGCGATAAGAGTGGTTATAGGAAATCTGGCGAAGTCACTCCCTACGCTGGACTGGTGTATGATCTTACACCACAACAGTCGGTATACTTCAGCTACACCGATATATTTAATCCCAATAATGTTACCGATATCAATCGTAAGGTAATCGAGCCGCAGGTGGGTTCCAACTATGAAATCGGCTGGAAGGGCGAATTCTATGATGGCCAACTCAATGCCAATGTGGCGATCTATCAAGTCAAACGTGACAACGCCACCGAGCTTGCAGGCCGTGATGCTTCAAACATCGCCTATTATCGTGCCATCGATGGTGTGAAAACCAACGGCATTGACATCGAGATTACGGGTGAAGTGCTACCGAGCTGGAATGTCAGCGCCAGCTACAGCCACTCAAGGTCGGAAGATGCTAATGACACCCGCAGAACGGCAGAGCACCCGCTGGATACAGTCAAGTTGTGGAGTACTTATAAATTTCCTGGCGATTGGCAAAACCTCACCATCGGTGGCGGTGCTCGCTGGCAGTCAAAAATTGCTACGACACCCACTTACTCTTACTTCTTCTACAAAGCCACACAGGATGATTTTGTAGTGGTCGATGCCATGGCCCGCTACAAATTCAACCAGCATCTTTCCGCCAGCCTCAATGCCAACAACATTTTCGATAAAAAGTACTATTCCGGCATCGGCAATCTGAACATGGGCTTCTACGGAGAACCGCGCAACCTCACGTTAGGGGTCAGATACGACTTCTAATCGCCATTGGTACCAGGTAACGGGATAACTTCCGTTACCTCCTCTTCCTCCACATCACTTCAGATCACGGGCTCGCATGGCGCTAGCTGATCGTTAATTCCCATGACGCGATTTCCAGAGGGTGAACTCGAACGGCCGGACTCCATAACGCGCAAGCACACCTTCGTGCAGTCGACGGAGCTCCTCGACGATCAGTGCCTGCACTTCTGGCTGCTCACCGTCTGAAACATGCCCTGCTACAGCGCGTTGAATACAGGCCAGTGGATCGAACTCCGGATGAGTGACAACCTCGCGAATAGTCGTTTTGATCAAGTCCCGCCAGGTCAGCCGGAGTGGATCTGGTTCGGCAAGGTCTTGCTTGATTGCAAGGTACTCCTGCGTTGAGCGTTCGTAGGCCCAGAGGTACAGATCGCGCAGTAGCTCTATCCGTGTCATTTCATAGACGCCCAGCGTGGCACGGCTATAGGCCTGCTCCGGAACATCCAGGAATGTCAGCGGACATAGGTTGGCGCGAAACAGTGGCAGGTTCGCGGCGAGTCGGGAGGTGCGTTTGTTGATGTCGGCAAAGGGCTGCAGGTAAGGCAGGTGCACCATCATAAAGAAGGACTGCTCGAACGGATCAGTAATCTGATTGGCCTTGTTGAGCAAAAGCCCCAGGGTGTCCTCGATCTGCTGTGGTGTTGATAGAAGACGATAGGTGCTTTTCCCAATATCGACGGCATGCTGCCGAATACGGCCTTCATCTGCGGGGTTTGCAAGCAGGTTCTCGGCCAAGGCGCTGTGCAGGTTCATCACGGTGTAGCGGTTGAACTCGGCACTTTCGATGTTCTCGACCAACAGCTCGATTGCCGTTTTATGGTTCAGGATCATCTGTGTTTCGATAGCGGCCTTGCCATGTTCGATGAACTGTCGCGTATCGAGTCGCGAGTAGGTGTTCCCCTCCAGGTGACTCGATGCCCACGACAAATCAATCAGCAAGCGATTCAGGACTGCACGGCTGTACGTGCCTGCAGGCGCCTCGGCATCTGTGGTCTTACCCATTCTGTGCAGTTGGCGGCGCAGGGATTCTGGCAGGTAGCTCGTTACGTTCGGCCGGTAGGTGTCCAGGAAGTCGCGCTGGTAGCCAACGGGCTTGTGTACTTCAAGTGGCTGGTCGATGTAGGCGAGGATATCCCGGCTGTCTACCGACAGCGGGATAAAGGACGGGAAGCTATCCGTTTCGGCGGCAAGGATGCTGGTTTCTGCCTGGATAACAGCTCCGAAATAACGCCGCGCTCTGCCTTTACCTTGCGCCGGGATTTGACCGTTTTCTATCAGCGCTGCAATCAGCCGCTGTGCTGTTCTCCGAGCAATGTCAGGGTGCCTGGCCAATAGCTCGGTCAGCGTCAGTCCGTTCCCGGACACCTGGATACTGTTGAGTATTTCTGTGGAGGCGGACATAGCTGAAGTGGCGCCGTTTTGATGCTGCCGGCGCAATTCTGGCGCAGTTACAAGCGATCCGCGCCAAGCCTGCCTCTGTCTTCAGATCAGCCTGTGCTCCACCGCATAGCGCACCAGTTCGGCCACCGAACTGGTGCCGAGCTTTTGCATCAGGCGGGCCTTGTGGGTGCTGATGGTCTTGCCGCTGAGCCCCAGGTGCTGGCCGATCTCGTTGACGCCCTCGCCCTGCACCAGGCGCTCGAACACCGAGAACTCGCGTTCCGACAGCAGCGCATGGGGTGGGCGCTCGTCGGTCAGGCCGACCTCGAAGACCATGCGGTCAGCCAGGTCCGGATCGATATAGCGCCCGCCCAAGGCCACCTTGCGCACTGCCGCCAGCAACAGCGACGGATCGCTGTCCTTGGTGGCGTAGCCGGCCGCGCCGACCTTCAACGCCCGCGCCGCCATCTGCGCCTCATCGTGCATGGACAGCACCAGGATCGCCGGCGGCCTGGCCAGTGCGCGGATGCGCGGGATCGCCTCCAGGCCATTCACGCCAGGCATGGAGATGTCCAGCAGCACCACGTCACAGGGCGTCTGTCGCAGGGTCTCCATCAATTGCTCGCCATTGCAGGCCTCGCCAACCACCTGTAGATCCTTCGCCAGGCCGATCAACTGCTTGATGCCCTCGCGCACGATGGTGTGGTCTTCCGCTACCAGAACCCTTATCAACCTGTACTCCTGCTTGCCATCAATCATCCAGCGCCAGCTTCACGCACAGCGTCGTGCCCGCACCCACCCGGCTGTCTATATCCAGACTGCCGCCCAGCATCATGACCCGCTCGCGCATCCCCACCAGGCCAAAGGAACTCGTCGCCACGCTGGAAGGCTCGAAACCCTGGCCGTCGTCACTGATCGACAACACCAGCATCCCGCCTTCGAGGACCAGCCGCAACTCGACCGTGTGCGCCTGCGCATGACGCATCACATTGGTCAGCGCCTCCTGTAGCACCCGGAACAGACCGATGGCCTTGGCATCCGCCAGCGGCGGCAGGCTCTCCGGCACCTCGACCAGGCAGGGAATCTGCGTGCGCGCCTCGAAGCGCCGCGCCTGCCACTCGATGGCAGAGCCGATCCCAGCATCGAGGATCGGCGGGCGCAATGCCGTGGCCACGTCCCGCACCAGTTGGAACAACTGGGCAATCAACTTCTTCATATTGCCCAGTCGCCCCTGCAACCCCGGATCGAGGTAGGCGTAGCTCAGCTCGCACATGGAGGTTTCCAGTTTCAGCACCGTCAGCATCTGCCCCAGCTCGTCATGGACCTCCCGGGCGATGCGCGCCTTCTCCTCCTCGCGCACGCTGTCCAGGTGCGCGGCCAGCTCGCGCAGTTGCAGACGCGACTCCACCAGCGCCAGCTCGTTGCGCTTGTTCTCGCTGATATCCCAGACGATGCCGTCCCACACCACCGCGCCGCTGTCGAGCGTACGCGCGGTGGCCTTGATGTCCGCCCAGCGCAACTCGCCGCCACGGGTGAGGATGCGGCCCTGCCATTGCCAGTCACGGTCATGCGCCAACGCCCGGTCGCGGCGAGCCAGGTAGTCAGCCTGGTCGGCCTCGTGCACCAGGCTGAAGATGCCGCGTTGACCACTCAGCAGCATGCCTGGGGAATAACCGGCCAGGCTTTCGCTCCCCTCACTGATAAAGGCGAACTTCGGCGCCTCGCCGGGGCTTTCCCGCTCCAGGCGAAACACCATGCCCGGCACGTTGGCGGCGATCCCCTCCAACCGCGCCTGGCTCTCCCGCAATGCGGCCAGGGCGCGTCGGCGCTCGGTCACATCGGCGACGAAGACCACCAGGTACTCGGTCTTGCGGTAGCGCATGAAGCTCAACGAGACATCCACCGGCAACATGCTGCCATCGGCACAGCGGCACTCGGTCTCGAAGTGCGCCTCGCGCTCGTCCTCCTGGCGCACCTTGCGCCACAGGTCCAACCAGCGGTCCATGTGCAACCGAGGCTCCAGGTCGATCAGCGGACGGTCGACCAATGCGCCGTGGGGGTACCCGAACATCTGCTCGACCGCGCGGTTGGCATAGCCGATATGGCTGTCCCAGTTGACCCAGAGAATGCCCAGGGTGCTGTTGTCGAGGGAAAACTGCGCCAGGCGCAAGGCATCGCGTGACACCTCACGGGTCTCGATCTCCTGCCGCGCCGCCAGCAGGCTGGCCTGCAACTCGTCGCGCTGGCGCCGTACCGAAGCCAGCAACACGCCCAGCACCAGCAGCAACATGCCGAACAACAGGCTGAGGTTACGCAGCAGGTCCTGGGTGCCGGACGGCATCGGGTAGGCGATCTGGAACCAGCGCTGGTGCAGCAGGTCCAGCTCGCGGGCCGGAATCGCATGCAGGGCCACATCGACGATCCCGGCCAGTTCGGGCCAGTCCTTGCGGGTGCCGACCCGCAGCAACGCGGGAAAACCGATATCGCCGACGATGGCCAGCTCGGCGAACTCCGGGTCCCGCGACAGACGACTGACCTGGGCCTCGCCCAGCACCGCATAGCGCGCCTGCAGCCCCAGCACCGCGTGCAAGGCCTGGCTGGCCGTGCTGCTTTCCTCTATGTGCAGGTGCGGATAGCCCTGGACCAGATAGTCGAGCACCGCACCGTTCACATAGGCGCTGACCTGCACGCCGTGTTCGAGATCGTCCAGGTCGACACTGCCGGTTCCCTCACGCCGGCCGAGCAACAGGTGGGCGAGCCGCAGGTAAGGGTCGGAGTAGTCCCACAGGCGCAACCCTGCCGGGGTCTGGGACAGCCCCGGCGCCAGGTCGATGCGTTTATCGCGCAGCGCCCGCTCCAGCTCGTCCTGGGTACTGAAATACTGCCAGCGCAGCTCGACCCCCATCACATGGGCCAGGCGCTCCATGAACTGCGCGTTGGCCCCCGACAACCGTTGCTGGCGTCGCTCCAGTTGTGCATAAGGCGCTTGCAGGATCACCCCCACCTGCAACTGCCGATGCTCGGCCAGCCATGCCTTCTGCTCGGATGAAAAAAGCACGTCATCGCGCACGCTGGCCAACCCCGTCAGCGTCCCCCAGAGCACGAACAACAGCAGAAAACGACTCATCCCTGGCACCCGATCATCAATGAAAACCCCGCTCAGGCACTCGCGAACGAGAACCTGCTTCCGGCACGACCGGGCGCATAGCGTGGACAGGCTCCGCGACAAAACCCGATTCGAAAGCAAAACATGTACCGCCCTGGCGGAAAAGTCCTTTCCTGCCGCGAAGGTGAGCACGCCCAGTGGCTTGTCGATCACGCCTTGTGGCCTACTACGGCGACCGACGAAGCAACCGGACACGCCACAGATGCCCGCCGTACACCTCATACCTGCCCTGTTGGGCCTTGCGCTGGTGACAGGCAACCTGCCAGCGGCCTTCGCCGAGGAGGAACCCGCGACCGCCGAACAGCCTGCCACACCCGCAAAAGCGGTGCCTCACCAAACGGCGGGCGAACGCAGCGAACGCGATGCGAAGACCCTGGAGCTGCAATTCCCCAAGCAGTTCAGGCAATTACAGGCAGATAACGAAGCCTTTGCCGGCTTCTGGTTGCCAGCCAATACCGCCAAGCCCAAAGGTGTGGTGATTCTACTGCCCAGCGACGGCGAACATGCCGACTGGCCCAACGCCGTCGCCCCCTTGCGCCAGAATCTACCGGATGCCGGCTGGCATACCCTGAGCCTGACCCTACCGGACGCACCTGACTTCGAGGCTGCCCGCACGAGTCTTCCGGCAGAGAAAGACAACAAGCAGGAAAGCCCAGCGCCTGCCGACGACGAACAAACCGGAACCGGTGACGAATCGTCACCCGCAACCAGCGAGGCCGGCTACCTGCCGGAAGAGACCGCGCCCCCCGTAAAGGAAGACGCCCCACTTCCTGACGCCTCAGTTGCCAAAGCCACGCAGACGCCAAAGGAAAGCCGCCAGGAACGTATAGATAAACGCATCGCTACTGCCATCGCGTTCGCCAAGGAACAAAAGGCCGAACACCTGGTACTGCTCGGTCATGGAACAGGCGCCTACTGGGCCGCACTGTATCTGGGCACGGCCGATACCCCAGGCGTCGATTACCTGCTGGCCATCGCCACCCGGCAACCCGTCGATGCCGATGCCGAGGTTTCCATCCCGGCACTGCAACTGCCCACCGCGGACATCTATTACAAGGACGACGCCATCGCCAGCCAGGCCGCCGTCGCCCGCCGCAACGAAAGCCGCCGCCTGGATCATGCGAACTACACCCAGATCGCCCTGATGCAACTGACAGCGGATCCGGACGCCGCCCAGGAGCGCCTCTACCGGCGAGTACGCGGCTGGCTGGAAAAACAGCCGTAAGAACGGGACACCTCTATATAAAAGCGGGTCAACCCGCACCATGCGACGCTAACGAACGCCCTTGCGCTCGCGGATCAGCGCATAGGCGTTGTGCAGCTCGCGGGTTCGCTCCGTCGCTTCGCGCACCTGCTCGGGTGTCGCCCCGGAGCCTTCCAGCTTGTCCGGATGGCTCTTGCTGAGCAGGCGCCGATAAGCGCGCTTGACCTCTTGCATATCGCTCGAAGCGCTGACGCCCAGCAGGCGCAAGGCCTGCTCGTAGGCACCGGCACGGATGGATGGAGAGGCCTTCTGTCGCTGCTGGTCCAGCGCAGCCACTGCATCGCTGTCCCACCCCATCCAGCCCCCCCAGAGCAGGACCGACTCATGCTCCCGGACACCTACGCTGCCTTCGGCGCGTGCCATGCGCCAGCAGGCCTGCAGGATCGATTGCGCTTCGCTGCGGCGTTTGCTCAACGGACGCAGCAAGGCACGCAGGCCATCGCCGCTGTCCCGTCCCTGCTGGAAAGCCTCGATGGCTTGCCGTTGCCCGGCGGCGTCCAGCTTCAATCGCTGCATTTCCCGACGAGCGGCCTGGATATGCGACTCACGCACCCGCCCGCCGCTCTTGGCCAGGCGCCCCAGCAGAAAGAACAACAATTGCTCATCGCTCAGCGGCGGTCGCGCCCCGAGCCGCTCGCGCAAGCCCTGCCAGGAGTCGATACGCAGGTGCCGGTCCAGCGCCTGCCCCAGCAGGGCACCGAGAATCGCACCGGGAATGCTGGCCAGAAAGGCACCCGCCAACGCTCCCAGGTAGGTGATGGGCCAGAACATTCAGCGGCGCTCCTGCACAATGCGCTCAACAGCCTGCAAACGCTCGTGGGTGCCCACGTCCACCCAGGTGCCGACGAGCCGCTCTCCCGAGACACGACCGGCGGACATCGCCTGGCGCAGCAGCGGCGCCAGCTTGAAGGCACCTTCCGGCGTGCCATGGAACAGCTCCGGACGCAGCACGGAGATGCCGCTGAAGGTCAGTCGCTCACCCGCTGCAGCGGAGTCCGTGACCCGATCCTCATGCAGTGCGAAATCCCCAGCGCCGTTATGTTCCGGGTTGTCCACCAGTACCAGATGCGCCAGGTCGGCGATTGGCCTACGCAATCCGGCGAACGGGAAATCGGTCCAGATATCGCCATTGACCAGCAGGAAAGGCTCGTCACCCAGCAACGGCAGGGCACGGCGGACACCGCCACCGGTTTCCAGCGGTTCGCCCTCCGGCGAGTAGCGAATCTCGACGCCCCAGCGGCTGCCATCACCCAGGTACGCCTCGATCTGCTCGCCCAGCCAGGCATGGTTGATCACCAGTTGGTGAAAGCCGGCCTCGGCCAGCGCACGCACGTGGTACTCGATCAACGGTATGCCCGCCACGGGCACCAGTGGCTTGGGCGTGTGCAGAGTCAGCGGACGCAGCCGCTCGCCCTTGCCCGCCGCCAGGATCATCGCCTTCATGGAGACACCGGTTCAGCGCTGGACGCCGCCAGCTCATCCAGCAGCATACCCAGTTCATGCAATTCGGGGCGGCGCTCCAGCACGGTGCGGATATAGGCGAAGAAGCGCGGCACGTCCGCCAGGTAACGCGGCTTGCCGTCACGGTGACAGATGCGCGAGAAGATACCGATCACCTTGAGGTGGCGCTGCACCCCCATCAGTTCGCTGGCGCGGCGGAAGTCCTGCCAGTCGTCCTGCACAGGAACGCCGCGCTCGCGGGCGCGCTGCCAATAGAGGGCCTGCCATGCCTCGACGCGCGCCTCGGGCCAACTGACGAAGGCGTCCTTGAACAGCGAGGTGATGTCATAGGTCACCGGGCCGATGACCGCATCCTGGAAGTCCAGCACGCCTGGGTTCGGCTCGCTCAGCATCAGGTTGCGGGGCATATAGTCGCGGTGCACCAGCACCTGCGGTTGCGCCAGGGCCGAGTCGATCAGCAACCGGCTGATCCGCGCCCAGGCCTCGCGCTGCGCGGTGGTCAGCTCCAGGCCCAGGTGACGCTGCACGTACCACTCGGGGAACAGCTCCAGCTCGCGCCGCAGCAGTGCTTCGTCATAACGTGGCAGGGTCTCGTCCAGCGGATGAGCCTGCAAGGCCAACAGGGCATCGATGGCGACGTCGAACAGCTCATCGGCATTCTGCGCGTCGATCACCTCGAGAAAGGTCTGGCGCCCCAGGTCATCCAGCAGCAGGAAACCCTTTTGCAGGTCCTGCGCCAGCACCCGAGGCACATGCACACCCGCCTCGGCCAGCAGCGCGGCCATCCTGACGAACGGGCGGCAATCCTCCTGCGGGGGCGGCGCGTCCATGAGGATCAGGCTGCGGCCCTGCCCTTCCTCCCAACGAAAATACCGGCGAAAGCTGGCATCGCTGCTCGCCGAGGTCAGCCTGCCTTGCGGACTGTCCGCATACAGGTCCGGAAGCTGGCGTTCGAACCAGGCGGTCAGTTCCTGCAAGCGGTGATCATGTTGCGACATATCTGGAGCTCTCCACGGCGCTAGCCGATAGGCGGGTCATGCATTATTATCGCGAATCTTTCTCCGCCCATCGAGAGGCGTGCGGCCTTACCGCTCCATGGCTCGCCGCAAGCCCGGACCCTAGAAGAAGATGGCAGTCAAATATCCCGCGTTTCACAAGAAATTTCCCCTGCTGGTAACCGGTGGCCTGCTGGCAATGCAGCCATTCGCCGCGTCCGTCTCTTCGGCTGCGGAGCAGTTCGCCTGCCAGCCCGGGACATCGGGCGGCTGGAGCTGTGCACCGCAGAGTGCCGGCAGCGACGTGCCTCCCCGGCCGAGCAGTAACGCAGCCAGCGCTGGCGCGACCAGCAAGCCGGGCGAAAGCCGGGCCGCCAAGGCAGAAAAGCCGGCCGAGCAGCCTCATCTGGTCACACAGAGCAAAGGCCGCGCACTGCTTTCGCGCAGCAGCGACTACAGCCACCTCGACTGGGTACCACGCGAGAAGCTGACCGCCGCGCAACTGGCCGAGACCGGCCCTTACTGCCATGGCGCCTACATCGAGCCCAGGCGTCCGGGCCAGCGCGACGACACGCCGAAAAGCGAGGCGCCGACCTATGTATCGGCCAAGGCCACGCGCTACGAACAAGAGCAGGAAATCGCCACCCTCGCCGGGGATGTCGTCCTGCGCCAGGGCAGTATGCAGGCCGAGTCCAACGAAGCCAGCCTCTACCAACTGGAGAACCGCGGCGAGCTGTCCGGCAACGTGCGTATCCGTGACAATGGCGCCCTGCTGGTAGGCGATCGCGCCGAAATCTACCTCGACAGCGGTGAAGCCAAGGTCGAGAACGCCGAATACGTGATGCACGAGAGCCACTCCCGTGGCAGCGCGCAGTACGCCAAGCGTGAGGAAACCTCGATCATCCGTCTCAAGGACGGCACCTACACACGCTGTGAGCCGGCGAACAATGCCTGGCACCTGAAAGGCAACAACGTCACCCTCGACCCGACGACGGGCTTCGGCTCCGCCACCAACGTCACCCTGCGGGTCAAGGATTTCCCGGTGTTCTACACACCTTATATCCACTTCCCAATCGATGACCGTCGTCAGTCCGGCTTCCTGATGCCAAGCATCGGCAGCTCCAGCGATACCGGTCTGTCGCTGGTGACGCCGTACTATTTCAACCTGGCGCCCAACTTCGACGCCACGCTCTACCCGCACCTGATGACCAAGCGCGGCCTGCTAATGGAAGGCGAATTCCGCTACCTGACGCGCAGCAGCGAAGGGCAGATCGGCGGCGCCTACCTGGATGACCAGGAAGACGAGCGCAAACTGCAGTCGGAGTACGAAGACCAGCGCTGGATGTACAACATCCAGAACAAGACCGGCCTGGACTCACGCTGGCTGGCGGAACTCGACTACACCGACATCAGCGACCCCTATTACTTCCAGGACCTCGACAGCCAACTGGGCTTCGAGCAGCCGGACTTCCTCAACCAGCGCGGCAGCCTGTCCTACCGTGGCGACAGCTTCACCGCACGGTTGAACCTGCATGCCTACGAACGCGCCACCGTGACGGACATCACACCTTACGAGCGCCTGCCACAAGTCACCCTGAATGGCGCGCTGCCATTCCAGCCGGGCGGACTGCGTTTCGGCTATGACACCGAGTTCGTCAGCTTCAAGCGCAGCCTGAAGAACGGCTACTTCACCGACAAGGACGGTAATACCGGCTTGCCGGAACACCTCTGGTACGACGCCCGCCTGCGCGGCCTGACCCGCGCCGAAGGTGACCGTGTACACCTGGAGCCGAGCGTCAGCCTGCCGCTGAACTGGAGCTGGGGCTTCCTGACACCCAAGATCAAGTACGCCTATACCCAGTACGACCTGAGCCTGGACGGAATCGGCAAGTCCACCCTGGCTGCGGGAACCTCGTTCGACAGCAATCAGGATCGCAGCATACCGATCTTCAGTGTCGACAGCGGCCTGTACTTCGACCGCGACAGCACATGGTTTGGCAATGAATACCGACAGTCGCTGGAACCACGCCTGTTCTACCTCTACGTACCGGAAAAGGACCAGGACGATATCCCGGTCTTCGATACTGGCGAGGCAGGGTTCAGCTACTCGTCCCTGTGGCGCGACAACCGCTTCTCCGGGCGCGACCGTATCGGCGATGCCAACCAGCTGTCCCTGGGCATCACCAACCGCTGGGTCGAGCCGAACGGCTTCGAGCGCCAGCGCCTGAGCATCGGCCAGGCGTTCTACTTCCAAGACCGCAAGGTACAGTTGCCAGGGGTCGATTACCGCACGCGTTCAGCCGCGCAATCCTCGGTATCACCCTACGCACTGGAGTACGAATACCGCTACAACCACGACTGGCGCTTCACCTCCAGCTTCAACTGGGACCCGGACAGCCACAGCACCCGTTCCGGCAGCGCCATGTTCCACTACCAGGCAGCGGACAACCCGAACAAGATCGTCAATATCGGCTATCGCTACCGCAACGATACCCTGCGCTTCGACCGCGAGACGGGCCAGTGGACCTACGATGCGGACTACGGTACGCCGAGCAGCGCCACCTATATCAAGGACTACTACAAGATCAACCAGCACGACTTCTCCACCGTCTGGCCCATCGTGCCGCAATGGAGCGTCATCGCCCGCTGGCAGCATGACTACAGCCGCAACCGCACCCTGGAAGCCTTCGGTGGTTTCGAGTACGACAGTTGCTGCTGGAAACTGCGCCTGATCAACCGCTACTGGATCGATTATGACGAGGTCGGACTCAACCCTCGCCAGAACGACGACCCGGACCGTGGCATCTTCCTGCAAATCGTCCTCAAGGGACTCGGCGGCATGTTCGGCAGCTCCGCCGAGACATTCCTGGACCAAGGCATTCAAGGTTATCGTCAACGTGAAGATCAAGCTTTCTAACGGCCTGCGCCCGCTGCTCCTGGGCGCCCTGCTGCTGGGTAACAGCACCCTCGCCACTTCGGTCCTGGCCGAAGTCCGTCCACTCGACCGTATCGTGGCCATCGTCGACAACGACGTGATCATGAAAAGCCAGCTGGACCAGCGCATCAACGAAGTGCTGCAGACCATCGAGAAGCGCGGCGCCGAACTGCCGCCGCAAGAGGTCATGCAGCAACAGGTGCTCGAACGCCTGATCACGGAGAACCTGCAACTGCAACTGGGCGAGCGCTCGGGCATACGCATCAGCGACGAGGAGCTGAACCAGGCCATGGGCACCATCGCCCAGCGCAACAACCTGACCCTGGAACAGTTCCAGGCCGCGCTGGCCAGCGACGGTCTCAGCCTGGCAACCGCTCGTGAGCAGATCCGCCGGGAAATGATCATCAGCCGGGTCCGCCAGCAACGGGTCGCCGAGCGCATCCAGGTCTCCAACCAGGAAGTGCAGAACTTCCTGGCCTCCGACCTGGGCAAGCTCCAGCTCTCCGAGGAATACCACCTGGGCAACATCCTCATTCCACTGCCGGAAGGCGCCGACTCCCAGACCATCCAGGCAGCGGAACGCGCGGCACTGGACACCTACCAGCAACTGCAGAAAGGTGCTGACTTCTCGCAACTGGCGGTTTCCCGTTCGGCCAGCGAGAACGCGCTCGAAGGCGGTGACATGGGATGGCGCAAGGCAGCCCAGTTGCCGCCACCCTTCGACAGCCTGGTGGGCGATCTGGCCATCAACCAGGTCACCGAGCCGGTACGCACGCCTGCGGGCTTCATTCTGCTCAAGCTGCTGGACAAGCGTGGCGGCGAAAACCTGCTGCGTGACGAAGTCCATGTGCGCCATATCCTGATCAAGCCCAGCGCCATTCGCAGCAGCGAAGAAAGCCGCCGCCTGATCGAGCGCCTGCGTCAACGCATCGAGAACGGCGAAGACTTCGGCGAACTGGCGAAAAGCTTCTCCGAAGACCCGGGCTCGGCCCTCAACGGCGGCGACCTGAACTGGATCGACCCCAATGCACTGGTTCCCGAGTTCCGCAGTGTTATGGCCAACAGTGCCAACGGCCAGTTGTCGGAGCCATTCGAGACAGCGTATGGCTGGCACATCCTCGAAGTACTGGGACGTCGCGCCACCGATGCCAGCGAGTCCTTCCGTGAGCAGCAGGCAGTCAACCTGTTGCGCAACCGCAAGTACGACGAAGAACTGCAGACCTGGCTGCGCCAGATCCGCGACGAAGCGTACGTCGAGGTCAAGCTCTAAGCATGCAAGACAGGGTGTGCAGAATTGCACATCCCTGTCGAGCTTCGAGTGCCGTATTTTCATCCTGACTTGTCGCGTGCCGTTCGAGGCTTGACGTCCCATGCCCAATCTTTTCGCCCTGACCCCAGGGGAGCCCGCAGGTATCGGCCCCGACCTGTGCCTGCTGCTGGCTCGCGAGGCTCAACCCCATGCATTGGTCGCCGTCGCCAGCCTGACGTTGCTGAGCGAGCGCGCTACCCATCTGGGGCTGACCATCCAACTGCTGCCAGTGACGCCCGCCAACTGGCCTGCACACCCGGCACCGGCAGGCAGCCTCTATGTATGGGATACGCCGCTGCAGGCGCCGGTACAGTGCGGTCAACTGGACAAGGCCAACGGCAGCTATGTGCTGGAAACGCTACGCCGTGCCGGCCAGGGCTGCCTGGACGGGCACTTCGCCGGCATGATCACCGCACCGGTGCACAAGGGCGTGATCAACGAGGCGGGCATACCTTTTTCCGGACATACCGAGTTTCTGGCAGAACTGACCCACACCGAGCAAGTGGTGATGATGCTCGCCACGCGTGGCCTGCGTGTGGCACTGGTCACCACCCACCTGCCCCTGCGCGATGTCGCCGATGCCATTACCGCGCCACGGCTGAAGCGTGTCGCACGCATCCTGCACAAGGACCTCGTGGAGAAGTTCGGCATCCCACGTCCGCGCATCCTGGTCTGCGGCCTCAACCCCCACGCAGGCGAAGGTGGTCACCTTGGGCGTGAGGAAATCGACGTCATCGAACCTGCCCTGCAGGCGCTACGCGCCGAAGGCCTGGATCTCATCGGCCCTCTGCCCGCCGACACGCTGTTCACGCCAAAGCACCTGGAGCACTGCGACGCCGTGCTGGCGATGTACCACGACCAGGGGTTGCCGGTTCTGAAATACAAAGGCTTCGGCGCAGCAGTCAACGTCACCCTGGGCCTGCCCATCGTCCGCACCTCGGTCGATCATGGCACTGCCCTCGACCTGGCAGGTACAGGACGTATCGACACGGGTAGCCTGCAAGTTGCGCTGGAAACCGCCTACCAGATGGCCGGCAGCGGGCACGTATCGGGAGCGATTGTTCAGCCATAGGTACCGGGCGGCCCTGGGTAATTGCATGATGCCTGTCTCCCCTCTCCCATTCATGGGAGAGGGGCCGGGGGAGAGGGCTCTTGTGCTGTACACCCTCTCCCCAGCCCTCTCCCGCAAGCGGGAGAGGGGGCAAACCGTGAAAAGCAGTCTGCGCGCGGCATGGCCTTTCCCTGCTAAACTGCGCCCCTTCGCCCGCCCGGCCATTGCGCCTGCTTATCACTTGCAGCCTGAAGCCCAAGCTTGGAGCCGCCCTTTCCATGTCCGAACACCAACACCGCGCCCGCAAGCGCTTTGGCCAGAACTTCCTGCACGATGCGGGCGTTATTCATCGCATATTGCGCTCGATCCATGCCAAGCCTGGTGAACGCCTGGTGGAAATCGGCCCTGGGCAAGGCGCACTGACCGAGGGTCTGCTGGGCAGCGGCGCACAACTGGACGTGGTCGAGCTCGATCTCGACCTGATTCCGATCCTGCAAGGGAAGTTCGCCGACAACGAGCGCTTCCGGCTGCACCAGGGCGACGCGCTCAAATTCGATTTCAATCGGCTCGCACCCCAGCCCCGCGAACTGCGCATCGTCGGCAACCTGCCCTACAACATCTCCACCCCGCTGATCTTCCACCTGCTCGACAATGCCCCTCTGATCCGCGACATGCATTTCATGCTGCAGAAGGAAGTGGTCGAACGCATGGCCGCGCAGCCCGGCGGCGGCGACTGGGGGCGGCTGTCGATCATGGTGCAATACCATTGCCGCGTGGAGCATCTGTTCAACGTCGGCCCTGGCGCCTTCAACCCAGCACCCAAGGTGGATTCGGCCATCGTGCGCCTGGTCCCCCACGACACCCTGCCCCACCCGGCTCAGGATCACCGGCAACTGGAGCGCGTCGTGCGCGAAGCCTTCAACCAGCGCCGCAAGACACTGCGCAACACGCTGAAAGGCCTGCTGGACGCCCAGGCCATCGAGCGCGCGGAAGTCGATGGCAGCCTGCGACCCGAGCAACTCGACCTGGCCGCGTTCGTTCGCCTGTCCAACCAACTGAGCCAGGGCAGCGCATGAACCAGACCGCCTACTACCAGATCGACGTCAGCGTCAGCCCGCACTACTTGCCCGAGCAGTCGCAGCCGGAGCAGAACCGCTACGCCTTCACCTACACGGTCACCATCGAGAACAACGGCGCCATCGCCGCCCAGTTGCTGTCGCGCCACTGGGTCATCACCGATGGCGATGGCCAGGTGCAGGAAGTGCGTGGCGCCGGCGTGATCGGCGAACAACCCGTCATAGAACCAGGTGAAAGCCATGTCTACAGCAGCGGTACGCTGATGAGTACCGAGGTCGGCAACATGCATGGCAGCTACCGCATGCTCGCCGTCGACGGTCACAGCTTCGATGCCGTCATCGCCCCGTTCCGCCTCGCGGTGCCAGGAGTCCTGCATTGACCACCTATGCCGTCGGCGACCTGCAGGGTTGCCTCGATCCCCTCAAGACGTTGCTGGACAAGGTCGGCTTCAGCGCCTCCCGTGACTGCCTGTGGGTGGTCGGCGACATGGTCAACCGTGGCCCCAAGTCCCTGGAAACCCTGCGCTTCGTGCGCGACCTCGGCAGTTCCGGCATCTGCGTGCTCGGCAATCACGACCTGCACCTGCTGGCGGTCGCCTACGGCTTTGGCCGGCTCAAGCGTTCGGACACCCTGCAACCGATCCTCGACGCCCCGGATCGCAACGACCTGATCGACTTCCTGCGTCAGCAGAAGCTGATCCACCATGATCCGCAGCGCAACACGGCCATGGTGCATGCGGGCATTCCGCCGCAATGGTCACTGGCGAAGGCGCTGTTGCGCGCCCATGAAGTGGAACTCGCCCTGCGCGACGACGCCATGCTGTTGCCGTTCCTCGACGGCATGTACGGCAACCTGCCGGACAAGTGGAAGAAAGAGCTGCACGGCATCCCGAGGCTCCGGTTGATCACCAACTATTTCACCCGCATGCGCTTCTGCAAGGCCGACGGCACCCTCGACCTGATCAGCAAGGAAGGCCTGGACAAGGCACCGGAAGGCTTCGCCCCCTGGTTCAGCCACCGCAACCGCAAGACCCGCGACAACATCCTGATCTTCGGCCACTGGGCCGCCCTGGAAGGTCGCTGCGACGAGCCCAATATCCGCGCACTGGACACCGGCTGCGTCTGGGGCAACTGCCTGACCCTGCTCGACCTCGACAGCGGCACACGCCACCAGTGCGGATGCCCCAAACCCTAGGGGACGCCACAAGCGCCGGCAGCGTCCCTGGTCACTCTTTCTTTCCACCCCATGCCTGGAGCAGTGTTTCCCATGACCGACTTCAAACGTATCGCCCCCGAACACGCACAGGCACTGCGCGAGCAAGGCGCCGTGGTGGTGGATATCCGCGATCCGCAGAGTTTCGCCAACGGCCGCATCCGTGGCTCACTGCATCTGGACAACCATTCGCTGGCCGACTTCATCGCCAACGCCGACCTCGACCAGCACCTGATCGTCACCTGCTACCACGGTAACTCCAGCCAGAGCGCGGCGGCCTATCTGGTCGGCCAGGGCTTCGACAAGGTCTACAGCCTCGACGGCGGCTTCGAACTCTGGCGCAGCCAGTATCCTCAGGAAACCGAAGCAGACATCGACTGAGGCCTCTCCCGACCAAGGTCAGTAGCCAGAGAATCATCCTTCCTCTCGAAAAATCCGAACTATCCTTCAGTTCAGGCCATCCAAATGGCTGAAGACCGGCACAGCGTCCGCCGTGTCCACAGTTTTCGACCATTAGGTGTTCGGGGGAACTCCAGGGCCAAGCTCGCCGCAAGAACCTTTTGCCACGGGTTCTTCGCGCGGAGCCAGACCGGCCGGCTCCAGAATGCCTGATGACAACACCGCACCGAGCATCGAGGTGAAGTCATGAGCATTTTCAGCCACTTTCAGCAACGATTCGAAGCGACCCGCCAGGAGGAGTACTCGCTGCAGGAGTACCTCGACCTGTGCAAACAGGACCCGACCACCTACGCCAGCGCCCCCGAGCGCCTGCTGATGGCCATCGGCGAGCCGGAACTGCTGGAAACTTCCGGCGATCCACGGCTGTCGCGGATATTCTCCAACAAGGTGATCCGCCGCTACCCGGCCTTCGCTGACTTCCACGGCATGGAGGAAGCGATCGAGCAGATCGTTTCCTACTTCCGCCATGCCGCCCAGGGCCTGGAGGAGAAGAAGCAGATTCTCTATCTGCTCGGCCCGGTCGGCGGCGGCAAGTCTTCGCTGGCCGAGAAGCTCAAGCAACTGATGGAGAAGGTACCCTTCTACGCCATCAAGGGTTCGCCGGTGTTCGAGTCACCGCTGGGGCTGTTCAACCCGGCGGAGGACGCGCAAATCCTCGAAGAGGACTTCGGCATCCCCCGCCGCTACCTGAACTCGATCATGTCGCCTTGGGCGACCAAGCGCCTGCAGGAGTTCGGCGGCGACATCAGCCAGTTCCGCGTGGTCAAGCTCTACCCGTCGATCCTCAACCAGATCGCCGTGGCCAAGACCGAACCGGGCGACGAGAACAACCAGGACATCTCCGCCCTGGTCGGCAAGGTGGATATCCGCAAGCTGGAAGACTTCCCGCAGAACGACCCGGACGCCTACAGCTACTCCGGCGCGCTGTGCCGTGCCAACCAGGGGCTGATGGAGTTCGTCGAGATGTTCAAGGCGCCGATCAAGGTGCTGCACCCGCTGCTGACCGCCACCCAGGAAGGCAACTACAACAGCACCGAGGGCCTTGGGGCGATTCCCTACAGTGGCATCCTGCTGGCCCACTCCAACGAGTCCGAGTGGCACAGCTTCCGCAACAACAAGAACAACGAGGCCTTCATCGACCGCATCTACATCGTCAAGGTGCCCTACTGCCTGCGGGTGTCCGACGAAGTGAAAATCTACGAGAAACTGCTCGTCAGCAGTTCCCTGGCCCATGCCCACTGCGCGCCGGACACGCTGAAGATGCTCGCGCAGTTCTCGGTGTTGAGCCGCCTGAAGGAGCCGGAAAACTCCAACATCTACTCGAAGATGCGCGTCTACGACGGCGAAAACCTCAAGGACACCGACCCCAAGGCCAAGTCGATCCAGGAATACCGCGACTCGGCCGGTGTCGACGAGGGCATGAACGGCCTGTCGACCCGCTTCGCCTTCAAGATCCTGTCCAAGGTGTTCAACTTCGACGCCCACGAGATCGCTGCCAACCCGGTGCACCTGCTGTATGTGCTGGAGCAGCAGATCGAACAAGAGCAGTTCCCCGCCGAGGTTCGCGAACGCTACCTGCGCTTCCTCAAGGAGTACCTGGCGCCACGCTACATCGACTTCATCGGCAAGGAAATCCAGACCGCCTACCTGGAGTCCTATAGCGAATACGGCCAGAACATCTTCGACCGCTACGTGCTCTACGCCGACTTCTGGATCCAGGACCAGGAATACCGCGACCCGGAGACCGGCGAAATCCTCAACCGCATCGCCCTCAACGAAGAACTGGAGAAGATCGAGAAACCGGCCGGCATCAGCAATCCGAAGGATTTCCGCAACGAGATCGTCAACTTCGTGCTGCGTGCCCGGGCCAACAACAATGGCAGGAACCCGAGCTGGTTGTCCTATGAAAAGCTGCGGGTGGTGATCGAGAAGAAAATGTTCTCCAACACCGAAGACCTGCTGCCAGTCATCAGCTTCAATGCCAAGGCCAGCAAGGAAGATCAGAAGAAACACAACGACTTCGTCGTGCGCATGGTCGAGCGCGGCTACACGGAGAAACAGGTCCGCCTGCTCTCTGAATGGTATCTGCGGGTACGTAAATCGCAGTAAGCGACCTCAGGCGCCGGGCGGCAGGCAGACGCGCTTGCGGCCCGCAGCCTGCAGCGCCTGGAGGGTCTATGAGCTACGTGATCGATCGACGCCTGAATGGCAAGAACAAGAGCACGGTGAATCGCCAGCGCTTCCTGCGGCGTTACCGCGAGCACATCAAGAAGGCCGTGGAGGAAGCGGTTGGGCGTCGCTCCATCACCGACATGGAGCATGGCGAACAGATCAGTATCTCCGGCAAAGATATCGACGAACCCGTCCTGCACCATGGCCGGGGCGGACGGCAGACCATCGTCCACCCCGGCAACAAGGAATTCACCGCTGGCGAGCGCATCGCCCGGCCACAGGGCGGCAGCGGCGCAGGCGCGGGCCAGGGCAAGGCCAGCGATTCCGGCGAGGGCATGGACGAGTTCGTCTTCCAGATCACCCAGGAAGAATTCCTCGACTTCATGTTCGAAGACCTGGAGCTACCGAACCTGGTCAAGCGCCACCTGACCGGTGCCGATACCTTCAAGACCGTCCGCGCCGGCATCAGCAGCGAAGGCAACCCGTCGCGCATCAACATCGTGCGTACCCTGCGCTCGTCCCACGCCCGGCGTATCGCCCTGAGTGGAAGCAGCCGTGCCCGCCTGCGCGAAGCCTGCGCAGAACTCGAACGCCTGAAGCGCGAAGAGCCGGACAACCTCGGCGATATCCAGGCACTGCAGCAGGAGATCGAACACCTGCGTGCACGCATCGACCGCATCCCTTTTCTCGACACCTTCGACCTCAAGTACAACCTGCTGACGCGCCAGCCCAACCCCAGCTCCAAGGCCGTGATGTTCTGCCTGATGGACGTGTCCGGCTCCATGACCCAGTCGACCAAGGACATCGCCAAGCGCTTCTTCATCCTGCTGTACCTGTTCCTCAAGCGGAACTACGACAAGATCGACGTGGTGTTCATCCGCCACCACACGAGTGCCAAAGAGGTCGACGAGGAAGAGTTCTTCTACTCGCGCGAAACCGGCGGCACCATCGTCTCCAGCGCCCTCAAGCTGATGCATGAGGTCATGACCGAGCGCTACCCGGTCGACGAGTGGAATATCTACGCGGCACAGGCCTCGGATGGCGACAACTGGAACGATGACTCGCCCATTTGCCGGGACATCCTGAGCGAGCGGATCATGCCGCTGGTGCAGTACTTCACCTACGTGGAAATCACCCCCCGCGAGCACCAGGCGCTCTGGTATGCCTACGAACAAGTCGCCCGAGACTTCCCCGACAGCTTCGCCCAGCAGCCACTGATCAGCGCCGCCGACATCTATCCGGTGTTCCGCGAACTCTTCCAGCGCAGGATGACGACATGAGCAGCCCGACCAAGCAGACGCGCCGCCGGCCGATCTCGACCGGCTCGGAATGGACCTTCGAGCTGATCCGCGAGTACGACCGTGAAATCGCCCGTATCGCCGCCGGCTACGGCCTCGACACCTACCCCAACCAGATCGAAGTGATCACCGCCGAACAGATGATGGACGCCTACGCCTCGGTCGGCATGCCGCTGGGCTATCACCACTGGTCCTACGGCAAGCACTTCCTCAGCACCGAGCGCTCCTACTCGCGCGGCCAGATGGGCCTGGCCTACGAGATCGTGATCAACTCCGATCCCTGCATCGCCTACTTGATGGAAGAAAACACCATCACCATGCAGGCGCTGGTGATCGCCCATGCCTGCTACGGACACAACAGTTTCTTCAAGGGCAACTACCTGTTCCGCACCTGGACCGACGCCCGCTCGATCATCGACTACCTGGTATTCGCCCGGCAGTACATCAACCAGTGCGAGGAACGCCACGGCATCGACGCCGTGGAAACCCTGCTCGATTCCTGCCACGCGCTGATGAACTATGGCGTCGACCGCTACAAGCGCCCCTACCCCATTTCCGCCGAGGAAGAACGCCTGCGCCAGCAGGAACGCGAAGAACACCTGCAACGGCAGGTCAACGACCTCTGGCGCACCATCCCCAGAGGCGCCAGCAAGGACGATGAACGCGACGATAAACGCTTCCCGGCCGAACCCCAGGAAAACATCCTCTACTTCCTGGAAAAACACGCGCCGCTGCTGGAGCCCTGGCAGCGCGAAATCATCCGCATCGTGCGCAAGATCGCCCAGTACTTCTATCCACAACGCCAGACCCAGGTGATGAACGAGGGCTGGGCCACCTTCTGGCACTACACCCTGCTCAATACCCTCTATGACGAAGGGCTGGTGACGGACGGCTTCATGCTGGAATTCCTGCAATCGCACACCAGCGTCATCCAGCAACCGGGCTTCGACAGCCCCTGGTACAGCGGCATCAACCCCTATGCCCTGGGCTTCGCCATGTTCCAGGACATCCGCCGCATCTGCGAGCACCCCACCGAGGAAGACCGCCGCTGGTTCCCCGACTTCGCTGGCGGCGACTGGCTGGCGACGGTCAAGTTCGCCATGCGCGACTTCAAGGATGAGAGCTTCATCCTGCAATTCCTCTCGCCCAAGGTGATCCGCGATCTCAAGCTGTTCAGCATCCTCGATGACGACCAGAAGGACGACCTGCTGGTGCCGGCCATCCACGATGAAAGCGGCTATCGCCACATCCGCGAACTGCTGGCGGCCCAGTACAACCTGGGCAATCGCGAACCCAACGTACAGGTGTGGAACGTCGACCGGCGCGGCGACCGCTCGCTGACCCTGCGCCACTACCAGCACGAGCGCAAACCGCTCGGTGACTCCACCCAGCACGTGCTCAAACACCTGTACCGGCTCTGGGGGTTCGACGTGCACCTGGAGTCCTGGCAGAACGAACAACGCACCAACACCCACCATATGCCGCCACGAGCGAGCCCGGCCGAGCAAAGCTGAGAGTGATCCCGGTCAATCACGCTGTACCTGCAGAGGGTGTCATGCAACCGGATTGGCAATATTGTCTGGGCTTTTGGCGCACACCCGTGGCAGGTGTGGTGGTCGGGCCACCGGTTGCGCCCTTACGGCGCCTCCCTTTCTTTGCTCGTGCAAAGAAAGGAAGCAAAGAAACACGCCCCCTGTCATACGGCCCCTGCGCTGCGCTCCGGGGTTCCTTCACTCCGGCATCGCTCCAGGGGCCGGCGTACAAGGGCCGTCCTGGCCCTTTACGCCTCTCGTGGCATCCATGCCACTCGCTCCCCTACGCAATGCCTGCGTTCAGCCTTCTGAAAGGGGGGATACTGCGTCTGTAACATCCTCTATCGCTCCAACCTAAACATAAACTTAAATCAAGTTGGTTTAATTCGTTCACTCAGTCACCGCCAGCTTCACCACCCCCATCAGCAGGCTGAGCGGAATCGTCGTGTAAGGGGTTGAGCGGCAGGGATGCCGCGAGAGGCGCGATGGGCCATGGATGGCCCTTCGCGGCGTGCCCCTGGAACGGCGATGGAGCGAGGGAACCCCGGAGCGCAGCGCAGGGGCCGTATGCTGGGGGCGCATTCTCTTTGGTTACTTTCTCTTGTGCAAACAAGAGAAAGTGACTCGGCGTAAGGCCGAAACCGGTAGTTCGGCCACCACACCTGCCACGGGTGTGCGCCAAAAGCCCAGACAATATTGCCAATCCACTTTCACCCCTTATCCAACGTAACGGCCTTGCAAGACAATCCGCAGACCGTGACGGCAAACGAGCAAACGCATAGTATTCTCACTTGCACGATTGGCCGCCGCTGGAGACAGAACACAAGTGCCGCAAGAACCGTCCGACCTCACACACCTGTACCAGGGGCACCACAGCTGGTTGTTGGGCTGGCTCAGGCAGCGCATGGAGAGCCGCGAGAATGCGGAAGACCTCAGCCATGACACCTTCCTGCGTGTATTGGGGCGCCAGCCCTCCGGTGAGATCAACGAGCCACGCGCCTACCTGGCCAGCATCGCCCGCGGCCTGCTGATCGACCACTACCGGCGCGCCAGCCTCGAGCGCGCCTACCTCGAAGCCCTGGCCACAATGCCAGAACCGGAAGCACCCTCGCCCGAGGAGCGCCAGGCCCTGCTGGAAACCCTGATAGAAATCGACAACCTGCTGGACGGCCTGCGACCCAAGGTGCGCCAGGCCTTCCTGCTGTCACAACTGGATGGTCTCACCTACCCGCAGATCGCCGAGCGCATGGGCCTGTCCGTCAGTTCCATCCAGCAATACATGGGCCTGGCCCTGCGTCACTGCTACCTGGCGCGCTTCACATGAACCACCCCGGCACCGACGTACTCGGCCAGGCCATTGCCTGGCGCGTGCAAATGCTCTCCGGCGACTGCCCGGCCGAGCACCTGGCGGCATGCCAGGCCTGGCGCCAGGCGCACCCGGAAAACGAACGGGTGTGGCAGCAACTGGAAAGCCTCAGCCAGGGTTTCAGCGGGCTGCCGCAAACCCTCGCCCATGCCACCCTCGACGGCGCGCAACATGACGCCAAACGCCGCAAGGCACTGAAACTACTGGGCCTGCTGCTGGCCAGTGGCTCGCTCGGGCTCGGCGCGCAGCAGTTGCGCCCCTGGGAAGACTGGCTGGCGGATGCCAGCACCGGCACCGGCGAGCGCCGTCGTGTCGAACTCGCCGATGGTGGCCTGCTCTACCTCAACAGCGGCACAGCGGTGGCCTTCGACTACAGCCCGCAACAACGTCGCCTGCGGCTCTACCATGGCGAAATCCTCGTCCAGACCGCACCCGACCCAAGCCATCGCCCCTTCCAGGTCGACACCGCCCATGGCCGTGTCACGGCCCTCGGCACACGTTTCCAACTGCGTGACTTCGGTGACCACTGCCTGGCGGCCGTTTACCAGGGCGCGGTCGAGATCGGCACCACTGCCCCACACACGCAGCGCCTGGAAGCAGACCAGCAGTGCCTGTTTTCAAAGCAGCACATCTCCACGCCAACCGAAGCGCAGGAAAGCGCCACCAGTTGGATCGAGAACAAGCTGGTGGCCAGCTCCATGCCCCTTGGCGAACTGGTCAGCGAATTAGCCCGCCACCGCCCAGGCCTGTTGCGCTGCGCCCCTGACGTCGCCCAGCTACCGATTTCCGGCGTCTATCCACTGGGCGACAGTGACAGGGCCCTGCAAGCCATCACCCGGACGCTGCCGGTGCGGCTGGTCTACCGCTCGCCTTATTGGGTCACGGTGACGGCGGCGGGCTGAAAGATTGGATACCGACTGGTGTTTTAAGATTTTTCTGCAGGTTTCACCGACTCGTCCGGCCTCCTTTGCGAAACCTTTCTGCCAACCATTCGCAAAGGAACAAAAATGAGAAAACATCCTCGACCCTCGCCATTGGCCAGGCTTGTGCGCAATGCACTGTTCGGCTTGAGCCTGCCGCTGGCAGGCGTGCCCACCCTGACCCTGGCGGCGCCCCAGCACTACAGCATTCCCGCCAGCAGCCTGGAAAACGCCCTCAACGCATTCGCCCGGCAGAACGGCGTCCTGCTCAGTTTCGATCCAGCCCTGACCGCCGGATACGACAGCAAAGGCCTGGATGGCAACTATCACCTGCAGGAAGGATTTACCCGGTTACTCGAGGGAACCGGACTGCGCCTACTGGTACGGGATGACGGAAGTTATGGCTTGGGGGCTGTATCAAGTGCATTGGAACTGTCATCAGTAGACATTTCCGGCAAGGCACCTGGCTCGATAACAGAGGGCACCGGCTCTTACACCACTTACTCGACCAGCAGTTCCACACGCATGAACCTGACGCCACAGGAAACACCTCAGGCCATAACGGTGCTGACTCGACAGCGATTGGATGACCAGAAACTCGATACATTGATCGATGCGCTTGAAGCCACACCAGGCATCTTCGTCCAGAAAAACTCGATTGGACGAGGAGAAGACAGCATCGACATCTATGCTCGTGGCTCCCGTCTGCGTAATTACCAGATCGATGGCGTACCGACATCGGCCGCCGTTGCCCCCTTTCTAACGAACACCGCGACCTACGATCGTATCGAAGTCATCCGCGGAGCGACGGGCATCATGAATGGGCTGGGGACCCCTGCTGCAACGGTCAACCTGCTTCGAAAGCGCCCGACCGAAACGCCGCAGAGTTCAGTCACCGCCCAAGCAGGCAGATGGGATCGCTACGGGCTGGGCCTGGATACCTCCGGCGCACTGAACGATAACGGCACAGCACGTGCCCGCTTCGTCGCAGACTCCAGCCAACATGGCGCCTGGGTCGATAATTTCGACCAGCAGAATCTGGCGCTGTACGGTATAGGTGAACTCGACCTGAGCGACCAGACACTGCTTACCATTGGCTTCAGTCATATGACTCAAAAGACTGATTCGCCGATACAGGGGCGCCCTCTTTTCTTCTCCAATGGCCAGCGCATCAAACTCTCGCCCGAAGACAGCGCCGCACCTAAATGGAGCCACTACGATCAAGACTCGAACAGCGTCTTCACCTCGCTCGAACACCGTATCGGGGCGAACTGGGTAGCCAAGGTCGAATATAGCCATACACGCTATCGGAAAGACTTAATCGAGCAAGGCATCAGTGGCAGTATCGATGCCGCGACGGGAAATAGCATGGAACTCTCACCGTGGCATTCGAAGGGAGAAACCCGCCAGGACAATCTGGACGCCTACACGAGTGGCATTTTTTCCTTGTTCGGACGGGAGCATGAGTTGATCACTGGCGTCACGCTGACACGTGGACGCTCCAGAAGTGACAACTTTGACCATGATCCAACCAACTACCCTACCTATTTCAATATCTACGACTGGGCAAAAACCGCACCTAAACCCACATTCATCAATACGGGCAAATCAAGTTCCCAAGAGCGTCTGTACAGTGCATTCCTGAACGCCCGCTTCCAACTCAGCGATGCCACCAGCCTGTTGCTTGGTGGCCGGAGTGCAGACTGGAAACTGGATGAAACATCGAGCCAGCGCAAGGAAGAGGTGTTCGTCCCCTATGTGGGGCTTGTCCAGACGCTGGACGATATCTGGTCGGTGTACGGTAGCTACACAAAGATCTTCCAGCCACAGGATGGCGTCGTGTACCTGTATGGAGCGCCTGGGGCCTCGCCAGATCCCGAACAGGGCGAAGGCTATGAAGTGGGCGTCAAGGCAGGCTTTTACGACGGACGGCTGACCTCCAGCCTCGCACTATTCCAGATGGATGTGGAAAACCTGGCCTTCTGGAATCGTAATGTTCGCCAATATCAGACCTATGGCGAAACCCGGACACGCGGCGTAGAACTTGAACTCAATGGAGAACTGACCACAGGCTGGCAAGCGGGTGCCGGTTACGCTTATGCACGGTCGGAGGACGAAAACGGAGAACGTACGCTAAGACGCCTACCAAGCCACAGCCTGAAACTGTTCACCACTTATCGCCTGCCCGGCCATTGGGACAAAGCCACAATTGGCGGAGGCGTCAATTGGTAGAGCGCCATTCACAGCAGTGAAAACCTGGACTACAGGCAAGGCAGCGTAGCGGTAGTCAATCTGATGTCTCGTTACGAGGTGAGCAGTAATCTGACTGTCTCGTTCAATCTGAACAATGCCCTGAACAAAGAGTACTTTTCGACGGTGGCCAGCAACTACGGCACGTTCGAAGCCCCGCGTAACTTGACGGCAGCGATCAAATACAGCTTCTGATTCGTAAGTGCATCGAGGCGCAGGATAGATCGTGCCCTAACGCTCCATCCTGCGCCTCGTACTACCGCAACAGCAGCCGCCCTTCGATCGGCACATAGCGATCCGCGGCGCGGATCAGCGACTGTGCCGTCAACCCCGGTACGCCATAGGCGGTGGCATGCACGCCATCGCGCCGCACCCGCTCCAGCAGCAGGTCGAAATCACCGTCGCCCGAGGCCAGCACCACCGCGTCCACGCGGGCAGCCGCATCCAGTACGTCGATGGTGATACCCACGTCCCAGTCGCCCTTGGCCGAGCCATCGCTGCGCTGGATATAAGGTTTGAGCCGCACGACGAACCCCAGGTTGCGCAGGATTCGCTGGAACTGCTGCTGCTTGGCGTCGCCCCGCTCGATGGCATAGGCATAGGCTTCGACGATCGTCCCCTGACGACTGACATCCGCCCACAGGGCGGTGTAGTCGAAGTGACAGGCATGGGCCTGACGCACCGTGTAATAGAGGTTCTGGACATCGGCGAACAGGGCGATTTTTTTCACGCAAAGCCTCGAAGGGAGCGACCGGCCCATCCCTGCGAACGGGGATCGGTCATGCAATCAGTAGACAAGGCGGCCTCGGCGAACCAGGCCAGGAAAGACGCTGTCGCGAAGACGCGGGTGACGCAATGGCTCATGGCCATCCAGGCGGATCAATTTACTGGACTCTCCCCAGATAGAACTGAGGGAAGCTGAGCAATACCCGACTCGATCACTCTGCTACTTCGCCCGTACGCCGCCATGGCAACAGCAAACAGAAGGCCACTATGCCAGCCTCCCCCGCAGCTTCCAAACGCACCTCGCCACCGAGCATCCTGGCAATGCGCCGCACCAGGTAAAGCCCCAGCCCGGCTCCCGGACTCAACTGGGCCGCCTGACCCCTGAAGTACTTCTGGAACAGCCGTGCACGCTCCTCATCGCCGATGGCATCGCCACCATTGATGACGCGGAAGCTGACGAACTCACCCTGCCCCGTCACCTCGAGCGTGACCGGCTCATGCTCCGGCGCATGGCGGTCGGCATTGGCCAGCAGGTTACGCAGGGCGATACGCAACAGCCCACTGTCGCAATACAGCTCTGGCCCCGGCAGTCGATAGTCCAGGTGGATGCGCCCGGTGGCGAACTCGTCCTGTAGGCTAGCGAGCAGGCACGGCAGGCCGAAATGCGCCAGCCGTGGCTCGGCCTGGGTCTCCGTCATGCGCTCATCGCTCAGGTAATCGTCCACCAGCGCCAGCAGGCGTTGGGAAGCCTTGCGGATATGCTGGCAACGCTCCTGGTTGCGCTGCTCGACAGGGTCCAGCGTGCCGCCCAGGCGCTGTGCCGTCGTGGTGATGATGGCCAGTGGGGTGCGGAACTCATGGGACACCATCGCGACGAAATCGCGCTGCTCTTCGCGCACTTGCCGCTCCAGTGACAGCGCGTTGCGCAACTCCTGCTCCAGGCACTCGCGCCGCCCGATTTCCTCACGCAGCTCCGAGGTACGCTGCATGACCTGCTGCTCCAACCGCTCGCTGTGTTGCTGGGCCAACTCGGCCAGCAACATGCCCTGGGCCCGGTCATGCTCGCGCCGCTGGCGATGGTAGCGCGAGACGATGCGCAAGCTGATCAGCCCCATGTACCACATCGCCCCGACACTCGAGGCATGCTCGGTCCAGGTGTTGACCGGCAGGTAGCCAAGGTTGCGCAGGAAGCCGATGAGAATACCGACATAGAACACACCGAATGCCAACAGGAAGAACCGGGCCGGCACATACCCTCGCAGGCACAGCCGCACCGCGAGCAGTGTCAGGAAGAGAATCGCCAGCAGGGCGACCGTCTGGGCCGGCGCCATGGCCCAGCCGTAATACCCCAGCAGGACCACAATCCCCATCAATCCGGCAAACAGGCTGCACAGGCGGAATACCCAACGTACGGCCCGTGGGTACAGTGCCTGCAACTCCAGTTGGCGCATCGCCAGCAGCAGGCCGACCGGCAGGCCAATGATGAGTGCGACCCCCAGCAGGCGATCGCTCCACCAGACGGGCAATCCGGTGGCCTGCTGGATCAGGCCAAGGGACAGGGTCTCGCTGAGCACGCCAGTGACGACATAAGTGAGGAACAGGCCGCTGTCGCGGGCGGACGTCAGTCGCCAGAACACCGCGAAGGAGCAGATAAGCAGCAGGTAGAAACCGAAGTACACACCGGAGAACAGCGCCTCGCGCCGGGAGTGGTCGTTGAACGCCTGCTGCTCCCAGATATCCAGGCGCACCGCCAGGGCATTCTTGCTCTGCAAGCGCACCATCAGGCGCTGCTCGCTGTGCACCAAAGGCGGCAGCAGAAATGCCGGGCTGCGGTTCTCCACCGGCCAGAGAGCACGCGGCACATTCTCGCCACTGAGGCCGATCAGCCGCCATTGCTCGCCATCGCGCAGATAGACCTGCACATCGTCGAGCAGTGCATTGCTCAATGACAGCACCCAGTTGCGCCGTGCATCCGCCGCCGTCCGCAGGTCCAGGCGCAGCCAGATCGTCACCGGGCTGAACCCCGCACTCAAGCCATGCGGCAGTGGCTGCCAATCGGATGCGGCATCCACATCCGTCACGCTCATTCGCCCACTGGGGTCGTCGAAACGCTCCAGATACCCGGAGGTCGAGGAGGAATGCATGTCGCTTTCCAGACGCAAGGCATCCGCCAGCACCCCGACCGGCAGGCACAGGCAGAACCACAGCGACAGCACACGCAACAGGATCGAAGACACGGGGAACACCGCAAAAGATAAAGACGCCCGGCAGCGGGCCAACAAGCCAGGGCATGGTTGGGGCAGGCCCCTACAGGCCTTGCGCCGGGCTCATAGTGTAAATGAGCCTTTGCCCAGCATTGCATCCAATATCGTGTCGCGGGCACCGTCGCTCTCGACATGCGAGAATCCCGCCACCCTCACGCACGACCTGGACACGGAGCCCGCCATGACCCAAGCCTTTTCCGAACGCATCGTACAAAGCCTGCTGGACACCGACTTCTACAAGCTGACCATGATGCAGGCCGTGCTGCACCACTACCCCAATGCGGAGGTGGAATGGGCCTTTCGCAGCCGCTCCGGCGAAAACCTGGCGCCGTACCTGGACGCCGTGCGCGAACAGTTGGAAGCCTTGAGCGAACTGAGAATGCAACCCGAGGAACTGGCCTTCCTCGAAGACATTCCCTACATGCAACCGGACTTCATCCGCTTCCTCGGCCTGTTCCGCTTCGACCTGCGCTACGTGCGGATCGGCGTCGAACAGGGCGAACTGGTGATCCGCCTGCGCGGCCCCTGGCTGCATGTGATCCTGTTCGAGATTCCCCTGCTGGCGATCATCAGCGAAGTCCGCAACCGCGCCCTGTACCCGCACGTCCAGCTGGAACAGGCTCATGCGCGGCTGGAAGAAAAATACCTGTGGCTGCAACAACAGATGACGCCGGAGGAGCTGACCGGCTTCACCCTGGCAGACTTCGGCACCCGTCGGCGCTTCTCCTACGCCGTGCAGGCGATGGTGGTGGACAGCCTGCGGCGGGACTTTCCTGGCCATTTCGCCGGCACCAGCAACGTGCACCTGGCGCGGACCCTTAGCGTGAAACCGATGGGCACCATGGCGCACGAGTGGATCATGGCCCACCAGCAACTCGGCCCGCGCCTGATCGACAGCCAGGTCGCCGCGCTCGACTGCTGGGCCAGGGAATACCGGGGCGCACTGGGCACGGCACTGACCGACTGCATCACCATGGATGCCTTCCTGGCCGACTTCGACCTGTACTTCGCCAAGCTGTTCGACGGTTTGCGCCACGACTCCGGCGACCCATTGGCGTGGGCGGAGAAGGCCATCGCCCACTACCGCAAGCTGGGCATCGACCCCATGACGCGCAACCTGGTGTTCTCCGACGGGCTGGACTTCCCCACCTCGCTGGCCCTGTACCGGGCGCTGGCGGGGCGTTGCCGGGTCAGCTTCGGCATCGGCACCAACCTGACCTGCGACATTCCGGGCGTCACACCGACCAACATGGTGATCAAGATGACCCGCTGCAATGGCCAACCGGTGGCAAAGATTTCAGACTCGCCAGGCAAGACCATGTGCGAGGACGAGGCGTTCGTCGCCTACCTGCAACATGTCTTCAAGGTCAGGCCCGTGGCAGGCTGAACAGGGTTTCACCCTCGCTCTCGTCCTGCCAGCACAGGCGATTGCGCCCGCTGCTCTTGGCCAGGTACATGCGCCGGTCAGCCAGCTCCAGCAGCGACTGGTAGTCCTCGCAGCCATCGAAGCAACGCTCGGCCAGGCCGAGGCTGGCGGTCAGCGGCTGGCCGTCAGGGCGCGTGCCCAGTCCCTTGCTCAGCAAGCGCTGCAAGGCTTGCTGAGCCTGCTGTATATCCGTGTCCGGCATGATCAGCAGGAACTCCTCGCCCCCCCAGCGCAACAGGCTGTCGCTGCCGCGCAGGCTGCCGAGCATATTCTTGGTGGCCTCACGCAAGACCCGGTCGCCGGCCTCGTGCCCGAACTGGTCATTGACCGCCTTGAAGTGGTCGAGGTCGATGAACACCAGGGACAGGCAACCATTCCTGCGCTTCACCGCATTCCATTGCAGGCCGAGGATTTCCTCGCCACTGCCACGCGACAGAATCCCGGTCAGCGGGTCACGCACCGCCTGGCGCACCAGCGCGATCATGAACGCCAGTTGGCTCATGCTGGCCAGCGCGGTCACGCCGGCGATCAGCGCCAGCAGCCAGAAGCCGCCAGCGAAGGACGGCCAGTTCAACGTCGCCCAGTTCAGGTAGCCGGCCAGCCCCTGGGCCAACAGCAGCACGCTGGCCAGGACCAGGTTTTCCTTGAGCGTCAGCGGGAAGATCGCCAGCCCCGCCATCAGCACGAACGGCAGGAAGGCATAACCGGTGGCCACCATCGCCGAGAAACTGGTCAGGTGCTGGCCGCCCAGCAGGGTGTGCGAGGCGATATAGAAGAGTGTCGGAATGGCGAACAACAGAGTCATCGAGCGGTAGGCATCGAGCATGTTGCCGCGTGGCCGGTAGAACAGCAGCAGGCAGACGAAGGCCAGGCTGGCCACTATGCGGCAGGTGGCCAGCCCCATCCACAACGGATAACTGAACACCACGAGGTCGACCAACCCCCAGAGCGGCGTCAATACGGCGAACAGGAAGGCGAACAAGCGCACCCGATTGACGATCAGCGTCGCCCGTCGCCGATTGAGGATCAGCGAGTGCTTCTTCGGCGAAAGCAGTTGCCCCAGTTCGGTGTTTTCCAGCTCACTGGGAAGAAGAGAAGTCAGACGGTGGATAAACGAGTCGCACGATGCAGCCATGGATTACCAGCCAGAAAGTCCGCCACGCCCCCGAATAGGGCAAAAGTGCCCCGATGATATCACCGGGACATGACAACAGAATATTCACAACTGAAACTTCCATGCACAGCGGGCGCTGTCAGCCAGTCCATTGACGCAGCTCAATCAACGCGCATTCAACTGGCCCTGCAGATTGGCGAGCTGGCTTTGCAGCGCATTGATATTGCGTGTGACCTGGGCCCGGAAAGCGTCGAACTCGGCAGTGTCGATCCCCGCGCCACTGGCCGGGCGATTCTCCAGTTCGCTGCGCAGCACCAGCAGGTCCTGCTCCAGCCGGCTGATGGCCTGGGTGGGATTGCTGCGCGCCTTGAGGGCGGCAACGTCCTTGCCAAGCCCGTCCAGCGTTGCGGCATTCTGCTTCTGCCCAGCCAGGCTCTGCGCCTGCTCGTCGAGCTGTCTGGTGACCTTGGCCAGCGCCTCTTTCAGCGCCTTCTGCTCGCCCTGCAACGCACGCTGGCCTTCATCGAGGGACTTCTGCCGCTCACCGCCTTCACTCAACGCGCGCTCCTGCTCCTGCAGGCGCTGGTCATGATTGCCCTGGCGGCCCTGCACACTCTTCTGCTCGGTCGCCACGGCCTGCTGTTGCTGGGTGATTTCGAGCAACTGGCTTTCCAGTCGCTTGATGCGCAACTTGAGCGCTTCGCTCTCGGTGTTGACGCTGGACTCGGCGGCCACCACCTTGCCGGAAATGTCCTGCAAGCGGCCGGCGGCATCTTCGCTGATGCGCGCGAAACTCTCCTGGGTCGCAACCAGGCGCATGTTGAGCAGGCCGATCTGCTGGAAACTCCACCAGCCCAGTACACCGAAGGAAATCAGCAACGCCGCGATGACGCACCACAGGACGCCTGTCCCGGCGCCCGTCCCCGGGCGTTTCTCGGGCTCGGCGCGTCCCGGTTCTGCATCACGCTCGCCTGCCGTACCCAGGCTGGGGACATCATCCAGTTCATCGCGGGCATCATTACGCATGGAACACCTTACGAAGCAGTTGTAAGCCAGAATGGCGGCGCAGTATAACGCCCGCTTCCGCCATCACGCTGCAACACCCGCGTGCGCGTGCGAGCGATCTGTCATATCGTGCATGCCCCGCGGAAATACAAAGCACATAACGCCCCGGAACAGAGCCGATGATCGATGTGATATTGCTCGAAGACGAGCCCGTCCTGCGCCAGGAGCTGGGTGAGTTCCTCGACGAAGAAGGCTACAGAGCCACGAGAACCGCCAGCCTCGCCGAATTCGAGCAACACTTCCAGGCACACCGCCATCACCTGGCGGTGATCGACATAGGCCTGCCCGATGGCAGCGGCCTGCAACTCATCCAGCGTCTTCGCCAGAGCGGGCACCCGCTCGGCATCGTCATCTTCAGTGCCAAAGGCACCACCGCCGACAAGATCGGCGGCCTCGACATCGGCGCCGACCACTACCTGAGCAAAGGCTGCGACCTCGAAGAACTCTCCGCGACCCTGGCGGCACTGGCGCGCCGGATGGAGTTGCGTCAGGAAAAGACCCTCTGGCAACTGGAAGTCGGCCCCCGGCGCCTGCTGACGCCCAACGCCGTCCACATCCCCCTGTCGCAGCAGGACATGCTGGTCCTGCACAGCCTCATGCAGCAGGCCGGCAACAACGTCAGCCGGGAGCAGATCGTGCAGGACCTCGGCGCCGACTTCATGCACTACGACCAACGCCGACTGGACAGCCAGATGCGCCGACTGCGGCGCAAGGTCGAAACCCTCAGCGGACAGCCCCTGCCGATCAAGACCCTGCGCAACAGCGGCTATTGCTTCTACGAACGGAGCCGCGTCTGCGGATAGGCAGACGCCCATCCCACGGCCAGTCCCAAGAACTTCACCCGGCTTCCAACGTCGAAGCGAACACACCCGTCCCACTCGACAGACGACCCAAGATGACCTCGACCTTTCTACGCAACACACTGCTCGTCGCCATGCTCGGCCTCACCCTTGGTGGTTGCCAACTGCTGGGAAGCGCGCAGCCGAAATCCGAAAACCTGCGCTCGGAAGTGCGCAGCCCAGGTTGCCAGGGCGAAGAGTGCCCGCTGGTCAACATCGATACGCTGACCTTCAGCGAAGAGCCCGCCCTGACCCGGCTGGTCGACCTGCGCCTGCGCCAGATGACGCAGTTCACTCCCGACGACCAGGTGCCCGACAGCCTCGACAACTACCGCAAGGACTTCCTAGCCAAAGCCGAGCCGGGCTGGAGCAGCTACCTCCAGGCCAAGGTGCGCCAGAGCCATGGCGACCTGGTCATCATCGAACTGTCCAGCTACCTGTTCACCGGCGGCGCCCATGGCATGCCGGGCCGTGGCTTCATCAACTACGACCTGAAACAACACCGCGAAATCCAGCTCGAAAACGTCCTGCTACCGGGCCAGGAAAAGGCCTTCTGGGAAAAGGCCGCCGACGCCCACTGGAAGTGGCTGGCCGACAACGGTTTCGCCCGCGACGACGACTTCATCCAGTTCTGGCCCTTCCAGCGCACCCCGCATGTGGCGCTGCTCAAGGAAGGCGTATTGCTCAAGTACGACGTCTACGCCATCGCCCCCTATTCCAGCGGGCACCCTGAGCTGCTCATTCCCTACGGTCAACTGCAAGGCATACTCAAGCCGTCGTACCTGTAACGCCTGGCTCCAGGCGTGAGCCTGGAGCGGCGTCCTCTCCTACACCTGCCGGTAGATCATCGACCCTTCGTCACGGAAGCGGTCCGCCTGCTCGGCGAAGCCGGCCTCGATGGCCTTCTGCTCGTCGGTCAGGCCGTTCTCCGCCGCGTATTCGCGGACTTCCTGGGTGATCTTCATCGAGCAGAACTTCGGCCCGCACATGGAGCAGAAGTGCGCGACCTTGGCCGAATCCTTGGGCAGGGTTTCGTCATGGAAGCTGCGGGCAGTGTCGGGGTCGAGCCCGAGGTTGAACTGGTCCTCCCAGCGGAACTCGAAGCGCGCCTTGCTCAGCGCGTTGTCACGAATCTGCGCCCCCGGATGCCCCTTGGCCAGGTCGGCGGCGTGGGCGGCGATCTTGTAGGTGATGATGCCGGTCTTCACGTCATCCTTGTTCGGCAGCCCCAGGTGCTCCTTGGGCGTGACGTAGCAGAGCATGGCGCAACCGAACCAGCCGATCATCGCCGCACCGATCCCGCTGGTGATGTGGTCGTAACCGGGGGCGATATCGGTGGTCAGCGGGCCCAGGGTGTAGAACGGCGCCTCGTCGCAGCACTCCAACTGCTTGTCCATGTTCTCCTTGATCAACTGCATCGGCACGTGGCCGGGGCCTTCGATCATGCACTGCACGTCGTGCTTCCAGGCGATCTTGGTCAGCTCGCCGAGGGTTTCCAGCTCACCGAACTGCGCAGCGTCGTTGGCGTCGGCAATCGAACCGGGGCGCAGGCCGTCGCCCAGCGAGAAGCTGACGTCGTAGGCCTTCATGATTTCGCAGATTTCCTCGAAGTGGGTGTAGAGGAAATTCTCCTTGTGGTGCGCCAGGCACCATTTGGCCATGATCGAGCCGCCACGGCTGACGATGCCGGTCACACGCTTGGCGGTCAGCGGCACATAGCGCAGCAGCACACCGGCGTGGATGGTGAAGTAGTCCACGCCTTGCTCGGCCTGTTCGATCAGGGTGTCACGGAACAGCTCCCAGGTCAGGTCTTCGGCCACGCCGTTGACCTTCTCCAGGGCCTGGTAGATCGGCACGGTGCCGATCGGTACCGGCGAGTTGCGGATGATCCACTCGCGGGTTTCATGGATGTGCTTGCCGGTGGACAGGTCCATCACCGTGTCCGAGCCCCAGCGGATGCCCCAGGTCAGCTTGGCCACCTCTTCCTCGATGCTCGACCCCAACGCCGAGTTGCCGATGTTGCCGTTGATCTTCACCAGGAAGTTACGGCCGATGATCATCGGCTCCAGCTCGGTGTGGTTGATGTTGGCCGGAATGATGGCGCGGCCACGGGCGATCTCGCTGCGCACGAATTCGGGCGTGATCTCCTTCGGAATGCTGGCACCGAAGCTGTGCCCGGCATGCTGCTCCTTGAGCAGGCCGGCATCGCGCAGCTCGGCCAGTTTCATGTTCTCGCGGATGGCGACGTATTCCATCTCCGGCGTGATGATGCCCTGGCGTGCGTAGTGCATCTGGCTGACGTTACGCCCCGGCTTGGCGCGGCGTGGGTTGCGCACATGGGCGAAGCGCATCTTGGTCAGTTCGGCGTCGTTCAGGCGCTGCTGGCCGAAGTGCGAGGTCAGTCCCGCCAGCAGCTCGGTGTCATCACGGTCGATGATCCACGGCGAACGCACGTCGGCCAGGCCCTGGCGCACGTCGATGGTCACGCTCGGGTCGGTGTAGGGACCGGAGGTGTCATAGACGGTGACCGGTGGATTGATTTCGCCACCGAAGGCGGTGGGCGTCACATCCAGGCTGATTTCGCGCATCGGCACACGGATATCCGGGCGACTGCCTTGCACGTAGATTTTCTGCGAACGGGGAAACGGCTGGATCGACTGCTGGTCGACCTGCGCGGACTCACTGAGATGCTGTTGTTGTTTGACGCTCATCGGCTCGGCTCCTGGCTGAATGTCGGAGTGAACCTGATGGCGCGGCGAAACAGCGCCGCGCACTGGCTGCTGGAACATACGGGATTCGGACAGAAGCGCCGGCATGCTCGAACAGCCAGGGCGCGGGCGCACCACGAACGCGGTGCGGGGGCGTCGGCCAGATCACCACTGAAACCAGCGGCTGGGCAGACACCTCTTGTTCCCTACGCAGGCCTTAACCTGATCAGGTTCAACGGGATCCGGAACTCTCCGATCTCAGCCCACGACTCTGGGCACCCCGACAAGAACAGGGAGGAGTCTACTCAAGCTGGAGGAGGAAAGCCAAGCCGCCGATCCGGCACAGACAGGAAGTGCTTGCGATACCCCGAACAAAACACAAGAATAATCATTCTTATTTAATATCAAATCCCGCCATGCCTCCTGCCGATATCGACCAGCTCTATCGTGAGCACCACACCTGGCTGCATACCTGGCTGCGCCGTCGCCTCGACTGCAATGCCGATGCGAGTGACCTGAGCCATGATGTTTTCCTGCGCTTGCTGAAAAAGCGTCACGATCTGGAGATTCGCGAATCCCAGGCGCTGCTGGTGACCGTCGCCAAAGGCATCCTGGCGAATTTCCATCGCCACCGTCATATCGAGCGCGCCTACCAGCAAGCCCTGGCGCAATTACCCGAGCAAGAAGCACCCTCACCGGAACTGCACACTCTGCTGTTCGAGTCGCTGCTGGCCATCGACCGTGCCCTGGGCGAACTGCCGTTCATCGTGCGCAAGGCCTTCCTGCTGTCGCAGCTCGACGGCATGAAGCAGGCGGATATCGCTACCGAGCTGGGCATTTCCGTGGCCACGGTCAAACGGCATGTCGTGCGAGCCCTCCAGCGCTGCTGCCTGGCCGATGACTGACGCTCCCATCAGCAAGGCCGTGGTGCGCCAGGCCGCCGAATGGCTGCTCGATCTGCAAGAGCAACCGGACGATCCCGGGCTGCGGCAGAAATGCCAGAACTGGCGAGCGGCAAACCCGGAACATGAGCGGGCCTGGCAACGCATGCAGGGCTTCAGCCGGAACTTGCAGGCCTTCTCCTCGCCGCTGGCGCACGCCACCCTGGCCAGCCGCGCCCTGCCGAGTCGGCGCCAACTGATGAAGACGCTGATGGTCCTGGCGGCTACCGGAAGCATCGTCTGGAGCGCCCGCGATAGCCTGCTCTGGCAGCACTGGCAAGCCGACCTGCACACGGGAACCGGGGAGCGGCGCAGCCTGACCCTGGCCGATGGCAGCCAACTGGAGCTGGATGCCAATACATCGGTGGCGATCCACTATGACGACCAGCAGCGCCTGATCCACCTGATCGATGGCCAATTGCTGCTCTCCAGCGCCCATGACCCACACCAACGCCCGCTTCGGGTAAGCACCCGCAACGGCACCTTGCAGGCACTGGGCACACGCTTCTCGGTCAACCAGTTCGCCACGTCAGCCGAGACGGAAGTCAGCGTGTTCGAGGGGGCCGTCGCCATTACCACGGAACAATCCCTCCAGCCTGTCGGCGTCATCCGGGCAGGCCACCAGGCTCGCTTCGGGCCTGAAGGCCTGCGCCAGCGGAACAGCCTGGACGAACAATCCGCGTCCTGGACCAAAGGCATGCTGGTCGCCCGCGACATGCCGCTGGGCGAATTGCTGCAACGCCTTGGCCGCTACCGGCCCGGGCACCTGGACTGCGCACCGGCGATAGCGTCATTGCCGGTTTCCGGTACCTATGCACTGCACCGCAGTGACCAGGTGCTGGCCATGCTGCAAGAAACACTGCCGGTGCGGGTCCAGTCGTTCAGCCGCTACTGGGTACGCCTCCAGTCGAAATAATAATTCTTCTTTTCTGTGAGCCATTTTCGATTCCGGCGGGGCAATGAAAGTGAAGTTCCTTTCTTTGGCTCCACCGGGGGATACCAATGAGTCGCCAACACAGATCACAACACAAGCATCTTCTCGCCCAGGCACTGCGCACCCTTCTGCTCACGACACCACTCGCGCTCGGCATCACCGCGGCGACACCCGCGCATGCCAGCCAGCAACACTTCGACATACCCGCCGGATCGCTGGAGTCGGTACTGGCACGCTTCGGCGTCGAGAGCGGCACACTGCTCTCCTACTCTCGCCAACAGCTGCAGGACCTGCCCAGCGTCGGCCTTCGCGGCCAGTACACCCCCGAGGCGGCACTGCAGCAATTGCTGTTCGGCAGCGACCTGGAATATGCGAAAACCGCCAACGGCTTCATCATCCGCCAGCGCCAGAAAGTCTCCGACAGCAACGCCATCGACCTGGGCGCGCAGTTCATCATGGGTGACGGACGCAGCGTCAGCCCGGACAGCGTCGGCCGCTCGACCCTGACCCGCAAGGAAATCGAACGCCAGCAGGCCGACAACATTCCCTCGTTGTTGCAGACCCTGCCGGGCGTCAGCATGGGCGGCTCGATCCGTCCGGGCGGTCAGACCATCAATATCTGGGGCCTGGGGGATGCGGAAGACATCTCCATCAGCCTCAATGGTGCTTCCAAGAGTGGCTTCGAGCGCTACCAGCAAGGCACCGTCTTCATCGAGCCAGAGCTGATCAAACGCATCGAAGTGGAAAAAGGCCCGCACTCGGTCTTCACCGGCAACGGCGGCTTCGGCGGCAGCGTGCACATGGAGACCAAGGACGCACCGGACCTGCTCAAGGAGGGCCAGAACGTCGGCGCCATGCTCAAGTACGGCTACCAGAGCAACGACCAGCAGCAGAAATACAGCGGCGCCGTCTATGGCCGGACGGAGGATGGTTTCGCCGACGCCCTGGTATTCCTGACCAAACGCGACGGCAACGATGTGAAGCTGGCCGACCACATCCAGTTCGCCGGGGAAAGCTACCGCTACCCGGCCCGCTACCCCTACAGCGACCAGAACCTGGAGGCCGGCCTGATCAAGGCCAACCTCCACTTCAATGACGAGCACCACCTGGGGCTGTCCTTCAGTCGCTCGCACAACGAAGCCTTCCTGCCCTTCAGCGCCGTGACCTTCTTCCTGCCGAGCTGGTACACCATCAACAGAAATGATGGCGACCTGGAAAAAGCCATGCGCATCAACATGGCGGACCGTGAAGTCACCGACACCACCTGGTCGCTGAAGTACGACTACGAGCCCCTCGACAACCCCTGGCTGGACCTCGAGTTCACCTACTCCTACTCGAAGACCGAACAGACGGACGAACGGCGCGAAGGCGCGAAGGCGCGAACTACTCGATGACCTCGGGCGGCAAGTGGATCAACACCGAGTACGACGACACCGTCATGGAACTGCGCAACGTCAGTCGCTTCGATACCGGCACGCTGGCGCACGAACTGACCACAGGCGTGGCCTGGCAGCACCATGTGCGCGATGTGCTGATGTACCTGCCCGGTTCGACCTATGCCACACCGCAGTACAACTACGGCTGGTTCCAGCCCTACTTCATGCCGCGCGGCAACACCCGTACGCAAAGCGCCTACCTGAAGGACGCCATCACCCTCGGCAACCTGACCATCACCCCCTCGCTGCGCTTCGACAGCGTGCGCAACGAAGGCAAGGCCAACCTGGCGCCGATCTACCAGAACGCCGAACGCGGCCATGACTACGGCGCCAAGAGCTACTCGGGCTGGTCGCCGCGTCTGTCGCTGTTCTGGCGTCTCAACGACAACCTGGGGCTGTTCGCCGACTACAGCAAGACCTGGCGTGCCCCGGTCATCGACGAGCAATACGAATTGCAGAACAGCACCACCATCGGCGGAACCAGTCGCCAACTCGACCCGGAGCGCATCCGCGCCCTGCGTGCAGGCAGCGTCGTCACCCTGAACGACCTGCTGCAATCCGGCGACAACCTGCAGGTGCGCACCACCCTGTTCCACAACCGTATCAGCGACGAAATCTTCAAGTTCCGCTCCATTGCCTGCGAGCGCCAGGCCATCGAAGGTGGCAGCATCTCGGCCAAGTGCGCGGAACTCCTGCCATTGCCCAACTACCGCAACATCGGCGACCTGACGATCAAAGGTGTGGAAATCGAGAGCTACTACGACAGCCAGCGCCTGTTCGCCAGCCTGTCCTATGCCTGGATGACCGGCAAACACCAGGGCGCCTATTCCAACCCCTGGGGGCCGGATGTCTGGGCGCGTGACATTCCGCCGCCAAAATGGGTCGCGACACTGGGGGTGAAAGTCTACGAAATCGACGCGATCTTCGGCTGGCAGGGCGAGTTCGTGCGCAAGACGGACCGTATGCCAAGCGACCTCTACGACGTCACGGGCGAGAGTTCATGGGACCACTTCGCCAACGACAGCTATGACAGCCATCGCCTCTTCGCCGAGTGGGCGCCCAGGCAGCCAGGGCTGGCAGGCACCCACATCAACCTGACCGTGGACAACCTGTTCAACCGCTTCTATCGGCAAGCACTGGCAGGCGACTCCGCCTATGTGCAAGGGCGCAATGCCAAACTCAGCGTGACCCGCTACTTCTAGCAAGCGCGCCTTGCAACGTCATCGCCAGACGACGTTGCAAGGCAACCGCCCATGGATCCGGACACGGCACGCTCCGCTCACAGCCCTCATGGAAAGCCCCGCTAGGGCAAACACCCATCGTCGTTCCCGCGCAGGCGGGAACCCAGGTGGCGCCCCTGGCGCGCTGCCTCCGACTCAGGAATCCCTTGCGGCATCCGCGCCGAAATACAAGAATAATCATTCCTATCAAAGCCGATCAGTCCCATGCCGCACAGCCACCTCGACCGTCTCTATCGCGAGCACCATACCTGGCTCTATGGCTGGCTCCGCCGTCGCCTGGGCAAACGTGAAGATGCGGCGGACATGGCCCAGGACACCTTCCTCGGCGTACTGCGCTCCGGCCAGGCCGAGCAGCTACGGGAGCCTCGCGCCTACCTGCAAACCCTGGCCAAGCGCATGCTCTGGGACTTCTGGCGCCGCCAGGAGCTGGAGCGCAACTACCTGGCGGCGCTGGCCGAACTGCCCGAGGCGAGCGCGCCGTCGGAGGAGGAACTGGCCCTGTTGAGCGAAGCCATCCTGCTGATCGACCAGCTCCTCGGCGACCTGCCCGACAAGGTACGTCACGCCTTCCTGCTCAACCGCCTGGAAGGCATGAGCCACCCGCAGATCGCTGCGCACCTCGGCGTCTCGCTATCCACCGTGGAGCGCTGGATACGCCAGGCTCTGGTGCATTGCTACCTCGCCAACACACCATGAGCCGGCTCGACCCCGCCGGCGAATCGGCCATCGACTGGATGCTCCGCCTGGGCTCGGGCACGGCCAGCGCCGAAGACCAGCGCGCGTTCGAGCAATGGTTGTCCGCCAACCCAGGCCACCGTGCGGCCTGGGAGCGACTGCAAGGCGGCCTCGCTCCCGCGGTGGAGCGTCTGACCAACGCGGAAAGCCACCTCCCAGGGCAATTGCAGGCGGCGACGCGCCTGCTGCGCCAGTCGAGCCTTTCCGCCAGCCGCCGCAAGCTGTTGCGCGACGGCGGCGCGCTGGCGCTGCTGCTGGGCGCCAGCGGACTGTTGGTGACGCAACGGGACAGGCCGCTGAACGGGCTGTTGGCCGACCTCAGCAGCCGCACCGGCGAACGCAAGCGACTGCGTCTGGACGACGGCAGCCAGTTGACCCTGGATGCGCGCACGGTGGTCGACCTAGCCTTCGACCGGCAGCGACGCCTACTGCGCCTGCGCCAGGGCGCCTTGCTGATCGACGTGGCCCGCGACACCACACGCCCGCTGATCGTGGAAACCGCCGAGGGCCTGGTACGCGCCCTCGGCACCTGCTTCAGCGTACGCCAGGCGCCCGGGCACAGCCTGGTCGAGGTGCAGCGACACAGCGTGGAAATCACCACCCGCAACGGCCAGCGGGCCGTGCTGGCCAGCGGCCAGGCGCTGGATTTCGAGAGCGACCGGCTGACCCCGCTGGGCGCCTCGGCGCGCCTGAGCGCCTGGGTCGACGGGCAACTGGAAGTCAGCGACCAACCCCTGGCCCAGGTGATCGACAGCCTGCGCCCCTATCATCGCGGCCTGCTGCGTCTTTCCCCGACAGCGGCGGACCTGCGCGTCTTCGGCGTATTCCCACTGGATGACGTGCCGCGCAGCCTCCAAGCACTGCAAGACATCCTGCCGATCCAGGTTCGTCACTACGGCCCCCTGACCCTGATCGACCTGGCCTAGCGACTCGTAGAGTGCGCCATGCGCACCAGGAACAACAACGCCGCTCATTCAGCTACGCCCGACGCCCCACAGCCGTCCGGCAATCGATGTGTTTCGCTGCAAAGGCCTTTTTGCTCCACGAAAACGCCAGGCCATGGACCTGCCTACCCAAGAGGTGCCATTCACGGCAAGGACACAGGTAAAGGAAAATATTTCGCATTCGGATAAAGGGTTTCGCCCACTCGTTGCACATAAGGAGTGATTGCCCACATAACAGCGACAAGGACACCACTCATGCACATCCCCCGGCTACGCCCCAACGCCCTCGCCCTGGCGGTCACCATCAGCCTTGCCCACCTGCCGCTCACGGCCCTGGCCGACACCCAGTCCTACGCCCTGCCCAGCGCCCCTCTGGAGCAGACCCTGCGCCAGATCGCCCGCCAGAGCGGCCAGTTGATCGCCGCCGACCCCGCGCTGCTGCAAGGCAAGCGTAGCGCCCCGGTCCACGGCCAACTGGAGACACACGAAGCCGTCCGCCAAGCCCTGGCCGGCAGCGGCCTGCAACTGCTGACCACGGAAAGCGGCGCCATCAGCGTACAACCGGTCGCGCAAGGATCGGCGCTGGAGTTGGGAGCAACGAGCGTGACCAGCACCTCGATCAGGGGTGCAGCCACGACGGAAGGGACAGGTTCATACACTACTGGCTCGACCAGTACTGCCACCAAGATGAACTTGTCGATCAGGGAAACACCACAATCCATCAGCGTCGTTACCCGCCAGAGGATGGATGACCAGAACCTGACCAGTATTACCAAGGTGCTGGAGCAAACACCGGGCGTCACTATTTCCCGCGATGCAGCGGAACGCTTCAATATTTATTCGCGCGGGCAACAAATCAGTGAGTATCAATTCGACGGCCTTACCACCCACGTTGAAAACGCGACTCAGAACATGCCGCAAAATCTCGCCGACATGTCCATTTACGACAGGATTGAAGTCGTGCGTGGCGCTACCGGATTGCTGACCGGTGCCGGAGTGCCGAGTGGCGTGGTCAATATGATACGTAAGAAACCCACCAAGGAATTCCAGGCCAGTCTGTCAAGCAGCGTCGGCCACTGGGACGACTACCGGGGCCAAGTGGATGTCTCCAGCCCGCTGATAGAAAATGGAAAGCTACGCGCCCGTTTTGTCGGGGCCAAGCAAGAAAATGATAGTTTTGTAGATGGCTACAGCCAAGAAAGAGACGTTATTTATGGTGTGACAGAGTCAGATATCACGGATAGCACTACGATTAGAGTTGGCATTGACTATCAAAAATATGAGTCCCATGGCTCCAGCGGCGTCCCATTGATGTATAGCAACGGAGAGCAGACAAACTTCTCGCATTCCACAACAGTTGCATCCAAGCATGGAAACATGGAGTTTGAAACAACTAATTACTTCTTCAATATCGACCAAGAACTGAAACACGACTGGAAGCTGGTAGTTGCTGGAAATTACATGGATGTAGATAGGGAAGGAAAAAACATCGCTAACATACGGGCAAACGCCAGTGCCTCTGTCAACAAAAACACAAACACTATTAGCGCATATACTTACAGCGCAATTATCGCCAATCAGACCCAAAAATCAGCATCCATAAGCCTTCAAGGCCCGTTCCAGTTAATAGGAAGAGAACATCAGGCAATTATAGGATATGAATACAGCAACTACAGAGACCATTATGATTCTTACGGATACAGATCAGCCACTATTGACATATCCAAAATAAACAACATGAAACCAACATCCAACAACCTTTATCTTTATCAAGATTATAAAATCATACAAAAAGGCTATTACACAGCTCTTAGACTCAAGCCCATCGAAGATTTACATATCATAATAGGAGCACGCGCTTCTGACTACAAATATGACTTTCAGTCTGTCATCCCTGCATCCAACTACAGCGGACGAACTTCTTACAATAAAATCGGCGAAGTCACTCCTTATGCAGGACTGGTTTATGATCTGACACCAGAGCAGTCAATCTACATTAGTTATACCGACATTTTCACCCCCAACAATGTCAACGATATTAATGGAAAAGTTATTGCACCACAGATAGGCTCCAACTATGAAGCCGGCTGGAAAGGTGAGTTTTACAATGGACGACTGAATGCTAACTTGGCAATCTACCAAATTAATCGTGACAACGCTACGGAGCTCGCAGGCTACGACTCTTCGAACGTTGCTTATTACCGTGCCATTGATGGCATGGAAACCAAGGGTCTTGATATTGAGATTGCCGGCGAGATACTTCCTGACTGGAATTTCAGCGGCAGTTATAGTCATTCAAGATCTGAAAACTCCGATGGCACCCGGAGGACAACGGAACACCCTCTGGATACTTTGAAACTTTGGAGCATCTACAATTTCTCTGGAGAGTGGCAAAAGCTTACCATCGGTGGCGGCGCGCGTTGGTCATCGAAAATGGTTGTAGACTATGCAGCCTTAGGGGGTAAGGCCATACAGGGTGATTATGTAGTAATCGATGCAATGGCACGTTACAAAGTCAACCAAGACATTGCCATAACACTAAACATCAATAACCTACTAAATGAAGAATATTATAGCGCCATTGGGAATCTGGGGGTCGGGTATTACGGCAGCCCACGCAACCTTACTATAGGTGCCCGATACGACTTCTGATAAGTGCGACTTTAGCTGAGAAATGAGCCAACGACTCATCTCTGGGACGTAATGCTGTTAACTTAAGTACTTGAGTCCCGAATGAGGTTTCCCTGAAAGTCCGATGCTAGGTCTATGGCATCGGATTTTCTATTTCCCAGCACGTAGGATGGGTTGAACCAAAGGTGATACCCATCGTCGCCCCCCACGTTCAATCGTGAACCGATGGGTATCGTCGCTATGCTCCTCGACCCATCCTACGGACTTCGCGGGAATGACGGGGGTTGGGGAAACAGGAGGAATCCGATGCCCATCCGTCGTCCCCGCGCAGGCGGGGACCCAGGTGCACGGATTTCCAGGTCGTTATGAGTGCAGGGATGGGTTGAGCAAAGCGATACCCATCACACAAACAACCTCACTGCCCGCGCATAAACAGCTTGTCGAGCTGATCCATGCTCATCTGCGTCCAGGTCGGGCGACCGTGGTTGCACTGGCCGCTGCGTTCGGTGCTTTCCATGTCGCGCAGCAGGGCGTTCATTTCCGGCAGAGTCAGGCGGCGATTGGCGCGTACAGAACCGTGGCAGGCCATGGTGCCGAGCAACTCGTTCAGGTGCGCCTGGATGCGGTCGCTGGTGCCGTACTCCATCAGGTCGGCGATCACGTCGATCACCAGCCGGTTGGCCTCGGCCTGCTTGAGCAGCGCGGGAATCTGGCGGATCGCCAGGGTTTCCGGGCCCAGGCGCTGCAACTCGAAGCCGAGCTTCTGGAACCACTCGGCGTGTTCCTCGGCGCAGTCGGCCTCGCGCTGGCTGACGGCGATGCTGACCGGCACCAGCAGCGGCTGGCCGCGCAAGCCTTCGCTGGCCATGGCGATCTTCAGCCGCTCGTAGGTGATGCGCTCATGGGCCGCGTGCATGTCCACCACTACCATGCCCTGGGCGTTCTCGGCGAGGATATAGACGCCCTTGAGCTGGGCGACGGCATACCCCAGCGGCGGGATATCGCCCTGGCTCTCGGGCAAGGCCACCGCCTGTGCCGCGGGTTCGGCGAGTGGCGCGAAGTATTCCCGGTAGGCCTCGGCGACCGGCATCGCGCCCTTCGCCGGGTAATTGGACTGGTAGCCCGCGCCCGCACCACGCCAGGCCGGCTGCGGTTCGGCTGGTGGACGTTCGAGGACATTGGCGGCCAGGCTCATCTCGTTCTGCCCGGCAAACTCACCGGCCTCCAGGCCGCTGGCTCGGGGTTGCGTTTCGGCCTGGGCTGGCGGCAACTGATCCTCCGGACGCACATCGCCCAGGGCGCGGTGCAGGGTGCCGTAGAGGAAGTCATGCACCATGCGGCTGTCACGGAAGCGCACTTCATGCTTGGTCGGGTGGACGTTGACGTCCACCACCGCCGGATCGACTTCGAGAAACAGCACGAAGGTCGGATGACGGCCATTGAACAGCACGTCGCGATAGGCCTGGCGCACCGCGTGGGCCACCAGTTTGTCGCGCACCATGCGTCCGTTGACGTAGAAATACTGCAGGTCGGCCTGGCTGCGGGAATAGGTCGGCAGGCCGACCCAACCCCACAAATGCAAGCCGTTGCGTTCGATCTCGATCGGCAGCGCCTGCTCCAGGAAGGCCGGGCTGCACACCGCCGCCACCCGCCGTGCGCGTGCCGTATCGTCATGCGCTTCATGCAGCGCCTGCACCACCTTGCCGTTATGGCGCAGGTGGAAGGCCACGTCGAAACGCGCCAGGGCCAGGCGCTTGATGACTTCCTGCAGGTGGTCGAACTCGGTCTTCTCGCTGCGCAGGAACTTGCGCCGCGCCGGGGTGTTGAAGAACAGGTCGCGCACTTCCACCGAGGTGCCGACCGGATGGGCAGCGGGTTGCACCCGCGCCTCCATGTCACGCCCTTCGGTTTCCACCTGCCAGGCTTCGCTGGCGTCGGCGGTGCGCGAAGTCAGGGTCAGCCGCGAGACGGAGCTGATCGACGCCAGCGCCTCGCCACGGAAACCCAGGCTCATCACCCGCTCCAGTTCGTCCAGGTCACGAATCTTGCTGGTGGCATGCCGGGCCAGGGCCAGCGGCAGCTCATCCTCGGGGATACCGCAACCATCGTCGCGCACCCGCAGCAGCTTTACGCCACCCTGTTCGATGTCCACGTCGATGCGACGGGCACCGGAATCCAGACTGTTCTCCAGCAGTTCCTTGATGACCGAGGCCGGGCGCTCGACCACTTCGCCCGCGGCGATCTGGTTGGCCAGGCGCGGGTCGAGCAACTGGATGCGACGGCGTTCGCTCATGGCTGGGCCGCCAGGGTGGTCGCGGGAATCTTCAGGGTCTGACCCACCTTGATCGTGTCGCTTTTCAGGCTATTGGCACTGCGCAGGGCAGCCAGGCTGACCTGATAGCGCTGGGCCAGGATCGCCAGGCTCTCGCCGGAGCGCACCACATGTTCGCGCGGCCCGCTGGCGATCTTGCCGGAGTCGCGCATCCAGGCGATGTAGGTGCCCGGTGGCGGGTTCTCGTGGAAGAACTGGCGCACGCCGGTATGGATCGAGCGCGCCAGTGCCTGCTGGTGGGCACGGGTCTGCAACTTCTTGGCTTCGGACGGGTTGGAGATGAAGCCGGTCTCGACCAGGATCGACGGAATGTCCGGCGACTTCAGCACCATGAAGCCGGCTTGCTCCACACGCCGCTTGTGCAGCGGGGTGATGCTGCCCATGTTGCTCAGCACCTTCTGCCCGACGTTCAGGCTGGAGGACAGCGAGGCGGTCATCGACAGGTCGAGCAGCACGCCCGCGAGCATCTGGTCCTTGTCGCCCAGGCTGACGTTGCCGGCGCCACCGATGAGGTCCGAGCGGTTCTCGCTGTCGGCCAGCCAGCGCGCGGTCTCCGAAGTCGCGCCCCGGTCGGACAGGGCGAACACCGAAGCACCGAAGGCGGCAGCGCGTGGCGCGGCGTCGGCATGGATGGAAACGAACAGGTCGGCGCCCTTCTTGCGGGCGATCTCGGTGCGTTTGCGCAGCGGGATGAAGTAGTCGCCGGTGCGCACCAGCTCGGCGCGGAAGCCCTTCTCGGCGTTGATCTGGCGTTGCAGCTCCTTGGAAATCTGCAACACCACATGCTTCTCGAAGATACGTCCCGGACCGATGGCACCGGGGTCTTCGCCGCCATGCCCGGCGTCGATGGCGACGACGATGTCGCGCTTGCTGCTGGGCAGTACCGGCAGCTTGCTCGGCGGCAGCGTCGGCGAGACCGGCACGTTCGGTGTGCTCGGTGCGGTGGCGACTGGAGGCGCCACGGGCCGCTGCGGCGCGGCGTCCTGATCGAACAGGTCGACCACCAGGCGGTGGCCATACTGCTGGTTCGGCGGCAGCGAGAAACTCTTGGGCGAGACCTGGGATGATAGGTCGATGACGACCCGCAGGGTCTGCGCGTCGTACTGGGCCGAACGCACCCCGGTAATCGGCGTGTTTTCCAGCGGCATGCCGTCCAGCGCGGTCTTCAGGCTCGCGCCCTTGACGTCGATGACCAGCCGATGGGGTGCCTCGAGGGTGAAAATCGTGTGCTGCACCGGACCCGACAGGTCGAATACCAAGCGGGTATTGTCCGGCGCACGCCACAGGCGCACGCCGTTCACACTGGCATCGGCCCAGGCCTGGACGGTCATCATCAGCAACAACAGGCCGCCCAGCAGCGCGCGTATGCGCATATCCAACCTCATTTCGTTGATTGACTCGCGATACTCAGAACGGCGCACCAGTCTTCACCTCGTGCGCTGCGCGGCGACAGGCACAGCGCGCGGCCGGCCCCTTGGGGCGTAATGGTAATGTCCAGGTCCGCCTTTGGCAAAACGCCGGCGCCCTGTTCCGGCCATTCGACCAGGCACAGCGTGTCGGCAGCGAAATAATCGCGGATGCCCAGGTACTCCAGCTCCTCCGGATCGACCAGCCGGTAGAGGTCGAAGTGGTAGACCTGTACAGCGTCCAGCGTATACGGCTCGACCAGCGTGAAGGTCGGGCTCTTGACCTTGCCCTGGTGCCCGAAACCACGCAGCAGGCCGCGCGACAGTGTGGTCTTGCCAGCCCCCAGGTCGCCGTGCAGGTAGATCACCCCCCGCCCACCGCTGGCCTGGCCGATACGGGCACCCAGCGCCAGCATCGCGTCTTCGTCCTCGGCATGCAGCATCAGTTCCGGCATGGCGAATGCTCCTCCAACAGTTGGCGAATAACCGGGATCAGGTCCCCTGCCGTCAGGCCACGGCCTTCGCGCCCCAGCCGCTCGCCGGCCCGCGCATGCAGCCAGCAGGCCAGACTGGCCGCATCGAACGGCGACAGACCCTGCGCCAGCAGGGCACCGATCACACCTGCCAGCACGTCGCCCAGGCCCGGTCCGGCCATGGCGGGGTGGCCGTGATCGCACAGGGCCAGACGCCCCTGGGCATCGGCGAGCAGGCTGCCGGCACCCTTGAGCAGTGCCACGCAGTCGTAGCGCTGCGCCAGGGCCAGTGCCGCCTGCGGACGGTCGGCCTGGACCTGATCGATGCCCCAACCCAGCAACCGCGCCGCCTCGCCCGGATGTGGCGTGATCACCGCACCGGCCGGCAAGCTCACCAGCCCTTCGGCCAACAGATTGAGTGCATCGGCATCCCACACCTGGGGCACCGGGTGCGACGCCGCGAGGCTCAGCAAAGCACGCCCCCACGGCGCGACGCCCAGCCCCGGCCCAACCACCAGCACATCCGCTGGCTCGCACAACCCATGCAGGCGGTAAGTGGAATCCACACCCGTGGCCATTATCTCGGGACGGCGCACCAGGGCGGCGGCGACATGTTCGGGGCGCGTGGCCAGCGTCACCATGCCGGCGCCACAACGCAGCGCCGCCTCGGCACTGAGCAGCGCGGCACCACCCGTGCCACGGTCGCCCCCCAGCACCAGCAAGCGGCCAAAGCGGCCCTTGTGTGCGGTCGGCGAACGGGCCGGCAACCGCGTCAGCGTGGCGGCGCTCAGTCGCTGGGCCACGGCAGGCACCTGATCGAGGATGGCCGGTTCGATCTGGAGAGCATCGAAAACGCATTCACCGACCAGCGCCGGGCCTTCCCCGGTCAACAGGCCGAGCTTCATGCCGATGAAACTCACCGTCACACTGGCCTTGATCGCAACGCCCAGCACACTGCCGGTATCGGCACACAGCCCGGAGGGCAGGTCCAGCGCCAGGACCGGCAGACCACTGGCGTTGATCGCTTCGATGGCCTCGCGGTAAGGCGCCCGTACGTCGCCACTGAGGCCGGTGCCCAACAGAGCGTCCACCAGCACGCCTTCCAGGCTCGCCGGGGTGCGCCAGTCCTGGCAGACCACACCGGCGGCACGCGCCTCCTCGGCGGCGGACGCGGCATCGCCCCGCAGGCGCTGAGGATCGCCGACCGCCAGCACCTTCACACGCCAACCGGCACGTTGCGCCAGGATCGCGAGCAAGTAGCCATCCCCGGCATTGTTGCCCTGGCCGGTCAGCACGGTCACGCACCCGACCGTCGGCCAGTGCCGGCGCAGGGCACGCCAGGCCGCATGGGCGGCACGCTGCATCAACACCAGCCCTGGCGTACCGGCAGCGATCAGGCGGCGATCGAGTTCACGCACCTGGGCGGCGCGATAGAGGGATGCCGGCATCTGTTCGGTGTTCTGTGGCATGAATGAGCCTTTCAAGGACTGGCCGCAACGGGCGGCATGACAGGTGTATCGGGCAAAAGCGACGCATGGGCTCCCACCTGGGGCAATGACGCCGCGGCCGCGACCCGCAAGGCGCGGCTATGCGACAATTATACCCGTCAGCCGTCAACGAAATCTCCGATGTCCGCGCCCATTCTCGACCCCGCCGCCCTCGCCCGTTCCATCAAGGACTGGGGCCGCGAGCTTGGCTTCCAGCAGGTCGGCATCAGTGGCCTGGACCTCGCCGAGCATGAAGCGCATCTGCAACGCTGGCTGGAGGCCGGCTATCACGGCGAAATGGACTATATGGCCGCCCACGGCAGCAAACGTTCCCGGCCTGATGAACTGGTGCCCGGCACCTTGCGGGTGATCTCCCTGCGCATGGACTACCTGCCGGGCGACACGCGCATGACGCAACGCCTGGCAGAGCCGGAGAAAGCCTACGTGTCGCGCTACGCCCTTGGCCGCGACTACCACAAGCTGATTCGCAAACGCCTGCAACAGTTGGCCGAACGCATCCAGGCGGAGATCGGCCCGCTGGGTTTCCGAGCCTTCGTCGACAGCGCCCCGGTACTGGAGAAGGCCGTGGCACAACAGGCGGGACTGGGCTGGATCGGCAAGAACACCCTGCTGCTCAACCGCAAGGCCGGGAGCTGGTTCTTCCTCGGCGAGCTGTTCGTCGATATCGAGCTGCCCGTGGACGATCCTCACGAGCGCGAACACTGCGGCAAGTGCAGCGCCTGCCTGGTCGCCTGCCCCACCGGCGCATTCGTCGGCGAACGCATGCTGGACGCGCGGCGTTGCATCTCCTACCTGACCATCGAACTCAAGGGGCCGATCCCGCTGGAACTGCGCAGCCTGATCGGCAACCGCGTGTTCGGCTGCGACGATTGCCAGATCGTCTGCCCGTGGAACCGTTTCGCCCGGCCCACCGAGCAGAGCGACTTCGCCCCGCGCCACAGCCTCGACAACGCCGGGCTCAGCGAGCTGTTCGGCTGGAGCGAGGAAGAGTTCCTGTCACGCACCGAAGGCTCGCCGCTGCGCCGCGCCGGCTACGAACGCTGGCTGCGCAACCTGGCCGTGGGACTGGGCAATGCCCCCTCGACCATCCCGGTGCTGGAGGCACTGCGCTCGCGCCTGGAACACCCCTCCGAACTGGTGCGCGAGCATGTGCGCTGGGCGCTGCGACAGCATGGCGAATCCGTTGCCCCATGAAACTCGGCGCCTATTTCTCGTCCCGGCGTGACGCCAGCCGATCCGCCAGGCGCGTGGGCTCTGGCAAGCGGTAGCGGGTGACGAAGCGCATCACCAGTTCCGGGGCACTGGCCAGGCTGACCCGATGGCCCGGCGAGACGATCAGCGGCCTGACCCGCAGCTTGCTGCGCAGCACACTGCCGATGACCTCGCCGCTCCTGCGCTCGCACAGCTCGACCCGTGCACCACGTTCCTCGCCCAGTTCGGCATGCACACCGGTGAGGATCTTCTTGGCCACGCCAATGGTCGGCAGCCCGGTCACCACCCCCAGGTGCGCAGCGATGCCCAGGCGACGCGGATGGGCGATGCCATGGCCGTCGGAGAAGATCAGGTTCGGCAGTTCGGGCAGGCCGCGTAACGCTTCAAGCACCGCCGGCAACTCGCGGAACGACAGCAACCCAGGCACATACGGCATGCTCGTCGGCAACCGCACCAGTCGGCTGGCCAGTACCTGAAGACTGTCGGCATCCAGCAACACCGCCGCTGCACGGGTGATACGACCGCCCTCTTCGAAACCGACATCCACCCCGGCCACCCGGCGCAACGGGGCGAAGTCATCCTCCAGCCGCACCTGCCGCGCCAGGCTCGATTGCAACTCGCGGGCCTGGGCCGTGCTGCCATCCCAACCGTCGAACGCGCTCACGGGCAAAACAGACGATAAATCCACTGGCATAAGTCCTCCAGAAACACTCACGACAACGAGCCAGCCCTTATTTACCCCCTCTCCCGCCTGCGGGAGAGGGCTGGGGCGGACCGCATCTGCGCCACATCCTATCGCACCCCGCATACGGCAACGCTTTGCGGCATACTGCCGCGTACCTGAACTCGGAAACCTTCGATGCGCCCCCTCATTCCCCTGCTGCTCGGCTGCCTGCTGGTTGCCTGTGGCGATGACACCCCACTGACCTCCGCCGACGGCGTGCTGCCTGACGGTAGCCGCTACCAGGGCACGCTGGCCGACGGCCTGCTGCAAGGCGAAGGCCGCCTCGACTACCCGGACGGCAGCCATTACCAGGGCCGCTTCCGCCATGGGTTGTTCCACGGACCAGGCTTTCTGCAATACGCCGACGGCACGATCTACCAGGGTGAGTTCGAAGACGGCCAGCTCAACGGCGAAGGCATGCGCATCGACAGCGATGGCACCCTCAACGGTACATTCCGGCACGGGCTCCTCGACGGCACAGGCAGCTACCTGGCGGCCTCCGGCGCACGCTATGAAGGCCACTTCGCGCAGGACCTGTTCAGCGGCCAGGGGCGCTATGAGGACGAGCACGGCTCGGTCTGGAGCGGCGAGTTCGAGGATGGCCAGATGCACGGCCTGGGGCGTTACACGGACGAAGACGGCAGTCTCTACGACGGCGCATTCAAACAGTGGCGCTACCATGGCCAGGGCCACCTGCAACGCGCCGATGGTAGCCACTACCAGGGACAGTTCCGCCGAGGGCGCTATCATGGCGAAGGCACATTGACCCAGGCCGACGGCACGGTACTCGCAGGCACCTGGAACAACGGACGCCGCGTACGCGATGACAAGGGCCAGCGCCTGCCCGACCCGCTGGAGCTGGCCCTGCTTGGGCAGGAACGGCTGCTGCAACAGGCCATCGACGCCCTGCCGGCCTCGACACCGGCGCCAGAGCTCTACACCCTGGCCTTCGCCGGTGACGGCCAGCAGAGCGTCTTCCTGCGCGAAGCCGACTATGTCAGCGAGTTGCTCTCCCGCGCCTTCGGCGCCCACGGCCAGATCACCCTGGTCAACCACCGCGACCACCTGGCCGACCGGCCGCTGGCCACACGCGAGAACCTACGCCGCGCCATCCTGGCCCTGGCCGAACGCAGTGGCCCGGAAGACCTGATCTTCCTCTACTTCACCAGCCACGGCTCGTCCGACCACCGTCTGGCACTGGAGCAACCCCGCCTGGCCCTGGAAGACCTGCCCGCCACCGAACTGGCCGAACTGTTGCAGCCCCTGGCGGATCGCCCCAAGGTCGTGGTGGTCTCTGCGTGCTTTTCCGGCGGTTTCATCGAACCGTTGAAGAACGACAACACCCTGGTCATGACCGCCGCCCGCGCCGACCGAGTTTCCTTCGGCTGTTCGGAGGAAAGCGACTTCACCTATTTCGGCCGGGCGCTGTTCGCCGAAGCCCTGCAACGCACCGACGATCTGGAAAAAGCCTTCGAACTGGCCAGCGCCACCGTTGCCGAACGTGAACAGGCCGACCGGTTCGAAGCATCCGAACCCCAGCTCTGGGCACCTGAACGGGTGCTGGAGCGCTGGCGGCTGATAACCAAGACACGACCAGGAGCACAGCCATGACCACCACGCCACGCCGAATCCTCTTGGCCGGCGCAACCGGCCTGACCGGCGAGCACCTGCTCGACCGCCTGCTCAATGAACCGACGGTGAAGCACGTACTCGCGCCCACCCGCCGGCCCCTGGCCAGCCATCCACGGCTACAGAATCCGGTCGGTGAATTGGCGCAATTGCTGCCGACGCTGTCCGGTGAGTTCGATATCGCCTTCTGCTGCCTGGGCACGACCCTGAAACAGGCGGGCAGCCAGGAGGCGTTCCGCGCCGTCGACCACGATCTGGTGCTGGCCTTCGCAAAACGCGCACGGGTACTGGGCGTCCGTCACCTGCTGGTCATCAGCTCGCTGGGAGCCAGTACCGACAGCACGCTGTTCTACACACGGATCAAGGGCGAAACCGAAGCGGCGCTGCTGGAACAGGGCTGGCCACAACTGACCATCGCCCGCCCGTCGCAATTGCTGGGCTCGCGGCTGGAGCCACGCCTGACCGAGCGCCTCGCCGGTCCGCTGTCACAGCTGCTGCCCGGCAAGTACCACGGCATCGAAGTCTGCGCACTGGCCCGCGCACTCTGGCGCCTGGCCCTGGAAGAAGACCAGGGCGCGCGTGTCGTCGAGTCGGATGAGTTGCGGAAACTGGGGCGCTGAAACGACTGCAAGCGACAAGCAGATGACGCGTTGCTTGTCGCTTGCAGCCTGTGGCGGCCTTACACGCCCAGGTAGTCGAGGATACCTTCAGCGGCCGTGCGGCCTTCATGGATAGCGGTCACCACCAGGTCGGAGCCGCGCACCATGTCGCCACCAGCGAAGATTTTCGGGTTGCCGGTCTGGAACTTGAATTGCCCCTCGGCCGGCGCCACGACGCGGCCCTGGCTGTCGGTCGCGACACCCTGGCCTTCGAACCAGGATGCCGGGCTCGGCCGGAAGCCGAAAGCGATCACCACCGCATCGGCCGGCAGGATCTGCTCTGAACCGGGGATCGGCTCAGGGCTGCGGCGGCCACGGGCATCCGCTGCGCCCAGACGGGTTTCCACCACCTTCACGCCTTCCACCTTGCCGTCGCCGACGATGGCGATGGGCTGGCGGTTGAAGAGGAACTTCACGCCCTCCTCCTTGGCATTCTTCACTTCCTTGCGCGAACCCGGCATGTTCGCCGCATCGCGGCGGTAGGCGCAGGTCACACTGCCGGCGCCCTGGCGGATCGAGGTGCGGTTGCAGTCCATCGCGGTGTCGCCACCGCCCAGCACCACGACATTCTTGCCCTTCATGTCGACGAAGTCTTCCGGGCTCTTCTCGAAGCCCAGGTTGCGATTGACGTTGGCTACCAGGAAGTCCAGTGCATCGTGCACGCCAGGCAGGTCTTCGCCGGGGAAACCGCCTTTCATGTAGGTGTAGGTGCCCATGCCCATGAACACGGCATCGTATTCGGCCAGCAGTTGCTCGATGGAAACGTCCTTGCCGATCTCGGTGTTCAGGCGGAACTCGACGCCCATGCCGGTGAAGACTTCACGGCGGTGGCTGAGCACGGTCTTCTCCAGCTTGAACTCGGGAATGCCGAAGGTCAGCAGGCCGCCGATTTCCGGGTTGCGGTCATAGACCACCGGTGTGACGCCGTTGCGCACCAGGATATCGGCGCAACCGAGGCCCGCCGGACCGGCGCCGATCACCGCGACACGCTTACCGGTCGGCTTGACCTTGGACATGTCCGGGCGCCAGCCCATGGCGAAGGCGGTGTCGGTGATGTACTTCTCCACCGAACCGATGGTCACCGCGCCGAAGCCGCTGTTGAGGGTGCAGGCGCCCTCGCACAGGCGATCCTGCGGGCACACCCGGCCACAGACTTCGGGCAGGGTATTGGTCTGGTGGCTCAGCTCGGCGGCGGCCAGGATGTTGCCTTCCGAGACCAGCTTGAGCCAGTTGGGAATGAAGTTGTGCACCGGGCACTTCCACTCGCAATACGGGTTGCCGCAACCCAGGCAGCGGTGCGCCTGCTCGGACGCCTGCTGCGGCTTGAAGGGTTCGTAGATTTCCACGAAGTCCTTCTTGCGATGGCGCAACAGTTTCTTCTTCGGGTCCTTGCGGCCGACCTCGATGAACTGGAAGTCGTTATTCAGACGCTCGGTCATGGCGTTACCTCTCAACAGCGGCGGCAAGCTTCAGCTGCAGGCCGCAAGACAATCACGGTGTTCGGCAAGCCCGCAGCCTCTGGCACGAGGCTGCGGCTCGGAGCTGCTTTATTGCGGATTGGCCCTGGTGTTCGACAGCAGGTTGGCCAGGTTGGCCGCCTTGGGCTTGACCAGCCAGAAACGGCGGTAGTAGTCGTCCAGGTTTTCCAGCAACTCGGCGCCCCATGCGCTTTGCGTTTCTTCGACGTATTCGCGCAGTACCGACTCCAGGTGGCTCCGATAGGCTTCCATCGCCTCGCCAGTGATGCGCTGGATATTCACCAGCTCGTTGTTCACCCGGTCGATAAAGCTGTTGTCCTGATCCAGCACATAGGCGAAGCCACCGGTCATGCCCGAGCCGAAGTTGTAACCGGTCTTGCCCAGGACACAGACGAAACCGCCAGTCATGTACTCGCAGCAATGGTCGCCAGTGCCTTCCACCACCGTGTGGGCACCGGAGTTGCGCACCGCGAAGCGCTCACCGGCGGTCCCGGCAGCGAACAGCTTGCCGCCGGTGGCACCGTACAGGCAGGTGTTGCCGACGATCGCCGAGTCACGGCTGGCATAGACACTGCCCTTGGGCTGGGTGATCACCAGCTTGCCGCCGGTCATGCCCTTGCCGACATAGTCGTTGGCGTCGCCTTCGAGGTAGAGGTGCAGGCCGCCGGCGTTCCACACACCGAAGCTCTGCCCCGCCGTGCCCTTGAAGCGGAAGGTGATCGGCGCGTCGCTCATGCCCTGGTTGCCGTGCAGGCGGGCGATCTCGCCGGACACCCGCGCACCGACGGAGCGGTCGCAGTTGCAGATGTCCAGTTCGAAGGTGCCGCCGCTGCGGGCCTCGATGGCGCCGCGAGCCAGCTCGATCATGCGCTCGGACAACAGCGCCTGGTCGAACGGCGGGTTGCGGTCGACTTCGCAGAACTGCGGCTTGTCCGCCGGGATATGGTCGCTGCCCAGCAACGGCGTCAGGTCCAGGTGGGCCTGTTTCTCGGTCTCGCCCGGCAGGATATCCAGCAGGTCGGTGCGGCCGATCAGCTCGCCCAGGCTGCGTACGCCCAGGCGCGCCAGCCACTCGCGGGTCTCGGTGGCGATGAAGGTGAAGAAGTTCACCACCATGTCCACGGTGCCGATGTAGTGGTCCTTGCGCAGCTCGTCGTTCTGCGTGGCGACGCCGGTGGCGCAGTTGTTCAGGTGGCAGATGCGCAGGTACTTGCAACCCAGGGCGATCATCGGCGCGGTGCCGAAGCCGAAGCTCTCGGCACCGAGGATGGCGGCCTTGACCACGTCCAGACCGGTCTTCAGACCACCGTCGGTCTGCACCCGGACCTTGCCGCGCAGGTCGTTGCCGCGCAGGGTCTGGTGCGTCTCGGCCAGGCCCAGCTCCCACGGCGAACCGGCATAACGGATCGAGGTGAGCGGCGAGGCGCCGGTACCGCCGTCATAGCCGGACACAGTGATCAGGTCGGCATAGGCCTTGGCCACGCCGGCGGCGATGGTGCCGACGCCCGGCTCGGCCACCAGCTTGACCGACACCAGCGCCTTCGGGTTGACCTGCTTGAGGTCGAAGATCAGCTGGGCCAGGTCCTCGATGGAATAGATGTCATGGTGCGGCGGCGGCGAAATCAGCGTGACGCCAGGCACAGCGTAGCGCAGGCGGGCGATCAGGCCGTTGACCTTGCCGCCGGGCAGTTGTCCGCCCTCGCCCGGCTTGGCGCCCTGGGCCACCTTGATCTGCAGCACTTCGGCATTGACCAGGTATTCCGGCGTGACGCCGAAGCGGCCGGTGGCCACTTGCTTGATCTTGGAACTGCGCAGCGTGCCGTAGCGGGCCGGGTCTTCGCCGCCCTCGCCGGAGTTGGAGCGGGCACCCAGGCGGTTCATTGCCTCGGCGATCGCCTCGTGCGCCTCGGGCGACAAGGCCCCCAGGGAAATACCGGCCGAGTCGAAGCGTTGCAGGATCGCTTCCAGCGGCTCGACATCGTCCAGCCCGAGCGGCTGCTCGGACTCGCGCACCTTGAACAGGTCGCGCACCATGGACACCGGACGCTGGTCGACCAGCGCGGTGTATTGCTTGAACAGCGAATAATCGCCGGACTGCACGGCCGCTTGCAGGGCGCCGACCACGTCCGGGTTGTAGGCGTGGTATTCACCGCCGTGCACGAACTTCAGCAAGCCGCCCTGCTGGATCGCCTTGCGTGCGTTCCAGGCTTCGGCCGCCAGCAGCTTCTGCTCGGCCTCGAGGTCGACGAAACGTGCCCCCTTGATGCGGCTGGCAACGCCACGGAAGCTCAGCTCGACCACCTCGTCGGACAGGCCGATGGCCTCGAACAACTGGGCGCCACGGTACGAGGTGATGGTGGAGATACCCATCTTCGAGATGATTTTCAGCAGTCCCTTGGAAATGCCCTTGCGGTAGTGCTTGAACACTTCATACAGGTCGCCCAGCACTTCGCCGGTACGGATCAGGTCACCCAGCACTTCGTAGGCCAGGTAGGGGTAGACCGCCGTCGCACCGAAACCGATCAGCACCGCGAAATGATGCGGATCGCGGACGGTCGCGGTCTCGACCAGCAGGTTGCAGTCGCAGCGCAGCCCCTTCTCGGTCAGGCGGTGGTGCACGGCACCCACCGCCAGCGAGGCATGCGCCGGCAATTTGCCTGGCTCGATGGCGCGGTCGCTCAGGACCAGCAGCACCTTGCCGACACGCACGGCTTCCTCGGCCTGGTCGGCGATATTGCGTACCGCCGCCTCCAGCCCCAGTGCCGGGTCGTAGTTCAGGTCGATGACATGCCGCTCGAAGCCGGGACGATCCAGCTCCATGATCGTGCGCCACTTGGCCGGCGAGATCACCGGCGTGCTGAGGATCGCGCGGTTGGCGTGCTCGGCAGTCTCTTCGAAGATGTTCTTCTCGGCGCCCAGGCAGGTCTCCAGGGACATCACGATGGCTTCGCGCAGCGGGTCGATCGGCGGGTTGGTGACCTGCGCGAACTGCTGGCGGAAGTAATCGTAAGGCGAGCGGACGCGACGCGAGAGCACGGCCATCGGCGTGTCGTCGCCCATCGAGCCGACCGCTTCCTGGCCCTGCTCGGCCAGCACGCGCAGCACCTGGTCACGCTCTTCGAAGGTGACCTGGAACATCTTCATGTACTGCTTGAGCTGGTCCTGGTCGTACAGCGCCGAACCATGATCGTTGTCGCTCAGGGTCGACTGGATACGCAGCGCATGCTGGCGCAGCCACTTCTTGTAGGGGTGCTGCGACTTCAGCCGCTCGTCGATATCTTCGGCGTGCATCACCTGGCCGGTCTGGGTGTCCACGGCGAGGATCTGCCCCGGCCCGACACGGCCCTTGGCCACGACTTCATCCGGCGCGTAGTCCCACACACCGACTTCGGACGCCAGGGTGATGTAGCCATTGGTGGTGGTGACCCAGCGCGCCGGGCGCAGGCCGTTGCGGTCGAGCAGGCAGACGGCATGGCGACCATCGGTCAGCACCACGCCGGCCGGACCGTCCCAGGCCTCCATGTGCATCGAGTTGTACTCATAGAACGCACGCAGGTCCGGGTCCATGGTCTCGACGTTCTGCCAGGCTGGCGGAATGATCATGCGCACGCCACGGAACAGGTCGATGCCACCGGTGACCAGCAGTTCCAGCATGTTGTCCATGCTCGACGAGTCGGAGCCGACGCGGTTGACCAGCGGGCCAAGCTCCTGCAGGTCGGGAATACGGCCATTGGCGAACTTCAGGCGACGCGCCTGGGCCCAGTTGCGGTTGCCGGTGATGGTGTTGATTTCACCGTTGTGCGCCAGGAAGCGGAAGGGCTGCGCCAGCGGCCACTTCGGCAGGGTGTTGGTGGAGAAGCGCTGGTGGAACACGCAGATGGCGGTGCGCAGGCGCTCGTCGCTCAGGTCGGGATAGAAGGCGGCCAGGTCGGCCGGCATCATCAGGCCTTTGTAGATGATGGTGCTCTGGGAAAAGCTGCAGATGTAGTGCTCGCTGTCTTCGGCATTGGCCACGGAAGAACGGCGGCGTGCGCAGAACAGCTTGACCTCGAACTCCTGCTCGGACAGCCCTTCGCCACCGACGAAGACCTGCTCGATCTGCGGCAGGCGCTCCAGCGCCAGCCGGCCCAGCACGGACGGGTCGATGGGTACCTGGCGCCAGCCGACCAGTTGCAGGCCAGCGGCAAGGATTTCGCGGTTCATGTTCTGGCGAGCGGCTTCGGCACGCACCGGATCCTGATTGAGGAACACCATGCCCACGGCATAGCGCTCGGGCAATTCGGCGGCGAAGGTTTCACGGGCGACGGTGCGCAGGAACAGATCGGGCTTCTGGATCAACAGACCGCAACCGTCACCGGTCTTGCCGTCGGCGTTGATGCCGCCACGGTGGGTCATGCAGGTCAGCGACTGAATGGCTGTCTGTAGCAGGTGATGACTGGCCTCGCCCTGCATGTGGGCAATCAGGCCGAAGCCGCAGTTATCCTTGAACTCTTCAGGACGAAAAAGACCTGCATTCATAGCTAATCCACCCGCTAAATACGTTGTAAATCAACCCCTTACCGGACGAACAGAGCGAAGCCCCGTGGTCACGAGGGCGAGAGGGAGGGCAGTTTACAAAGCGGCATGGAACGAGACAATTTATTTTTGCAAGCCCCAAATCAGTGCATTGCGCACTTTTTTGGGGCGTTTTTTGCCTTTTTTACCTGATTTCCTGCTGGACACTGGCGAAGGTTCGTGGCCACGGCTTGCCGGCCTGCAGGTTGGCCGGCAGCGTCTTGATCGCCGCCACGGCTGCCGCACGGCTGGTAAAACTGCCATAAGTCACCACGTACAGCGGCTTACCCTGGTGCTGCTTGACGAAATAGTGGTAGTTCGCACCGTTCTTGCGCACCAGCTCCTGGGCATTACGCTCGTTGCCGGTCCCCAGGATCTGGATCAGGTAATGCGACCCATTCTGCCTTGCATACCAGTTCCCACTACTATTAGAGGCCGTCGCGGCAGGTGCTTTCGGCTTTTCCGCGACAATCTGCCGCACCGGAGCAGGCGTTTCCCTGGGTTTTTCCGCCACCACAGGCGCTTTGACCACAGGCGCCGGAGCAGGTATGGGTGCAGGAGCGGGCCTGGGTGCTGGTGCTGGTGCTGGTGCTGGTGCTGGTGCTGGTGCTGGTGCTGGTGTCGGGATGCTCACCGGGTTGTCCCGGCCGATACCCGCAAAATCTTCATCGACCTCGCCCGAAGCCGCCAGCGGCTCGCGAATGATCGGTTGTGGCTCGCCGGCCGGCCCTTCGAATTCGATCGCCGTGGAGTCCTTTCCGTCCCCGGAAGCATCGCCCGAAAATGCACCATTAATGGGCATGCCATTCGTCACTTTTGGTGCATTTTTTTCTTCGTAGGCCTCTCGGGAGAACAAAAAGCCCAGCCCGATCAGCAAAAGAATCGCCAGAACGGCAACCACATGCTTGATCGGCAGGGCTGCCAGCCAACCGCCCTTGCGCCCCGAAGAGCGCGACGCCTGCATCGCTTCGATCAGCTCATCCCGGGCCACTTGGTTGATCGCACCCGGCCAGCCTTCGGATATCTCGTGAATGCGCTCGATCTGCTGCTCATTGAGGCACTCGAGGCCACGCCCTGCACCTTCCAGGCGCAGGGACAGGTATTCGCGGGTTTCGTCCTCGTCATAGGGCTGCAGGGAAATGACATGGAAACGCTCCTGGTCATCGACCAGTGCATCCAGCCTCGCCACCAGCGCCGGCTCACCGAACAGGAACACATGCGGGCGCCCTTCATGGCTACCCTCGGCGAGGCGCAGTAGCGTTTCCACCGCGGCCCCGGTCAGGCGCTCGGCATCATCCACCAGCAGGTAGACCTCCTGCCCGGTCAGCCCCAACTGGATGATCTGCGCCAGCACACTGTCGAAATCAGCCCGCTCCGCCCCCAGCGCCTGCGCCACTTGTTGCAGCACGATGGCCGCGTCGGCGGACCCCTGCGGGGTGATCACCACGCTCTGTACCGTCTGCTTGTTGCTACTGGCCACCAGGGCCTGGCGCAGCAACGTCTTGCCACTGCCTTGAGGCCCACTCACGACCAGCAGCAACTGGCTGTAACGCGCCAGGTGGTGCAGTTGCCCAAGCACCGGCTTGCGTTGGGCCGGGAAGAACTTGAACCCCGGAACGCGCGTGGCGAAAGGATCGTGGCTGAACCCGTAGTAGTTCAGAAAGGTATCGTCGGCAGACAAACTGGACATGAACGTATTACCTGGATTCCAACTGTTGCGTCAGGGCGGCGTAATCCACCTCCAACGTTGTGTGTAGCGCATCGGTGGGGAAGTCCCCGGTCACGACCGCTTCGCCCAATTGCTTGAGCAGCACCAGTCGCAGTTGACCGTTGAGCACTTTCTTGTCGACCGCCATGTGCTGCATGAAGTCGGCCGCCGTCATATTGGTCGGTGGCGCAACCGGCAGCCCGGCACGGGCCAGCAGGCGCACGGCACGGTCACGCTGCTCGGCGCTGATCCAGCCCAGTTGACGAGACATCTCCAGAGCCATGACAGTTCCGGCGGATACCGCCTCGCCGTGCAGCCATGCGCCATAACCCTGGTGCGTTTCGATCGCATGGCCGAAGGTATGCCCGAGGTTGAGCGTGGCGCGTACACCGGACTCACGCTCATCGGCACCAACCACCCGTGCCTTGGCCGCGCACGAACGCTGGATCGCCTCGGCCAGCGCCTCGGGATCGAGTGCACGCAGACGATCGACGTGTGCCTCGAGCCAGCCAAGGAACGGCTCGTCGCAGATCAGGCCATACTTGATGACTTCAGCCAGGCCAGCGGACAGCTCACGCCCCGGCAGGGTTTCGAGGGTTTCGGTATCGATGATCACCGCCCGCGGCTGGTAGAAGGCACCGATCATGTTCTTGCCCAGCGGGTGGTTGATACCGGTCTTGCCGCCCACGGAGGAGTCCACTTGCGACAGCAACGTCGTAGGGATCTGGATGAAGTCGACACCGCGCTGGTAGCTCGCGGCGGCATAGCCGGCCATGTCGCCGATCACACCGCCGCCCAGGGCCACCACTGTCGTGCCACGGTCATGCCGCGCCTGCAGCAGTCCGTCGAAGATCAGTTGCAGGGTTTCCCAGTTCTTGTAGGACTCGCCGTCCGGCAACACGATGGGCGTTATGGCAAAGTCGCGCAGGCTGTGCTGCAGCCGGTGCAGGTACAGGGGGGCGACCGTCTCGTTGGTGACGATGGCGATCTGTCGGCCGCGTATCCGTTGCGCCAGCAGTTCCGTGTCGTCGAGCAGTTGCCGACCGATATGGATGGGATAACTGCGCTCGCCAAGTTCGACATTAAGAGTCTGCATGATGCCCCCTGTTAAAAGGCGCCTAGGATAACGCAGTTTCGCCCAGCGACTGCAGCCGCTCCAGTATCTGTACGACGACGTTCCGGGGTGGCCGCTCGTCTGTCTCGATGGTGATGTCCGCGATGCTTCTATAAAGAGGGTCGCGTATGGCCATCAGCTCGGCCAGCTTCTGCCCGGGATTGGCGGTTTGCAGCAGGGGCCGGTTGCGGTCGCGAGCAGTGCGGGCGAGCTGCTGCTCGACCGACGTGCGCAGATAGATGACGTGCCCACCCGCTTTCAGTGCGGCGCGGTTGTCTTCGCGCAATACCGCACCGCCGCCGGTCGCCAGCACCAGGCCATCCAACTGGCACAGGTCGACGATCACGGCATGCTCGCGCTCGCGAAACCCCTGCTCGCCCTCGACATCGAAAATCAGCGGGATGCTCGCCCCGGTGCGTTGTTCGATCACCTTGTCGGAGTCCTTGAACGGCAGGTGCAATTCTTTGGCGAGAAGCCTCCCGATGGTGCTCTTGCCAGCCCCCATCGGGCCTACGAGGATAAGGTTGCGCATCGACGGATCAGCGGTTCATCACAATGGCGGAAGCGCCCATGATACGCGGAGTGATGAAGACCAGCAGCTCGGATTTCTTGTCCTGCACCAGCTCCCGGCGAAAAAACCGCCCGACGAAAGGCAGATCGCCGAGCAGCGGTACCTTGTCCACCGATTTGCTCTGGGTCGTCGAGAAGACGCCGCCAATCACGATGGTCTCCTCATTGCCCACCAGCACCTTCGCATTCACTTCATTTTTCTTGATGGCCGGAACACCCGTGGTCGCGGCCTGGGAAAAATCCGGCTCGTCCTTGGTAACCCTCACGGCCAGGATGACGCGATTGTCCGGAGTGATCTGCGGCGTCACCTCCAGGGACAGCGAAGCCTCGCGGAAGGAGGTATTGACCGCGCCATTGGTATTGGTCGCCTGGTAGGGCACCTCGGCCCCCTTGAGGATCCGCGCCGTCTCCTTGTCCGCCGTCACCACCCTGGGCTGGGATACCACCTCGCCATTGCCGCTCTTCTCCATCGCCGACAGTTGCAGGTCCAGCAGCGCATCGTTGCCAACGAAGCCCAGGCCGATCCCCGACGTGGCCCCCACCGCGCCCATGTCCACGAAGGGTGAACTCTGCAATTCGATCCCGTCCGCGCCAAGCACGCCATCACGCCCCCAGGCGCTCCAGGCATTGCCACTGCGAACGCTACCGCCCCAGCGGACACCCAGGCTGCGGTCATAATCGACGCTCGCCTCTACGATGCGGGCCTCGATCATCACCTGGCGTATTGGGACATCCAGTTGCGCCACGATGCCACGCAGCTCTTCCAGCCGCTCACGGGACAGGTAGGCGACGAGACTGTTGCTGCGTTCGTCGACGGCAATGGAGCCCCGCCGTGCGGCGGGCGAGTCGGCTTCATCCGGCGCGGACTGGAACAGCTCGGCTATATCCGCCGCCCTGGCGTAATTGACCTGCACCACCTCGCGCTGCAATGGCAGCAGCTCGGCGTATTGCTGGCTCACTTCCAGCGCCTGGCGCTCGGCCTCGGCGATCTCATCGAGGGGCGCCACCAGCAACACGCCGCCCTCGCGCCGCAGCCCAAGGCCCTTGCTGCGCAATACCAGTGCGAGGGCCTGTTCGCCGGACACCTGCTGCAACCTGAGGGTGACCGTACCTTTCACGGCATCACTGACGATCAGGTTCCAGTCGGAAAAGTCGGCGATGATCTGCAGGGCGGCACGGACATCGATGTCCTGAAAATGCAATGACAACCGCTCCCCCCTCGGTGCCTCGGACAATACCTGGGCAGCACCGGGCTCGCCGCCATCCTGGGTTGCCGCCGATGTGCCAGCGCCCAATAGCCACGGCAAAACGGCCAGCACCAGCAGCGACCGCACACCGAAAGCCGACAGGTATCGCCCGCACGGTGCTCGCAGCACCGTTGCCAGGCCGTTCATGGCCGCACCGCCAGCACCAGTCGACGGGGGCGTTCATGCCAGCCGCCCTCACCGTCTGGAACGACCTCCAGCAACTCGATCGACGCCTCTTCGATCGCAACGACTCGCCCCCTGCTCGTCCCCAGGTAGTCACCCACGCCCACCCGGTGGACGCCACCCTCGCCTTTGGCGAGCCCATAGCGCCCCGTGCGCCCGGAAAGCCAACCGACCATGGTGAAGCGGGCGATATCGGCCCCTTCCAGCAGACCGCGAGGTTGCCCATTGCCGGGGAAATCCAGAGAGTCGCCTTGTCCATCCCCCTGGATCGCCTGGAAGGGATGCCGCAACGCCGCAGCGGTATAGGTAAAACCCTCGTATGCGGAAAAGACCGGCAGGGGCTCGGGAGGCAGCGCCGGCCTGGCCAGGGTTTCGGCCACGAAACCGGACAGATCACCCTTGGCGGCATGCTCATCGCACCCCGCCAGCAGCAGTATCGTCAGCAGACAGACTCGTTTCATTGGCTTACGTCCTTGTCTCGGTAGGCATAGGCTCGGGCCTGGATATCCATGCGCAGCCGGCCAGTGGGCGGCTTCTCCGGTCCGATGTCGAAGTCGTGCGGGGCCACCATTCCCGGCAACCTGGAGAGGTCACTGACGAAGGTCGCGAGCGCGTGGTACGTCCCTGTCAGGGAGAGCTGGATCGGTTGTTCTATATAAAAGGCGGATGCCGCCCCGGGCGGTAACCTGATCCCGTCGATCTGCACCCCACTCTCCAGCCCGCTGCGCGAGATAGCCTCCAGTACACCGGATACGCCACCATCGACCGGCCACTGCTGCACGACCCCATCGCGAGCCGAGCGCAGGTCGATCACCTGCTGCCGCAACGGCTCCAGGCCGCTCGCTCGGGCGGCCTGGCTGGAGAATCGCTGCCGAAGCAAGAGCTCCTGCGCCTCGGCCTGCCCCAATCGCGCCCTCACGTCATGCAGGCAGAGCCAATATTCCAGCGACAGGGATACGAGCAGCAGGCAGCCTGCACAGAGCACCTTGACCGTGGCCGGCCAACTTTCCGGCCGTGCCAATCGCTCGGGAAAATCGACCTCGCGCACGGCATCCAGCAGATGCAGGCCGCTCACGGCGCACCGCCTTCAGCAAGCGGCCCGCCAGCCACACTCCGCACACCAAGGCGGAATTGGCTGGCAGCGGGGCCTGCGTCACCAGGCATGCCATTGCGCACTTCGCTCAAGGCCGGAGACGCCAGCCAACGCGACTGCCCCAAGCGCTGCATGAATCCGGAAACAGCCTGATCCGAGTCGGCATGGCCCTCGATGGACAGCACGCCATCCTTCATTTTCAGCGCACTGAAATGCACGCCCTCCGGCAGAAGCCGCACCAGCTCCTCAAGCACCCGCCCGACGACGGGCCGGCTGGCTTGCAGCGCATGGAAGCGTTGCACCTGCTCCAACAGTGCACCTCGCTCATGTTCCAGAGCGGCGACCTCATCGATGTCACCGCCCAGCCTGGCAAGTTGCTGACGCAGATAGTCGTTGCGAGCGTCCTGCCGTTCCAGCGCGACACCCAGGCGCCACCCTGCCAGCAGGGTGAACACTGCGGAGCACACCAAGGCAACGCCGAGCAGCGTCAGGAAACGGCGGCGGCGAGACTGACGCAAGCGCTCCCGCCAGGGCAGCAGGTTGATGCCCGCCATCAGCTGAAACCTCCCAGCGCCAGCCCACAGGCCAGCGCCAATGCCGGAGCGATATCGGCCCGCACGGGCACGATGGCCCGCTCGCCCCGCCGCAACACTCGCAACGGGTCGAGAATCTCCGTCGGTATACCGCTTCGTTGCCTGATCGAGGCCGCCAGGCCCGCAAGGCTCGCACCACCGCCGAACAGACCGATGAAACCGGGTGCCGGCAAGACACTGGAGGCCTGGAAGAACCGCAATGCCCGCAGCACCTCCACCGTGATAGCTTCCGCCCTGCCCTCGCGATCATCGACCGTAATGCCCTCGGCGAAGGGCTGCTCCCGGCCATAACGGATGCACCCGGCCTGCAAGACACTGAGGCGAAGCATCCCCGCCCCGAGATCGACCAGCGCCACGCACAGGCCCTCCTCCACAGGCCCGCCCTCGGGAAAGGACAAGCCCCAGAAGCGCTCGATGGCGGCGGTTTCGATATCCACGGCCCGAACCCGCAGGCCCGCCAAGGCCAGGGCGGCCTCGCGACGGTCAACGTGTTCGCGACGACAGGCCGCCAGAAACACGGAAACACGTCCTGGCTCATGCGCACCCTGCTCCCGGACCTCGAAGTCCATGGCGACATCGTCGATGGGGTAGGGGATGTGGCGATTCGCCTCCGCGCGCAACTGGAGGTTCATTTCCTCATCGTCGAGGCCGGCCTCCATGTCCAGGGTGCGGGTCACCACCGACGCCCCACAGACCGCCACGACGGCGGAAGCCGAACGAATACGCGCCCGGGCCATGGCCCTCGCCAGCGCGGCCGCGACCAGCGACGGCTCGCGGATATGCCGCTCGGTCATGGCCTGCGGCGCAAGCGGCTCGCGGGCCCAGGCCTCCAGGCGGTAGCCTCCGGCGCTGCGACTCAGCTCGACGAGCTTGACCGAGGTCGAGCCAATATCGATCCCCAGGGCGGCCTCCGGCCTTCTATAGAACAATCCTGTCATGCTGCTTCCCTCGCTCCAGCCAGGGGGATGACGCGCCGCCAGCCATCCCGTGCCTGCCCCGGCATCCATCGCCGGGCGTTTGAAAATGCGCGTATAATGCGGCCCGTTGCGCCATAGGCAGCCTCTGCGGCAGCGGCCGTCCCTCCACCCGAATTCAAAGACTCTCTGATGCGTTTTCTGAAGTTCTTACTCTGGTCGTGCGCCACCCTGTTCTTTGGCCTGCTGCTCTGCCTGAGCGGCGCCTTCCTGTACCTGAGCCCCAGCCTGCCGTCCGTCGACGCCCTGCGCAGCATCCAGTTGCAGATCCCCCTGCGGGTCTACAGCAGCGATGACAAGCTGATCGCCGAGTTCGGCGAAATGCGCCGCTCGCCGATCCGCTTCGAAGACATTCCGCAGGATTTCATCGACGCCCTGCTCTCCGCCGAAGACGATAATTTCGCCAATCATTATGGCGTCGACGTCAAAAGCCTTATGAGAGCTGCGACACAATTATTGAAAACAGGCCAGATCCAGACCGGTGGCAGCACCATCACCATGCAGGTGGCCAAGAACTACTTCCTGAGCAGCGAGCGCAGCTTCTCGCGCAAGATCAATGAAATCCTGCTGGCCCTGCAGATCGAGCGGGAGCTGAGCAAGAACGAGATCCTCGAGCTGTACGTCAACAAGATCTACCTGGGCAATCGCGCCTACGGCATCGAGGCCGCGGCCCAGGTCTACTACGGCAAGTCGATCAACGAGCTGAGCCTGGCGCAACTGGCCATGATCGCCGGCCTGCCCAAGGCCCCCTCGGCATTCAACCCGCTGGCCAACGCGACGCGCAGCAAGGAACGCCGCGACTGGATCCTTGCCCGTATGTATCGCCTTGGCAAGATCGACGAAACCCGTTTCCAACAGGCGCTGGCCGAGCCGGTCGATGCCAGCTACCACGGTGCGACACCCGAGCTGGACGCACCTTATATCGCAGAAATGGCCAGGTTCGACATGGTCGGCCGCTTCGGCTCCGAAGCCTACACGGATGGCTATCGGGTCTATACCACCATCGACAGCAGCCGCCAGGAAGCCGCCAACCGGGCCTTGCAGAACGGCATGATCGACTACGACCAGCGCCACGGCTATCGCGGGCCGGAAGCACGCATGGACGACCTGCCACGCGCCAAATGGTCGGGCAAACTGGCCGAATACCGCACCCTGTCGGGCATGCAGGCCGTGGCGGTCACCGTAGTGGCCAGCGATCACATCCAGGTGCTGACCCGTGGCGACAGCGAACTGCGCGTCGACTGGGACAGCATGAAATGGGCTCGCCCATTCCTGAACAGCAACAGCATGGGCGCTCGCCCGCAACGCCCGGCCGACGTGGTCAAGGTGGGTGATATCGTCCGTATCCGCTGGCAGGAAGAGCGGGCCCTGTTCAGCCAGGTACCCAAGGCCCAGGCCGCGCTCGTCGCGCTGGCACCGGAAAACGGCGCCATCCAGGCCCTGACCGGCGGCTTCTCTTTCGGCCAGAGCAACTACAACCGCGCCACCCAGGCCAAGCGTCAGCCGGGTTCCAGCTTCAAACCCTTCGTCTATGCCGCCGCGCTGGATGCCGGCTTCACTGCTGCCAGCCTGGTCAACGACTCGCCGATCGTCTTCGTCGAGGAAGGCATGGATCGCGTCTGGCGTCCGAAGAACGACAACAACACCTTCCTCGGCCCGATCCGCATGCGCGAGGCGCTCTACAAGTCTCGCAACCTGGTGTCCATACGGCTGTTGCAGACCATCGGCATCGACTACTCGATCAAGTACATCAGCCGCTTCGGCTTCGCTCCGCAGGACCTGCCGCGCAACCTCTCCCTGGCACTGGGCACGGCCACCCTCACGCCCATGGAGATCGCCACCGGCTGGAGCACGTTCGCCAACGGCGGCCACAAGATCGAACCGTTCCTGATCCAGCGCGTGGAAGATCGCCAGGGCCAGGTGGTATTCGAAGCGGACCCGCTGCAGGTCCCCCACACACCATCCGCGGACCTCGACGACGACGGCGAACCGGTGCTCACCACTTTTGCCCAAGCAGCCGGCCACCCGATGGATGAGCAGCGCCCCGTGCGCCATGCCGAACAGATCATCGACGAACGGACGGCCTACATCATGACCAGCATGCTGCAGGACGTGATCAAGCGCGGCACCGGACGCCGCGCCATGGCCCTCGGCCGCTCGGACCTGGCCGGCAAGACCGGCACCACCAACGACTCGATCGACAGTTGGTTCTCCGGCTACAACGCCGACCTGGTCACCACCGTATGGGCCGGCTTCGATCAACCGCAGAGCCTTGGCCGCAATGAATACGGTGGCACGGTGGCCTTGCCGATCTGGATCGACTTCATGGGCGCGGTACTCAAGGGCAAGCCGGAGCACCTGCCCGATGAGCCGGCCGGTCTGCTGACATTGCGTGTCGACCCGGTCAGCGGCCGGGCCGCCACGGCGACGACGCCGGACGCCTATTACGAAGTGTTCAAGAGCGAGGACTCGCCACCGCCGATGAGCGAGTTCGAACCTGGCTACCAGGCGCCCGGCAGCCCGCTGCCCTCCTCCGAAGAAGCGCCCCTCGACCTCTTCTGATTGCTCGCCGCCCCATGCCGGGGTGGCGCCCTCTCGGCAAGATGACAGCGGCATTACGAATCTGTAATGCCGCCCTTCTGTTCGCCCGTTGCCTCTATCATTCGTCTGTTGCCAGACTGGGCCCCTTCGGCCCGCCCGCCACGCACCGGACAGCCCCCCATGCGCATCCTGATCGTAGAAGACGAAGTGAAGACCGCCGAGTACCTGCACCAGGGCCTCACGGAGAGCGGCTTCGTGGTGGATACGGCGCAGACCGGTGTCGATGCGCTGCGCCTGATCAGCCTGAACAGCTACGACCTGGTCATCCTCGACGTCAACCTGCCACTCATCGACGGCTGGGACGTGCTGGCCAACATCCGTCGCCACCATGACACCAGGGTCATGATGCTCACTGCCAGGGGGCGCCTGTCGGACAAGTTGAAGGGGTTCGATGCCGGGGCGGACGACTATCTGGTCAAGCCATTCGAGTTTCCGGAACTGCTGGCGCGCATCCGCTCCCTACTCAAGCGCAGCGCGCAACCGTCGCTGCCGGACACCCTGCGGGTCGCCGATCTCGAACTGGACCCGGGGCGGCACAAGGCCTTTCGCAATGGCCAGCGCATCGACCTGACGACCCGGGAATTTCGCCTGCTTCACCTGTTGATGCGCCGCAGTGGCGAGGTCTTGTCCCGGACGCAGATCATCTCCCAGGTCTGGGACATGAACTTCGACTGTGACACCAACGTCGTGGAGGTCTCGATCCGGCGCCTGCGGGCCAAGATCGACGATCCGTTCGAAGCCAAGCTGATCCACACGCTGCGCGGCGTCGGCTATGTCCTGGAGAGCCGTGAATGAAAACCGCCAGCCTGTCCATGCGCCTGGGGCTGTCCGTGGTGCTGATGGGCGCCGCGCTGGTGGTATTGCTGAGCGCACTGGCCTACCTGTCCCTGACCCGCCAACTGGATCTGATTGCCCAGCAGAACCTCAAGGACAAGCTCGAACAGCTACAGCACACCTTGAACGACCGGGTCGAACACCCGGACGCGACCCAGCAACTGCACCGACTGCAAGACCTGATCGGCGGGCACAACAACCTGTACTTCAGCCTCTATGGCCCGCCCCCGGAACAGCGCCTTCTGTTCCAGGTCGGCGGCCCACTCAATCAAGGGCATCTGATGAGCCCGCTCATCGGCGAGGAAGCGCACTACCGAAGCTGGAAGGACGAACGCGGCAACGAGTTGCTGACCATCGTGCGCAAGGTCCGCCTGGCGGATGGCAGCCAGGCCTGGGCGCTGCTCAGCCAGGACCGCGCGGCCGACCGTGCCCTGCTCAGCGCCTACCTCGACTCGGCCCTGCTCGCCCTGCCCCTGCTGTTGCTGCTGATCGGTGCTGGTGCCTGGTGGGTAACACTGCGTGGATTGGCGCCGCTGCATCGCTTCCGCCGGGTCGCGGCGCTGGTTTCGACACAGGACCTCAGCCATCGCATCGAGCAGAAGGACCTGCCCCTGGAACTGCGAGAGCTGGCCGACGGCATCAATGTCATGTTGCAACGCCTGGACGATGGCGTCCGCCAGCTTTCACAGTTCTCCGACGACCTGGCCCACGAACTGCGCAGCCCCATCACCAACCTTATGGGCCGCGCCCAGGTAACGCTGTCGCGCGAACGCGATACGGAAGACTACAAGGTAGCCCTGGAAAGTTGCGTGGAAGAACTCAGGCGCATCACCCGCATCGTTGCCGACATGCTGTTCCTCGCTCAGGCCGATGCCAGCGGCCCGGATGACTTCCACTCCATCGACCTGGGCAGCGAGGCGGACACTGTCCTCGATCTGTTCAGCACTAGCGCCGAAGAAAGGAACATCCGACTGACACGCTCTGGCGATGCGCAGATAGAGGGCGAACGCCTGATGGTGCAGCGTGCGATCTCCAACCTGCTGTCCAATGCCATACGCCACAGCCCGGAAAACAGCACTGTCGAACTGAGGATCGACCCTCGTGAATCGGAAGTCGTGCTCAGTGTGACGAACCCCGGCACCGTCATTGCGCCCCAGCACCTGCCTCACCTGTTCGAGCGCTTCTACCGTATCGACAGTGGCAGGGCCCGCAGCGATGGCGGCAGCGGCCTGGGGCTAGCCATCGTGCATTCGACAATGCGCCATCACAAAGGCTCGGCCAGGGTCAGCAGCGACGCGGGACACACCACGTTCTACCTGCACTTCCCCAGACCAGGGACGGTCGACGTGGCGTAGCAGCGACCCACGCCGACCTCCGCGAGCGGATCACCGCTGGCTGCGACAACTCCCCTGGCCCTGGTAGCGGACCACTTCGATCTCGCGCCCCGTATTCTCGTAGGCCATCAGGCGCGGGACCGTCGCACAGGACTCGACCAGGGGGCTGAAATAGAAGGCCCTGGCGATATCCAGCTTCATACCGTACTGGTAGTCCTTGACGACCGGCATCGCCAGGCCGCGTGCATCGGCATAGCGCTGGATGCTTTCCAGTGCCGAGCGCTCGCTTTCCTGCACCAATCGCTCCGGAAACATGGCCGCCTGCGTGGCAGGTACAACGGCCATTGCCAGACCGGCCACAAGCCAACGGAATGCATTCATCGATCAGATCCTCCACGTGATAAGTCGAGAGGATGGTAACCAGCCGCAATGACCCCCTAATGGCTGCAACATTACATTTATGAAAGCGTCGCAAAACCGTCACGGCACTCACCTGTACGGCCATGGATCGCAGATATTTCATGCATGAACGCAAACGCCCCATGCACTTTCGTGCATGGGGCGTTCGTCGTTACGGTGAGCCGTTTTCGGTCAGGCCTGGATCGACGCCTTGAGCTTGTTCATGGCGTTCTTCTCAAGCTGCCGGATGCGCTCCGCCGAGACACTGTACTTGGCGGCCAGGTCGTGCAGGGTTGCCTTCTCCTCGCTCAGCCAGCGCTGTTGGAGGATATCGCGGCTGCGCTCGTCCAGGCCTTCCAGCGCTTCATACAGGCCGGAGCTGGAGCTATCGCTCCAGTCGGAGTCTTCCAACTGCCGAGCAGGATCGTAGCGATGGTCTTCCAGGTAGTACGCGGGCGCCTGGAAGGCTCCTTCGTCATCAGCATCCGCAGCCGGGTCGAATGCCATGTCATGGCCGCTCAGGCGACCTTCCATTTCACGCACTTCGCGTGGCTCGACGCCCAGGCCGTCGGCGACACGCAGGACTTCGTCATTGCTCAGCCAGGTCAGGCTCTTCTTCTGGCTGCGCAGGTTGAAGAACAGCTTGCGCTGGGCCTTGGTGGTCGCGACCTTGACGATGCGCCAGTTGCGCAGGATGAATTCGTGGATCTCGGCCTTGATCCAGTGCACGGCGAAGGACACCAGGCGCACACCCATTTCCGGGTTGAAGCGCTTGACCGCCTTCATCAGGCCGACATTGCCTTCCTGGATCAGGTCGGACTGGGACAGGCCATAGCCCGAGTAACTACGCGCGATGTGTGCGACGAAACGCAGGTGGGCCAGCACCATCTGACGGGCGGCCTCGAGATCCTGCTGATAGAAAAGGCGTCCCGCCAGCTCGCGTTCCTGCTCGACGGTGAGCAGCGGGATGCTGTTCACGGCCTGCACATAGGCTTCCAGGTTGGCACCCGGAACCAGAGCGTGAACAGGTTGCAGAGAAGTTGTCATGCAGTTCCTCCAAATATGAAGCTGCAGTAGTTTAGCACCCGTGGATCAGACTACAAGCAGCGTCGAAAGTTGCATTTGAACGAAATAGACGCTTTAAAATTTAGGCCTTCACTCAACGTGGCGCCAGCTCGCGCAGATGCCGCGCCACCGCCAGCCATGCGCCGATGTAGCCGAGCAATAATGCGCCGAGCACCAGGGAAAATCCATCGCTGGCCGGCACGCCCGCCAGGCCGAAGTCACTGCCATAGAGCCCCGCCAGATTCACCACGGCTTCGTTCAGCCAGCTCAACCCGTAGGCCAGCAGCAACCAGGCGATCAAGCCCGCTCCCAGACCGTACAGCACACCCATATAGAGGAAGGGGCGGCGTACATAGCCATCGGTTCCGCCCACCAGCTTGACCACCTCGATCTCGGTACGGCGGTTCTCGATGTGCAGGCGAATGGTGTTGCCGATGACCAACAGCAAGGTCGCGACCAGCAGGACCGTCAGGCCGAAGACGAAGCGGTCGCCCAGCTTCAGGATCGCCCCCAGGCGCTCGACCCAGACCAGGTCGAGTTGCGCCTGCTGCACGCCCGGCAGGTCGGCCAGGGTCTGGCGCAAGGCCTCCAGGCGCTCTTTGTCCACTTCGTCCGGCGTGACCAGGATCACGCCCGGCAACGGATTTTCCGGCAGTTCCTTGAGCGCCTCGCCCAGCCCGGACAGTTGCTGGAACTCTTCCAGCGCCTGCTCCCGGCTGATCCACTCGGCCTCGGCCACCCCCGGCATCGCGGCGACGTCATCGCGCAGCGCCTGCCCGGCCTTGGCCGAGACGTCCAGGTTCATGAAGACGGATATCTGCGCCGCCCGCTGCCAGGAGCCGCCCAGCCGCTCGGTATTGTCCAGCAGCAGCGCCAGCCCCATGGGCAGGCTCAGGGCGACGGCCATCACCAGACAGGTGAACAGGCTGCCGATCGGGTGCTTGAGCAGACGACTGATACTGTCCACCAGGCTCGCACGATGGCTCTCCAGCCAGGCCCGCAACAGTGTGCGGAAATCCGGCTCGTCCACCGGCTTGTGTACGGTCTGCGTCGGCGCGCCGCCGGCGCGTTCGGTGCTCTTGCTGTCGGGGTTGCGTGTCGCGCTCATCAGCCTGCCTCTCCATCGCCGATCAGGCGTCCGCGTTGCAAGGTCAGCATGCGGTGACGCATACGTGCGATCAGTGCCAGGTCGTGACTGGCGATCAGTACCGTGGTACCCAGGCGATTGATATCTTCGAACACGCCCATGATCTCGGCCGCCAGGCGCGGGTCGAGGTTACCGGTCGGTTCGTCGGCCAGCAGCAAGGCCGGCTGGTGCACCACGGCCCGGGCGATACCGACGCGCTGTTGCTGCCCGGTGGACAGGTCGGAGGGGTATTGCTCCGCCTTGTCCTTGAGGCTGACGCGCTCCAGCGCGGTCAGTACGCGCTTGCTGATCTCGTCCTTGGACAGGCCGAGGATCTGCAGCGGCAGCGCCACGTTGTTGAACACGGTGCGGTCGAACAGCAACTGGTGATTCTGGAAGACCACACCGATCTGCCGGCGCAGGAAGGGAATCTGCGCATTGCCGATACGGGACAGGTCCTGGCCGGCCAGCAGCAGCTTGCCGGAGGTCGGGCGCTCCATTGCCAGCAGCAGGCGCAGCAGCGTGCTCTTGCCGGCACCGGAGTGGCCGGTGACGAACAGGAACTCACCGCGCTGCACACGGAACGACAATTCATGCAGCCCGACGTGTCCGTTGGGGTAGTGCTTGGCGACCTGGTCGAAACGAATCATGGTGGCTCAGGCCTCCCGCTCGGCGAACAGGGCCGACACGAAGGCGTCGGCCTCGAAGGTGCGCAGGTCGTCGATGCCTTCGCCAACGCCGATATAGCGTATCGGCGTGCCGAACTGCTGGGCCAGGGCGAAGATCACACCGCCCTTGGCGGTCCCGTCCAGTTTGGTCAGGGCCAGCCCGGTCAGGTTGACCGCCTGGTTGAACTGACGGGTCTGGTTGATGGCGTTCTGCCCGGTACCGGCATCCAGCACCAGCAGCACTTCGTGGGGCGCGGTGTCATCCAGCTTGCCGATCACCCGATGCACTTTCTTCAACTCTTCCATGAGGTTGTCCTTGGTGTGCAGGCGACCTGCGGTGTCCGCGATCAGGACATCCACGCCACGGGCCTTGGCCGCCTGTACCGCATCGAAGATCACCGAGGCGGAATCGGCGCCGGTGTGCTGGGCGATCACGGCGATGTCGTTGCGCTCACCCCACACCTGCAATTGCTCGACCGCTGCGGCACGGAAGGTGTCGCCTGCGGCCAGCATGACTTTCTTGCCTTCAAGCTGCAGCTTTTTCGCCAGTTTGCCGATGGTCGTGGTCTTGCCGGCACCGTTCACACCCACCACCAGGATCACGTAGGGCTGCTTGCCGGTATCGATCTGCAAGGGTTGTTCGACCGGACGCAGTAGCTCGGCCAGTTCCTGTTGCAAGGCGGTATACAGGGCGCCGCTATCGGCCAGCTCCTTGCGTGCCACGCGGCGCGTCAGGTTCTGCATGATGACGCCCGTCGCCTCGACGCCCACGTCGGCCGTCAGCAGGCGGGTTTCCAGCTCTTCGAGCAGGTCGTCGTCGATGGCCTTCTTGCCCAGGAACAGGCTGGCCATGCCCTCGCCGATGCTGGCGCTGGTCTTCGACAGGCCCTGGCGCAAGCGTGCGAAAAAGCCGAGCTTGGCGGGCGCTGCCGGCACAGGGACGGGCGGCTCTGGCTCTGGCTCTGGCTCTGGCTCTGGCTCTGGCTCTGGCTCTGGCTCTGGCTCTGGCTCTGGCTCTGGCTCTGCAACAGGGTCGTGGGGCGCGGTCGGCGCCTGCAACACGTCATTCACAGGCTCAGGCTGCGGCGCCTCGGGCACGGGTTCGGACGGCGCGGGAAGGTCATCCGCAACGGTTTCATCGGACTCGGGAGCATCCGTTACCTGGGGCTTTTTACGAAACCAGCCGAACAGGCCTTTCTTTTCTCCGGTCTCGACCGGTGTCTTTTTGTCGTCGTTGGAACCAAACATGGAGAAAGTATTCTCAAGGGGTCGAAATACCAGCCGTAGCACTGGCCAAATAGTGCGTATCCTAGCACCTCATTCACCGCCAGAGCCAAAGCGACGATCCCGGCATTGCCTGCGTTCGCGCGCCTCTCTCAGCCCAGCGCCGCCGTCATGGCGCTGGTAACGATTACAGATAGCATCGAAGACTTTGCCTGGCCCGGCCGCACCAGTACCATGGCCGGCAGATTTTTCACCCGCAACCATCGACTTCGTAGACCCAAGAGCCCCTGCCATGTTCCCGATGCTTCGCCGTGCCACGGCCCTGATGCTGGGCGCGCTGTATGTTCCATTGCTGGCCGCCGCCGAGCCCCAGCCCACCCATGAATTCATCCTCGATAACGGCCTCAAGGTCATCGTGCGTGAAGACCACCGAGCGCCCGTGGTCGTCTCGCAGCTCTGGTACAAGATCGGCTCCAGTTATGAAGCCCCCGGCAACACCGGCCTGTCCCATGCGCTCGAACACATGATGTTCAAGGGCAGCAGCAAACTGGAGCCAGGCGAAGCCTCACGCATCCTGCGTGAGCTGGGCGCGGAAGAGAACGCCTTCACCAGCGACGACTACACGGCCTACTACCAGGTCCTGGCCAGCGACCGCCTGGAAGTCGCCTTCGAACTGGAAGCCGATCGCATGGCCAGCCTCAAGCTGCCCGCCGACGAGTTCGCCCGTGAAATCGAAGTGATCAAGGAAGAGCGCCGCCTGCGCACCGACGACCGACCCAGTTCCCTGGCGTTCGAGCGCTTCAAGGCGCTGGCCTACCCGGCCAGCGGCTACCGCACGCCGACCATCGGCTGGATGGCCGACCTCGAACGCATGAACATCGATGACCTGCGCGCCTGGTACGAAACCTGGTATGCGCCCAATAACGCCACCCTGGTGGTCGTCGGCGATGTCACCGTGAAGCACGTCCGCGAACTGGCCGAGCGCTACTTCGGCCCCATCGAGAAGCGCCAACAGCCCCAGGCCAAGCGCCCACTGGAACTGGCCGAACCGGGCGAGCGCCGCCTGACGCTGCACGTCAAGACTCAGTTGCCCAGCCTGCTCATGGCCTTCAACGTGCCGTCCCTGGCGACCGCCGAGCAGGCCCGTCCGGTGCATGCCCTGCGCCTGATCTCGGCCCTGCTCAGCGGCGGCGCCAGCGCCCGCCTGCCTGCACGCCTGGAACGTGGCGAAGAACTGGTGAGCGGCGCATCCGCCTGGTACAGCGCACACACCCGCGGCGACAGCCTGTTCGTCCTCAGCGCGGCCCCCAATACCCAGAAGCAACGCACTCTGGAAGAGGCCGAAGCCGGCCTGTGGCGCGAGCTTGAAGCCCTCAAGCAGACGCCGCCGGACGCGGACGAACTGGAACGTGTCCGTGCCCAGGTCATTGCCGCCCTGGTCTACGAGCGCGACTCGATCACCCAGCAGGCCAACACCATCGGCCAACTGGAAAGCGTCGGCCTGTCGTGGAAGCTCATGGATCAGGACCTGGCCGCACTCGAGTCGGTCACCCCCGAAGATATCCAGAGCGCCGCCCGCACCTACTTCACCCCGGCCCGCCTGAGCGTCGCCCATGTTCTTCCCGAGGAAGCCCGCCATGAATGAGTCGAACCCTCTGCGCCGGCCCCTGACCCTGCTGTTACTGGCCAGCCTCGTCACGCTGGGCGCCTGCAAGCAGGAAACGACACCCGCCCCGCAACCAGCCATCGCCGCCGAACCGGCGCCGCGCCTGCAATCCCTGGCCGCACTCGACAATCAACCGCTGCCACGGCGCCAGTTGGACATCCAGAGCTGGCGCACCGAGGAAGGCGCCAAGGTGCTGTTCGTCGCATCCCGTGAGCTGCCGATGTTCGACCTGCGCCTGATCTTCGCTGCCGGCAGCAGCCAGGATGCCGGCACACCCGGCCTGGCACTGCTGACCAACGCCATGCTCGACGAAGGCATCGAAGGCCGTGACGTCACCGCCATCGCCCAGGGCTTCGAAGGCCTGGGCGCCGGCTTCGGCAATGGTGCTTACCGCGACATGGCCATCGCCAGCCTGCGCAGCCTGAGCGCCAAGGACAAGCGCGAGCCCGCCCTGGCACTGTTCACCCAGGTCGTCAGCCAGCCAACCTTCCCTGCCCCTTCGCTGCAACGCATCAAGAACCAGTTGCTGGCCGGCTTCGAGTTCCAGAAGCAGAACCCCGGCAAACTGGCCAGCCTGGAACTGTTCCAGCAGCTCTACGGCACTCACCCCTACGCCCATCCGAGCGAGGGCACGGAGCAATCCATCCCGGCTATCTCGCTCGACCAGTTGCGCGCCTTCCATGCAAAGGCCTACAGCGCCGGCAACGTCGTGATCGCCCTGGTCGGCGACCTCGACCGTCCGCAGGCCGAGGCCATCGCGGCGCAAATCTCCAGCGCCCTGCCCGCCGGCTCCGCGCTGCCGCCAACGCCAAAACCCCAGGCCGCCAAGCCCGGCCTGCATGTCATCGAATACCCGTCCAGCCAGAGCCACCTGATGCTCGCTCAGCTCGGCATTTCCCGTGACGACCCGGATTACGCGGCCCTCTACCTGGGCAACCAGATCCTCGGCGGCGGCGGCTTCGGTACCCGGTTGATGGAAGAGGTGCGGGAAAAGCGCGGCCTGACCTATGGCATCTACTCGGCCTTCAGTCCGATGCGCGCCAACGGCCCCTTCATGATCAACGTACAGACCCGCGCAGAGCTGGCCGATGGCACCCTGAAACTGGTGCAGCAACTGGTACGCGACTTCCTCGCCGAAGGGCCGAGCGAAGCCGAGCTGCAACGCAGCAAGCGGCAGATTGCCGGCAGCTTCCCGCTGTCTACCGCCAGCAACGCCGATATCGTCGGCCAGTTGGGCAGCATCGGTTTCTATGACCTGCCGCTGACCTACCTGGAAGACTTCATGCAGCAGATCCAGGCGCTCAGCACCGAGCAGGTCAAGGACGCCATGAACCGCCATCTCGATGCCGATGATTTTGTCATCGTGCGCGCCGGCCCGAGCGTGGCACAGCAGCCCCTGCCGCCACCGACCAACGGCCCGCGCGAGCAGCCGTCCGGAGTGCCGGAGCACTGATGAGCAGACCACCCAAGCGCACCACCGCACACGCCCAGCCTTCCCGAGGCGAAGGCCACCTGCGCATCATCGCTGGCGAGTGGCGCTCACGCCGCTTCAGCTTCCCGGATGCCGAGGGGTTGCGCCCGACACCCGACCGGGTCCGCGAAACGCTGTTCAACTGGCTGGCCCCATACCTGCCGGGCGCCAGTGTGCTGGACCCCTTCGCCGGCAGCGGCGCGCTGTTCCTCGAGGCCCTGTCACGGGGCGCCAGCCGCGCCCTGTGCCTGGACCTCAACGGCGATGCCGTGGCCAGCCTGCGCAAACACCTGCAAACGCTTGGCTGCGACAATGGCCAGGTTCAACAGGACGATGCACTGCGTTACCTGGATCGCCCCGCCGACAGCACCTTCGACCTGGTATTTCTCGACCCGCCGTTCAACCGCGACCTGCTGCTGCCTGCCTGCGAGCATCTGGAGCGCAACGGCTGGCTGGCGCAGAACGCCTGGGTCTATACCGAAAGCGAAAGCGCCCCGTCCAGCCTGGGCCTACCGGCCAACTGGCGCCTGCACCGGGAGAAAAAGACCGGCAACGTGCACTACGCCCTGTGGCAGCGCACGGCGTAGACGGCTCCGAAGCGATGAACAATGCGCCCGCCTTGCGGCTGTCCGAGGCGGGTTTCACCCAGGCGACACTGCCCAGCCGCCTGGGCGATTACCCTGACTGGCACCAGGGGCGCGAGCGCTATGGCGTCTGGCTCATGGAAATCGATTCGCCGGCATTGCTGGCCTATATCACCGACGTCCGCCAGGCGCTCGCCGACCTGCTGCATCCGCAATACCAGCGCCAGCCCCATATCACCCTGTTCGTCTGCGGCTTCGAGCAGCCCGAGAAGCGCCTGTCCGACGACTTCACGGCACAAGCCCTGCGCGTGCAATGCGACAGCCTGCAGCGCCTGGCGCCCTCGTCATTCGAGCTGCAGGCCAGCCATCTGGACAGCTTCGCCAGTGCGGCCTTTATCGCCCTGGAAGACCCACAGGCCAGCCTGGCACCTCTGCGCCAGGCCCTGAGCCAGGGCAGTGAAGAAATACGCTACGCGTCCTACGTACCGCACCTGACCCTCGGTCTCTATCGCCAGAGCATCGACGCCCAGGCGTTGCGCCAGCGCCTGGCGGCCCTTCCTGCGCCGCCTTCGGCGCCCTTGCGGATCACCCGCCTGCTCTATTGCACCTATTGCGCCCAGGAACAGTTCGGCCCGCTGTCGGAGCGCTACCGCATGGAACTGGCAGACGCCGTAGCCCCTCCACCACGGACACGGCAGGAGCCGGTAAAAACGCCACACCAATAAAAAGGCCGCTCGACGAGAGCGGCCTTCGGGCAGTGCAAACCGATTACAGCGGCTTGCCGCGGTTGCCATGCTGGCTGACGAACGCCTGCACCGTCGCCAGATCGTTGTCCAGTACCGTGCAACGCTCGGGGCGCTCGAACAGGTCGCTCAGGTGTGCCGGCAACTCCAGCGCTGTACCGACGCCGGCCTGCTCCACGGCATCGGGGAATTTCACCGGATGCGCGGTACCGAGGATCACCATCGGCGTGCTCAGACTGCGGCGGCACTCGCGGGCCGCACGCACGCCAATGGCGGTGTGCGGATCGAGGACTTCACCGGTCTGGGCGAAGACCTCGGCGATGGTACGGCTGGTCTGCTCGTCATCCACGGCCAGCGAGTCGAACAGGCGCCGCGCTTCGTGCCAGATGCCATCTTCCACGGACAGCTTGCCACTGCTGCGGAAGTCGCTCATCAGTTGCGCCACGGCGGCACCGTTACGGCCATGCAGGTCGAACAGCAGACGTTCGAAGTTGGACGACACCATGATGTCCATCGATGGCGACAACGTCGGGTGCAGGGTGTCCTTGTCGTAACGGTTGCCCGACATGAAGCGGTGCAGGATGTCGTTGCGGTTGGTGGCGACCACCAGTTGGCTGATCGGCAGCCCCATGTTGCGCGCCAGGTAGCCGGCGAAGATATCGCCGAAGTTGCCGGTCGGCACCGAGAAGGCCACCGAGCGGGACGGCGCGCCAAGCTGGATGGCGGCATGGAAGTAGTAGACGATCTGGGCCATGATCCGCGCCCAGTTGATCGAGTTGACCGCCACCAGGCGCGTTCCCTTGAGGAAGCCCTGGTCGGCGAAGCTGGCCTTGACCATCTCCTGGCAGTCGTCGAAGTTGCCTTCGATGGCGATGTTATGGATGTTCTCGCCGAAGATGGTGGTCATCTGCCGGCGCTGCACCTCGGACACACGGTTGTGCGGGTGCATGATGAAGATATCGACGTTGTCGCAGGCCTTGCAGCCTTCGATGGCCGCCGAGCCGGTGTCGCCGGAAGTGGCGCCCATGATCACCACGCGCTCGCCACGCTTGGCCAGCACATGGTCGAGCAGGCGACCGAGCAGTTGCAGGGCGAAGTCCTTGAACGCCAGGGTTGGGCCGTGGAACAGCTCCAGCACCCACTCGTTGCCGTCCAGTTGGCGCAGGGGCGCCACCGCGTTGTGTGCAAATACGCCGTAGGTCTCTTCGAGAATCTTTTTGAAATCGGCATCGGCGATACTGCCGGCGACGAAGGGGCGCATCACCCTGAAGGCCAGCTCGTGGTACGGCAGGCCCGCCCAGGAAGCGATCTCCTCGACGGTGAAGCGCGGCAGGTTCTCCGGCACATAGAGGCCGCCATCGCTGGCCAGGCCGGCCAGCAGGACATCTTCGAAATTCAGGATGGGCGCCTGGCCACGGGTGCTGATATAGCGCATTTGTTCAGACCTTCGATGTTGGCTTGAGGCGCAGGTCCGTCGACCTGCCGCCTGCCGCCCGATTAATTCAGTTGTTCGACGCGAATCCGCACGACCTTGCCGGCCACGCCTTCCAGCGCTTCGAGGGCGCGGATGGCGTCGTCCATATGCTCTTCACGCACGCGGTGAGTGACGAGGATCATCGGCACCAGGCCATCCTGCTCTTCCGCCTCTTTCTGCATGATCGATTCGATGTTGATGCCACGCTCGGACAGGATAGACGCCACCTGAGCCAGCACGCCGGGATGATCCTTGGCCTGGATACGCAGGTAATAGGCGCTTTCGCTACGGGCGATCGGCAGGACCGGATGGTCGGACAGCACGTCCGGCTGGAAGGCCAGGTGCGGTACGCGGCTCTCGGGGGTGCAGCTCAGCGCACGGGCGATATCCACCACATCCGCCACCACGGCGGAGGCGGTCGGCTCCATGCCAGCGCCAGCACCGTAATAGAGCGTGGAACCGACGGCGTCGCCGTTGACCATGACCGCGTTCATCACGCCATTGACGTTGGCCAGCAGGCGGTCGGCGGGGATCAGCGTCGGGTGAACGCGCAGTTCGATGCCCTCTTCCGTACGACGGGCTACGCCCAGGTGCTTGATGCGGTAACCCAGGGCCTCGGCATAGTTGACATCGTCAGTGGTCAACTGCGTGATGCCCTCGGTATAAGCCTTGTCGAATTGCAGCGGGATGCCAAAGGCAATCGAAGCGAGGATGGTCAGTTTGTGCGCAGCATCGATGCCTTCCACGTCGAAGGTCGGGTCGGCTTCGGCATAGCCGAGCGCCTGGGCTTCCTTGAGCACATCATGGAAGTCACGGCCCTTCTCGCGCATCTCGGTCAGGATGAAGTTGCCGGTGCCGTTGATGATGCCGGCCAGCCAGTTGATGCGATTGGCCGACAGGCCTTCGCGCAGCGCCTTGATCACAGGGATACCGCCGGCCACCGCGGCTTCGAACGCGACGATCACGCCCTTCTCGCGGGCCTTGGCGAAGATTTCGTTGCCGTGTACGGCAATCAGCGCCTTGTTCGCCGTGACCACGTGCTTGCCCTGGGCAATCGCTTCGAGCACCAGGTCGCGCGCGACGGTATAGCCGCCAATCAGTTCGATGACGATATCGATCTCGGGGTTGCGGACCAGCTCGAACACATCGTTGGTGATCGAAATGCCCTGGGTATCGCACTTCGGATTGGCATCGCGAGCGGCGATCTGGCCGACCTCGATGGCGCGTCCGACCCGGCGCGCAATTTCCTCGGCATTGCGTTTGAGTACATTGAAGGTGCCGCCACCAACGGTCCCCAGTCCACAGATGCCTACTTTCACCGGTTTCAAGCTGAACCCCCATTCACACAAGCAAGAAGTCGGAGCGACCGACCACATAAAAAGAGCCGCACATTACGAAGCACGCTGGCTTTAGTCAATTACCGCCACACCGGGCGGAAGCTGCGTATCAGCGAGCGGAAAGCGCCACTTCGGCCAACTGCGGCGCCGGCTGGTAACCCGGGATCATCTGACCGTTGGCCAGGACGATGGCCGGGGTTCCCTGTACGCCGGCCATCTGGCCCAGTTCATACTGTTTGGCGACCGGGTTGTCGCACTGCAGCTCGGGAATGCTTTCCCGCGCCTTGGCCTTGTTCATCGCCGCCTGGCGGTCCTTGGCACACCAGACACTGGCCAGCGCCTTCGCCCCCGGACTGCCCAGTCCCTGGCGCGGGAAGGCCAGGTAACGCACTTCGACACCGCGACGATTCAGTTCGGCGACCTCGCTGTGCAATTTCTGGCAATAGCCACAATCGGTATCGGTGAAGACCGTGATATGGGTCTTGGGCTCCTTGGGCGAGAAGATCACCATTTCCTGCCTGGGAATGGCGTTGATCGTCTTGGCCAGGGCTTCGCTCTGGGCCTTTTCGGTCAGGTTGCTCGCCTGGCCGTCCTTGAACTGGAACAGGTACCCCTGGATCAGGAATTGTCCATCGGCGCTGGCATACAGCTGTCGACCTCCCTCCAGTTGAACCTGGTAGAGGCCGCTCATCGGGCTCTCGGCAATACTGTCGATCACCATGTCCGGCTGGACCTGACGGAGGGTTTCACGAATCGCCTGGTCGGGTTCGGTGGCAAGTGCCAGACCGGATGCGGAAAAGGCAAAAGCTGCGGTCAGGATGGCTGGAAACAGGCGCATGAAGGCTCCGCTGAAAGCTATCGGATAGGAAGCGAAGACTACCATAGCTGGCCACCCGGCTTCACAGCCAAAAGCTATGCAGACAGGACAATCACACGAAGATCGTCATGCGTGCTCATATGAACGGACCACACACCTTTTTGCCCCCTCTCCCGCTTGCGGGAGAGGGTTGGGGAGAGGGCTCCTGCAAGGCCCAGGCAATAAGCCGGCGCTCAACCGCGCGGATGATGCTCGGCGTGCAACGCCTGCAAACGTGCCCGGGCGATGTGGGTATAGATCTGCGTGGTCGAGAGGTCGCTATGGCCGAGCAGCATCTGCACGGTGCGCAGGTCCGCGCCATGGTTGAGCAGATGCGTCGCGAAAGCATGGCGCAAGGTATGTGGTGACAACGCGGTCGCAATACAGGCCGCACGCGCATGCAGCTTGATCCGATACCAGAACGTCTGCCGCGTCATGCGCTGCCCCCGCTGACTGGGAAACAGCACATCGCTGACATTCCCCCCCAGCAGCTCACCGCGCGCACCCTTCAGGTAGCGCTCCAGCCAATCCAGCGCCTCCTCGCCCAGCGGAACCAGACGCTCCTTGCTGCCCTTGCCGAAGACCCGGACGACACCCTGACGCAGACTGACTTGCTCCAGGCGCAGATCGACCAATTCGGACACCCGCAGGCCACTGGCATAGAGCACCTCCAGCATGGCCCGATCACGCAGCCCCAGCATGCCCTCCACATCGGGAGCCGCCAGCAGGGCTTCGACATCGGCCTCCGAAAGCGACTTGGGCAGCGGACGGCCGAGCCGAGGCTGCTCGACCTGCAAGGTAGGGTCGGTGGTTATCGTGCCTTCGCGCAAAAGATAGCGGTAGAACCCCCGCAACCCCGACAGCAGGCGAGCGGTCGAACGAGCCTCGTAGCCGTGATCCAGGCGCCAGGCCAGGTGATCGAGGATCGCCTCACGCCCCGCGCTTTCGAGGCACAACCCACGCTCGACCAGCCAGGCGTTGAACTGCCCGATATCCCGACGATAGGCCTCTCGCGTGTTCTGCGACAGGCCTTTTTCCAGCCAGAGCATATCGAGGAAACGGTCTATCAGCGGCGCATCGAGCACTGACATAAAGGACTCTCATCGACACAGGAAGACACGGGCGCCGACTCGTACCCTGGCGCCTCGCGACCTAGCGGAAAACCATACCCCAGAAAACAAGAAAGCAGCCCGGAGGCTGCTTTCTTGTGAAAGAAAAACCGGATCAGACCAGTTTTTCCTTGATGCGGGCGGCCTTGCCGGACAGCGCGCGCAGGTAGTACAGCTTGGCTTTACGTACATCACCACGACGTTTGACAGTCAGGCTCTCAACAACCGGGCTGAAGGTCTGGAAGGTACGCTCTACGCCTACACCGCTGGAGATCTTGCGAACAGTGAAGGCACTGTTCAGACCGCGGTTGCGCTTGCCGATCACAACACCTTCGAAAGCCTGCAGACGCTCACGGTCGCCTTCTTTCACTTTGACCTGGACGACTACGGTGTCACCCGGCGCGAAAGGCGGCAGTTGCTTGGTCATTTGCTCGGCTTCGAGCTGTTGGATGATTTTGTTGGTCATTGCTGTGCTCCTGAGACAGGCCTCCCGGCCCGGCATCGATACGTTCAATCAACTATCGTCCCGCTGACGAATATATTCCGCCAGCAGCTTTTGTTCTTCTCCAGAAGGCGAGCGGCCATCCAGAAGATCAGCGCGACGTTCCCAGGTACGCCCCAGGGACTGCTGCAAACGCCAGCGCCGGATGTGTTCATGGTTGCCGCCAAGCAGCACCTCGGGAACACGTTTTCCCGCATACACCTCCGGTCGGGTGTAGTGCGGGCAATCGAGCAGGCCATCCGTGAAGGAGTCCTCCTCGGCAGATCCCGCATGCCCCAGTGCACCAGGCAAGAGGCGTGTCACAGCATCGACCAGCACCATCGCCGGCAGCTCGCCACCGGACAATACATAGTCGCCAATCGACCATTCTTCATCGACATGCGTCTCGATGAAACGCTCGTCGATGCCTTCGTAACGTCCCGCGATGAGGATCAAACCCTCGGCCTGTGCAAGCATCCGCACGTCGGCCTGTTTCAACTGGCGGCCCTGCGGTGAAAGGTAAATGACCTTCGCATCGGACCCGACCGCTTGCCTGGCATCGGCCAAGGCGAGCTCCAGCGGCTTGATTTTCATCACCATGCCAGGGCCGCCACCAAAAGGGCGGTCATCCACGGTCTGGTGACGATCCTCCGTGTAACTACGCGGATTCCAGCAACGCAGTTCCAGCAACCCCTGTTTCACCGCACGGCTGGTAATGCCGTACTCGGTCAGGGCGGCGAACATGCCCGGAAACAGACTGATGACCTCGACGCGCAATGGCATGGCAAGTCAGAAATCCGCATCCCAGTCGACATGCATTTCGCCTGCTGCCAGGTCGACCCGCAATACGCACTGATCGATATAAGGCAACAGTCGCTCGCGATCATCCAGACTGCCTGGGAACGGCTTGACCACCAACACATCGTTGGCGCCCGTCTCCAGCAGATGATCGACCCGGCCCAGAACCTGCCCGAGCTGATCGATGACCGTCAGCCCCTGCAACTGGAACCAGTAATACTCATCGCCATCGAGAACCGGCAGTTCGGCACGGGGCACGCATATCTCGAAATCAGCGTAACCACGCGCGACTTCGCGATCTGCAACACCCTTGAGGGTCGCCACCAGGATATTGCCCTGCAGACGGCCTTTCACCAGCTCTGCCTGCCTTGTTTCATCACCACGGCGCAATGTCCAGCGGGAATAGGAAAGCAGGTTCTCGATCGGGTCGGTGAAGGAATAGATCTTCACGTCCCCACGCACGCCATGCACCGAAACGATCTTGCCGATGACCAGAAGGTCTTCGGCCGGGGCCGACGTGCTGTTCATACGACTCAGGCAGCAGCCTTGGCAGCTTCCTTCAGCAGCTGAGCAACGCGCTCAGACGGCTGCGCGCCCTGACCCAGCCAGTAGTTGGCGCGCTCCTGGTCGACGGACAGCTTGACTTCAGCACCGGCGGCGATCGGGTTGAAGAAACCGATGCGCTCTACGAAACGGCCATCACGGGCGTTGCGGCTGTCAGTGACGGTCAGGTGATAGAAAGGGCGCTTCTTGGAGCCGCCACGAGCGAGACGAATAGTTACCATGCGGACATCGTTCCTGTAGGTAGTCTGTGCTTGGCCCATGCCAAACGAACACAAGGGCCAGCAGGCCCGAAAGGCGGCATAGTTTAAGGATAAACGCAGGAATTGCAAATGCTTTAGCAGTTGCCGGCTTGATCAGGCCGTGGCTTGCCCCAGTGGATCAAGCCACGGCCGCGCGTACTTGCAACCGCTACGCCGCCGGAGCCTGAGCCTAGCCCTGCGACAGCAGGTTGCGCAGGTCGATGATGGCGGCGTTGGCACGGGAGATGTAGTTGGCCATGACCAGCGAGTGGTTGGCCAGCACACCGTAACCACTGCCATTCAGGACCATCGGGCTCCAGAGCGTCTCCTGGGCGGCTTCCAGCTCACGAATGATCTGGCGCACGCTGATCGTGGCGTTCTTCTTGGCCAGCACATCGGCGAAATCGACCTCGACCGCACGCAGGAAATGCGACAGCGCCCAGGCCTGCCCTCTCGCCTCGTAGAAGACATTGTCGATCTGCATCCATGGCGTTTCGACACGTTCTTCCTTGACCTTGGGCACGATCCCGCTGCGCTCCTGCTCCGGTGCGATATCGGTATCCAGTCGCACACGACCGACACTCGCCGACAGGCGCTGTGACAACGACCCCAGGCGGGTCGCCACATCCCCCAACCAGTTGTTCAGGTTATCGGCCCGCGTATGGAACTGCGCCTGTGGCTCCGGCGCGCCCAGGCGTGCCAGGTAGCGGTCCAGGCCCTGGATGGCCGCGCCATACTCGGACTCGGCGGCGGGCAGCGCCCAGCTGCGGTGGTCGAAGTTGAACAGCGGCTCGCTCTTGGAGAGATCCGGATCCTCCGTCGACTGCGACTGGGAGCGGGCGAAGTCCTTGCGCAGCGCTCGGCTCAGGTCGCGCACCTGTACCAGCACGCCGTATTCCCAGCTTGGCATGTTGTCGAGCCATACGCCGGGCGGCGTCACGTCGTTGCTCAGGTAACCACCCGGCTTGTCCAGCAGGGTGGACGCCACGCGCTTGAGCGTCACGGCGGTGGTATAGCCGCTGACCAGTTGATGCTCCTTCGCCAGTGCGGCCTCGCGAGCACTCTGCTTCACCGGAAACGGATCGGGCTCGAGGCTCCAGTACCAGCCGACGAACAGCGCCAGCAGCAAATAAACGCCCAGCACGATGGCCAGGACCCGCCACAGGACGCGGCGCCCTGAATGAGCAGGCGCCGCCGTGCCCGACGCCGAGGATCGGCCCGAAAGGCCCAAGCGATTCTTCCAGTCCAGCATGATAGGTATGTCCTTTCCGTTGCTTCAGGATTCTGACCGCAACCGTCCCTGTACGTTGCAGCCAGCAGGTCGCCACTATAACGCAGCGGGCCTGGCAAGGCCGCTCCTCTCCCAAGCCCTCTCCCGCAAGCCAGAGAGGAGGCAAAGAGTGCGCCCCCCATGAGGGTCCTGACGAACGGGCTGCCGTCACGCGACTGAAATCAAAGTGCCATAAGGTTTCAGCCTCTCGGTTTTCACACGAGGCCGGCATGCGCCTGAAGTCGCTTACTACACTCAACACCCTGTTGCTGCTCGCCGTCTGCCTTGCCCTCGGGGCAACGCTGTGGTGGTCGGAGCGCGCACTGGAACGCCCTTACCTGCTGATGAGCCGCTACCTGGGGCTGTCGCAACAGTTCCAGCATGGCGTTGCCAGCAATATCCAGGCGTACCTGAGCCACGGCGATGCCGTGCGCCACAGTCACGCCCTGAAAGCGCTGGAAGAACTCGATGGCGGCCTGGACGACCTGCCGACGCAACTGGCCGACACGCTGCGACCCAGCCTGGTCGACCTGCACAGTTTCACTGCCGGCGACCTGCTGGCCGCCGGCAAGCTGGCCGGCGATCCCCAGGGGCTGTTGCTACAGTCCGAGCGCGAACTGGCGGCGGCACTCGAACAATTGGCGCGCTATGCCAACAAAGGCAACGGCAGCGCCTACCTCTCCCCGCTGTTCAGCGCCAGCCAGAACCTGCTCCGACTGAGCCATGCGCGCAGCCAGTTGATCAGCAGTGGCCGGGACACCCTGTACAAGGAAATAGAGCAAGCCCTGCAGACACTCGATGCCGAAGCGAAAAAGATCGAGCGCCTGCCACTGCTGGGTGTGACCGAAGAACGCAAGAGCGATCCCTTCGCCGACCTGCTCGGACTACAGAGCGAAGCTGCCGAACAACCCGCCCAGGACCGGGGCACCGCACTCAAGCGGGAGCTGACCAGCCTGCTCGCCCGCTACCCGGCCGAACTGCAACGCACCCGCGAACTCATCCAGCAACGCAGCGAACTGATGAAGGCCAGCAGTGACCGCACCGAAGCCCTGCAACAGGCCCTGACGGCGCTGGAGCCTGCGGTGCGCGCCGAGCACGCACGCATCCAGAAAGAGGTCCGCATCATCCAGGCCAGCATCATTGCCCTGATCCTGCTGATCGCCCTCGCCATCGACCGCCTGCAACGCCGGCTGACCCGCGCCATGGAACGCCTGGCACCGACCCTTGGCGCCTGGGCCGAGGGCAACTTCAGCCAACCGGCTCGCATCGAGAGTCGCACGCTCGAACTGCAGGACATCGAAGCCTCGGTAAACCGACTGCGGGACTACCTGCTGCAACTGGTCGGCACCCTGCGCGACCAGGCACGCGACGTGGCCGACAGCAGCCATCGCCTGAGCGAAACCAGCTCGGCCCTGCACCAGGGCGCCAGCCATCAGTCGGCCGATACCGCGCTGATTCGCGACTCCCTGGGCGAGCTTGAAGCCACCATCCAGCAGGTCACCGAAGGCAGCGCGGAAGCCGCCACGGCCAGCCGCACCGCGGGCAACGCCATCACGCAAGGCCAGCAGGTCATCGGGCAAAGCCTGCAGGGCCTGCATGCACTGGTCAGCGAAGTACAGGACAACGCCCTGGCCATCGAGCACCTGGCCAATGAAACCACCACCATCGGCAATGTACTGAGCGTGATCGGGTCGATTGCCGAACAGACCAACCTGCTGGCACTGAACGCCGCCATCGAAGCGGCACGCGCCGGCAGCCATGGGCGTGGCTTCGCCGTCGTGGCCGACGAGGTACGCTCCCTGGCACAACGCACCAGCGGCGCGACGGGAGAAATCCAGCGGCTGATCGAAACGCTGCAACTGGCGGCGCGCAAGTCCGTACAGGCCATGCGCAGCCAGGTCAGCCATGCCGAGGAAACGGCACGCCTGGCCGAGTCAGCCGAAGGCGCCCTCGACGAAATCGTCGCCTCGATCGACACCATCGGCAGCATGAGCGAACGCATCGCCCAGACCACTGCCAAGCAGCATGAGGCGGTCAGCGAGATTCGCCGTCACAGCGAACGCATCCACCAGCAAGGCAGCAGCAGCCTCGAACACATCGAAAGCAACCGCCAGCAAAGCGACCAGTTGCTGAAACTGGGCCGCGAGCTGGACAAGGCTACACAGACGTTCTGCCTGTAAGGTACAGGGCTGGCGCCGCATTGGCAGCGCGGCAACGGAGCCAGCGAAACAATCGCTGGCCCCGCACCATGGACTGTCAGCGTCCCCAGTTGGCCTCACTGCTCAGCAGTGCGGAAGCGATGGTTTCAACATTGGCATCCGGAAGCTCCGGAGGCAGCAGGTCGGTACCCGCGCTCACATACAACTGGGCATAGGCATTGCGCAGCTCGGCATAGGACAAATCGCGCTTGAGCTGGGTCTGCAGGTTATTCAACTCGCCCTGAATCAACTCCAGCTCACCGATATTCTGCGTCTGGTAGCGGTTGCGCAATTGCTCGGCGATCTCGCCATCGAGAGCGGCCAGTTCTTCACTGGTGTTGAACTGGCGCACGGCTTCACTGTAGTTGGCGTTGGCCACATACAGTTGGGCCAGAACCGCCATGGACATGGCTTGGCGACGCGCGGCCGCAACGTCCTCACCGGCTTCGGCAACCTTGATGGCCGCAGGCGCAGACAGCACGTTGAACAGGTTCCAGGTGACTTTCACACCATAGTCAGCCCAGCTCTGGTTAGTCAGGAAGGAGTTGCTGTCGTAGTGACCACCCGCGGAGAACTCCAACCCTGGCAACAGACGCAGCATGGCCTTGCGGGTTTCTGCGGCACTGATACGAGCCTGATAATCCTGCTCGCGCAACTCCGGACGGCTGCTCAGGGCCTGCTGCTCCAGCTTGGCGAAGTCGGCCTTGAACTCAGGTACCGCATAGCCCTCTTCAGGCGCCAGCGTGAAATTCGTGTTCAAGGGCAGGTTGATCAGCGCCGCCAGTTCGGTCTTGGCCAGCGATAAGGCACGGCGTTGCTCTTCCAACTGACGGGTCGCCTCGATCAAGGCACGCTGATAGCTCAACGTCTGCACCGGGTCACCGACACGCTGCGCAGCCATGTTCTGGCTGTTCTCGCGCGCCTGGTGAATGCGCCCCATCAGGCTGTCGATCTGAGTCAGCAGGCGCTGTGCCGCTACCGCACGCCAGTACGCCGAACGTACGTCCTGGGTGATGGTGTGGATCACCTTGCGCTTGCGTTCTTCGAGGATCAGGCGCTGGTCCGACTGCTGTTTGGCACTGACGTAGCTGACACCGAAATCCAGGACATTCCATACCATGGTCAGGTCGGCGACATCCCGGCTGCGGTCCTGGGAGGTCGAGGGTTCCAGGGATTGCGTGCCAGTCCGAATACTTTCACTGCTGGAAGCACTCGTGTTGCTTCGCCCGGCATAGCCTGCTTCCACCGCCATGCGCGGCAGCATGTCATAACGCGCCAGGTCGATCTGACGCTTGGCCAGCGCCTCTTCCATCACCTTGAGGCGCGCCTCGAGGTTGTACTTCACGGCACGGGCCATGGCCTGATGCAATGTCAGGGGGCCACTGAGCGGCTCCTGATCCTTGAACATGGTCGCCAAGTCTGTGCGCGCACGTTCCTCGCTGACACTGCGGTCAATTGGCTGACTGGTAACCGCGCAACCACTGATTGCCAGCGCAAGCAGGCTGATACCGAAAAACTTCTGGCTCTTTTTCATCCCTGGCCGCCCCCAAGTACGGCTCGATCATTCAAAGGTGTGCTGTATTTCATGTGCGCTGTCCGATCTGTGCCGACTGAGCCAGAGCCATGGCCAACTCGCGTACATGACGCTGGTCGGCTTCGTTGATTTGCTGCAGTTGCTGCCCGAAGGTGGGTGTACCAAACACGCCGCGCAGGCCATGGTTGATGTCCGCCGGCCGCCACTGACCGCCGTTGAACACGTTCATTTCGCTCACACCCGGGACGTCATGGCTGAAGATCGTCGACAGCGTGCTGCTACCGAAGCCCCCGCCAAGGCCGGCACTGCTGTCGCTGCTGCCGAAGACCTGGGCGATGAAGCTTGGCGCGCTGCTGGCGTTGCCGAGGAAGATGGTACCCAGCGGCTGGATATCGCCGCCGGTGGTACGCACTTCGAACAACGAGCCGGGGACTAGCGGCGATACGCCGTTGTCGGCCACCAGGGTCGGAACTTGTGGCTGAACCATGCTTGGCAGCGGCTCGGCGACAGTCTGTGCTGGGTTGATCCGGTAGTTCAGGTCGCCGACGTCCAAGACCTGCACGGCCTGCGCCGCGCTGCTCAGGCTGGTCGCCAGCGCGTTGCCGGCGCCATCCTGGATGCCGCTGTTCAGCGGGTTCAGGCTCAATTGCAGGGTGCCCTGGCCACGCAGGGCGCCCACCACTATGCGGTAGGTGGTGGCGTCGATGCGCTGCACCGATTGCACCGTGCCGCTGGCGCTGCTGGTACCGAGAACGCTGAAGTCGGCGGCGTCGACGCCACTGACCGCCTCGTTGAAGGTCAGGTTGAAGGTCAGGGTGCGATCGGTTGGCAGGACCGGTCCGACGACCTCGATGCTGGTCGCTCTAGGCGCGCTGGCATCGACCAGGATACCGCTGGTGCTACCGACGTTGTTCAGGCTGGTCAGCGCATCGTTGCCCTGCGCATCGCGGATGCTGCCTTGGTTTACGTCAATGCTCGAAGCGACGTTGAAGGTCGTGTTGCCAGACATGCCGTTGGTGACATTGAGGCGGAAGGTCAGCGTGTCGCTCTGCGAGCCAGACAGGTAGGTGGCGTAGGCGACCTCACCGTTGTCGAGGGTGATCGCCAGGCGCGGTGCACCATTGGCACCGGTACCAGTGTCGACCAGTACCACTTCGCTGGTCTTGACGGTGAAGTCCAGTTGCGACCCTGCCACGTAGGTTCCGGCCGGCGGCACGCCGACCGAGATCACGCTCGGCGCCACGCGGTCGATGTCGTAGCCGCTGCCTTCCCCGCCACCGACGATAGGGTTGCCCGCCACGTCGGTGATGCCGGTGCCGCTGGCATTCAGATCGAGGCGCAGGTTGCCGGCACCGGAGAGATTATCGACGGTGACGAGGTAGGTGCGACCGTCGATCTGGGTCACCGAGGCGATTCGCCCATTGGCGCTGCCGGTGAGCACCAGGCTGAAGTCGCTGCTGTCCACACCCGTGACGGTTTCGTTGAACGTTACGGTAAAGCGGACCGAACCGGCATTGGTCGGGGTAACGTCGACGTTATCGGTACTGACGAAGTTCGGCGCGTTGTTATCGACGATCACCGCGCTGCCACTGCCCACGTTGTTCAGCGTCAGGCTCATGGCGTTGCCGGCGGCATCATGCAAGGTCGCACCACTGCTATCGATGCTGGCCGCCAGGCTGATGCCGTTGGGAGCGTTGACGGTCGAATCGACGGTGTACTCGAAGACCAGCGCCGAAGTACCGGAACCAGCGACGTACTGCGCATAACGGGTCACGCCGCCGATGTTGATCGCCAACTGCGGAGTACCACTGTCGACGATCACCACTTCGCTGGCGTTGACGGTAAAGCGCAGCACGTCACCGGCGTTGTAGGCGCCCGGCGCTGGCAGGGTCACGCTGGCAACGGTTGGCGCCACGCCATCGACCAGCACACCATCGGTGGGTGACAGGCCGTTGAGGGCGAGCTGTGCATCGTTGCCGACGGAATCACGCAGGGTCGCACCGTTAAGCTGGATGGCGTTGCCAAGGGTGATGCCGTTGGTATCCAACTGGCCCGTGGCGACGGTCAGGCGGAACACCAGCGCACTGGTACCGGCGCCGGACACGTAATCGGCCCAGGCTGTCTGGCCATTGTCCAGCAGCACTTCCAGGCGTGGCGAGCCGCCGCTGGTGTTCAACTGCACGTTCTCGCTCAGGTGGACCGTGAAATCGAGGTTCTGGCCGGGGATGTAGGTACCATCGACCGGCACATCGACGCCGGTCACGCTCGGCGCGTCGCGGTCGATGGTGTAGTTCACGCCCACGCGCCCGCCCGGAACCAGGTTGCCGGCGGCATCGGCGATATCGGTGCCTGGCTTGAGGTCCAGGCGCACGGTACCGGTGCCGGTCAGGCCGCTGACCTTGACGGTGAAGGTCTTGCCATCCACGGCAGTGACGCTTTCGATGCTGCCGGCGACGCTGCCACCGAAGATCAGGTTGAAGTCACTCGGATCGACGTTGCCGACGTTCTCGCTGAAGGTCACGGTGTAGCTGACCGAACCGCTGTTGGTCGGCGTGGCGTCGACGCGGGTGATGTTGGTGGCGTACGGCGTGGTGGTGTCGATCAGCACGTTGCCGGTGTTGCCCACGGCGCCGAGGTTGAGGTTCAGCGCGTTGCCGGCCGGGTCGTTGACATGGCCGCCATTGAGGTCAAGGGTGCCGTTCACCACGATGCCGCTGGCGGCGGTGTCGCCGGACTGCACGGTGTACTGGAACACCAGTGCGCCGTCCGCCCCGCCGGAGACGTAGGAGGCGTAACGAGTCACGCCGCCCACGGTGAGCACCAGCCGCGGCGTGCCGCCGAGGGTGTCGACCACCACGCCTTCGCTGGTGTTGACGGTGAAGCTGAGCACGTCGCCCGACTTGTACGAGCCGCTGGCCGGCACGCTGACGGTGGCCACGGTCGGCACGATGCCGTCGACGAGGATGCCGCTGCTGTTGCCCGGCGCCAGTGCGACGGGGCTGTCGTTGCCGGCCAGGTCGCGCAGGCTGCCGCCGTTGAGCTGGATGCTGTTGCCGACGGTAATGCCGTTGCTGTCCTGCTGGCCGCTGGCGACCACGAGACGGAACACCAGGGCGCTGGTACCGCTGCCGGAGACGTACTCGGCATAGGCAACGCCGCCGGTGTCGAGGGTCACTTCGATGCGCGGCGTGCCGCCGGTGGCGTCGACGCTGACCGCTTCGCTGAAGTTGACGGTGAAGTCCATATTCTGCCCGAGGCGATAGCTGGCATCGCTCGGCAGCACGATGTTGCTGATACTCGGTGCCACGCCGTCGACGACGATGGCCTGCTGGCCGGCCAGAGAGCTGGCGCCGCCTACGGCCGGCAGGGTCAGGATCGCCGAGTGGCCCTGGGCGCTCTGCAGAACCGCGCCGTTCAGCGACAGCGCCGAGGTGCTGGCGTAGTCGAGGTCACCGCTGAGGTCACCGACCTGCACGGTGTAGCGGAAGGTCAGCTGGTTGGTCCCGGTGCCACTGAGGTACACCGCCTGACGGTCGATGGCGCCGGTTTCCAGGAGCAGGGTCGGGATGCCGGAGCTAGTGTCGACGATGACGTTGTTGTCGAACTGGACCACGATATCGATGGTCTCGCCGACCTTGTGCGCGCCATCGCTGCCCGGGGCTGCCACCACGCCGGTGATTTTCGGGTTGATCGGCGCGATAGTGATCGACAGGGTATCGGTATCGGTATCGGTCTGGACGCCGCCGGCGCCGCTGTAGCCCTGGTCGTCGCTCACGAAGGTGATCGAGCCGGTGCCGTTGTAGCCGGGCTGCGGGGTGAAGGTCAGGCCGTTCAGGGCGGCGTTGATGGCCGCCAGGGTGCCGGTGAAGACCATCGACGTGTCGTTGGTGCCATCGCCGGTGCTGAAGCTCAGCCCGACGATCGAACCCAGGGTCATCTGCCCGTTGACCGAGGTCAGGGACAGCTTCACGGTGTTGCCGCCGACATCCACGTCGGTGATGGTGATCAGGTTGCCGTTGGCGCTGTTGAACACCAGCGAGCCGTCCTGGAACACGGTCTGGGCGGCCGGCAGGTTGTTGACTGGCGCGTCGTTGACCGCGGCGATCACCAGCGAGATGTTGGCGTTGACCTGCAGGGCGCCGCCGCTGCCGGTGTTGCCGTTGTCGTTGATCGAGATCGACATGGTCTTGACCCCGGCGGCGTTGAGCGCGCCGAGGTAGGTCAGGCGACCGTTGCTGACCAGGGTGTTGATGTCGGCGACGGTGCCTTCCAGGGTGATGGCGTTGGTGCCGTTGTTGGTCACGGTCACCCCACTGCTGGCGGTCGCGCTGAAGGTGCCGTTGCCGTTGGCCACGCTGAAGATCACCCGGACGCTGCCGCTGCCGGAGTCGACATCGCCGAAGGTGATGCCGGCCATGGACTTGGCCACGTCCTCGGTGACGTTGATGCTGACCGGGCCGCTGATGGTCGGCGCGTCGTTCACCGGGGTGATGTCGATAGTCAGGTTGCGCGTGTCGGTGCTGACGCTGGCGGTGTCCAGGCTCAGGCCGAGGGTTACGCTGGTGTTGGAGTTCAACGCCGGGGTGTACTTCAGGCTGCCGGCGGCAATGAAGTTGTTGATCGCGGTCAGGGTGCCGTTGAGGATCAGCGCAGTACCGGTGCCGCTCACGGTCACGCCACTGCCGCTGGTGGCGCTGAGGTTGCCGGCGCCGACGGTCAGGGTCAGAGAGCCGCTGGCGGAGTCGACATCGCTGAGGATGATGCCGGTCACTGGCGACAGGGTGTCTTCGGTCACGGTGACGTTGGTTGGCGCGCTGATCACCGGCGAGTCGTCTACCGCGGTGATGGTGACGCTGCGCGACACGACGTTGGAGTTCAGGCTGCCGTCATTGGCCTGGAAGGTCACGGTGCGGGTCGCGACGATCGGGGCGTCCGAGGTATTGGTAAAGGTCACGGCACGCATCGCCGCCTGGAACTGCGCCTGGGTCGCGGTACCACTGCTGGAGGTCAGGGTCAGGATGCCCAGCCCGGCGTTCCAGGCGCCGGCGATATCGCCGTACACCGCCATGTCGGTGTTGTTGAAGCCAAGCACGTCCTCGCCGGAGGCGTAGTTGGACGTCACCTGCACCCTGACGTAGTCGACGCCCGGGCCGTCTGGATCGCTGAGGTAGATGTTCGCGTCGACTGTCACGGGGGTGGACGTGACGTTGTTGCCCTCGGTCCAGCCCACGCTGCCGCCGCTGCCGGTGACGATCGGCGCATCGTTGATCGCGGTGACCACCACACTGGCGGTGTCAGTGCCGGTAGAGAAGGCGTTGCTGCCACCAAGGAGACTGGTGACGTTCAATCTGGAGCCCTGGCCGCCCTGGGTGCTGTTGGTCTGATCCCAGGCGCGGTAGGTGATGGTGGCCGTCTCGCCATGCACGCCATCCGGTACGAAGCGTACGCGATCCGTTGAGCGCAGGAGCAGTCCGGATGCATCCGAGGCGCTGCCGATATCGGTCCAGCTGAAGCCGTTGTTTGTGCTGTACTGCCAGGTGCCGTAAGTGCTGGTGATGCCGGTGACGATCATGCCCTTGAGCGAGCCGGTGTCGACATCGGTGACGCCACCGAGCAGCGTGTTGACCGCGTCGCCATTGTTGTTGGTGGAGCTGTCGCTCAGGCCGGCCAGGGTCGGGTTGACCGGGGTGATCACCGGCGCATCGTTGACCGGTATGACCGATACGGTGGAAACGATATTTAGAGCCGCGGTGTTATTGCTGCCGCTGTCGGTAATTTCAGTGATGGTGACTACGCGACTGCTGTTGCCGGGGTCGTCGCTGCCATTGCCGTAGGTGATGTTGTTGATCAGGGTATTCATCTGGGCATCGGTACGGCTCATGCCGCTGAGCGTGACCGTTGCCGTACCGGCAACGACACTGACGCTATAGCTACCGCCGCTCGCCAATACACCGCTGTTACCGTTGCTGAGACCAATGTTGATGCCGTCGATGCTTAAAACCTCCAAAGCGCCGTTGCTGACATTGGTTACCGTGAAAGTAGCCCCCGTGAAGCTCTGGTCACTGTCATTGGTGCTGGCAGTGACATTGGAAAACAGTGCAACCGGACTGCTGTTTTCGAGATAGTTCGGATTAGTGCCAGAGGCACTGACACTGGGCGCAGTATCCGCAGCGGTGCTGGTTGAAGTGAAACGCCAGACCAGTACGCCGTCCCCCCCTGTCCCCGCGGTGTCGATATGAAAGGAGATCGTCTTATCGTCGCCGACAACGCTGGCTGAGATATCCGCAGGGCTCGTAGTTGCATCTGTGTCAGCAGTGATAGAGGTAATGGCATCCAGGGTGCCATTACTGAAGACGACATCGAGGCGGGCTATCCCTTCTCTCACAGAGACGTCGTTGGTAACGAATGTCATAGTGATTGTTGATGCGGAGGGGTCGATGTCGATGTACCAATTGGACTCGCTTACGTCCGCGCGCCCATCCATAAGGAATTCGACACCTGCACCTACTGTGGCGCTCAAGGCCGGTGCTCCGTCAATCAGCAGTTCGGCAGTGGTATTGCTGACATTCAACGCATGCTGGTAAGTGTCGATCTGCAAAACCGAGGCTTCAATCTCACCGGTATTCACCTCAAGGTTCCAGTCGCCCCCTTTTCCAGTAATGTCGTCGGACGCTGCGACGTCAGCACCGGTGGCAGCCGCCAGTGAGCTGATGAAGTCGATGCCTGCGGTATCGGCCCCGACGCTACAGCCATACAACAGCAAATCGCCATCGGCATTCAGCGCCGCGCCAATGCTTTCAAGCGCGGCGCGGTGTTCGACAAGGTTGGCACTGCTGAGCCAGATATTGCCCACCAGCACCGTACCGTCAGCACCGTGGGACAGGAGGTGGATGGCATCCAGGCCCTCACGGCCCTTGAGGTACTCGGCCATCTGCTGCAGGCCGTCCTTGCTCGGGTCAAGGATGACCACTTCGGCGCTACCCGGCAGGCCTGCGAGCAGTTCGCCAACATTGGCCACGCCGCCATCGACGAAGACCACTTCCTGGCGCTGGTTCTGTGGGCTACGCGCATCCGCGCTGGCAGCGTCAGCCGTGCTGGAGGCACTGTCCCGGGCCGTATCGGCGGCGGTCTGCGCGGCAGCGTCCTCGGCCACCACGGCCACAGAGGCATCGAACATGATTCGCGGCTCAAGGGCCACCAGCAACGGAGCAGGGCCAGGCTCGACGAGGCGCGGCGGCTGGGCGGGCTTGCGCGAGAATCGCTCGATGAATTTCATGCTGCATCTCCTGGGATGTCACCGCAGTATCCGGCTGGACACTGCGGCCAAAATAAGTGGCGGAGCCCTGTAGTTCCGCCGAGGGTTGCCATCAGTTGCAACTCGAAGCCATGCACTGCCATATGTCGAAAACACGGACCGCCAGAACGTGGGCCGCACCGCGAAAACAGCCGCGAACCGCACGCCAGGAACAGTCGTTCTACGCGCACCGAGGAGCAGAGCCGCTCAGTGCGAACCCGATCGCCAGCATCAGTGAAGTCCAGCGCAGGCCGTAGTATCACGGTGCACTGTTACTTAGAGACGAACATCTTGGGGCCTGGTCACGCGGGGAGGTTGTCCGTCAATGGGCAGACGACCAACCGCTGTATCGGTGCTCAGACTACAGCGGGGCGGGGCCTGAACGCCATAACCCATTTGTACTGGCTTGCGGCCTATCGGGGCCGTTTGCAACAGGCGGCAGGCAGCACACTGCGGCCAGGGGCTCTCTGACGCCTCAACAGCCTCTAGAAACCGCTTTCCCGGATACCGATCGCTGCCATGCGGCGCCAGGCGGCGACCAGCAGCGACTCGCCCTGCCCGTCCAGCACAACAAGGCCCCGCAGCGGGTGGTTCAAGGGCTGCACAGGGCTGCTTTGGAGTACGAACTGCACGCCATATTGCGCTTGCAGGGGCAGCGCCCTCTTCTCCTCATCGCGACGAATGGCAATCGGGCCACTGTGCTCCGAGATCAATGCCTCCTGGTCGATATAGGCCACACCGTTGGTGTCCACCGCATCCAGAACCACCGGCATGGAAGCGTGCAAGACGTCGTCGGCGACGAAATGCCCGCGGGTCCCAGGCGCCACCCGCCAGAGATCCGCTTCAGCCAGGTACCCGCGCAAGCGCAAGCCACCGTCAGCCACCTGCGCCAGCGGCAACTCGGCGCTGATCCAGCGGCCAGGGCTCAGGTTGTCAGCCAGGTCACGCACCACTCCGTCATGGGGCGCACGCAGCACCAGGCGCTCACGCTGCGCCGCCAAGCCACGGTACTCGGCCACGGCTTCGGCCAGCCGCTGTTCAAGGATGCCGCTGTCTCCAACGGTTTCGCTGCGAGCGGACTGTCGGCGCAACTGCAACTGGAGAATCTGGATCTCGCGCCGCCCAATGCTCATGCGCGCATCCAGGTCCGGCGATGCCAGGGTCACCAGAACCTGGTTCTCCGTGACCGGCTGGCCGTCCCTGACCAACACCTCACGAATTTGCGCGGCGGTCGGTGCATGCAGTGCACTGACCCGAGACGCCTCAAGCATCGCCGGCACTTCCACACCGCTGCGCCATGGCACCAGCAGCACGGCCAGCAATGCCAGCAGACCACCACCGAGGAACAGCACCTTGCGCGGATGGGCCTTGTCACGGTGCTGCCACCAGTGCGCCATTTCCTTCCAGATCGGCAGGAAAATGAACCAGGCCAGCTCGACCACCATCAGGAAGATGCCGAGCACCTTGAAGAACATGTGATAGACCGCCAGGGCGATGCCGAAGAACAGCACCGCACGCCAGAGCCACGAGGCATAGCCCCAGTACAACAGACGCTTGCGCAATGCCGGCGACCAACGCTCAGGGGCAGGTTCGCCGTAGCCGAACAGGGTTTCGCGCAGGTGCCAGCGGCACAGCGCATAGCCGCGCCCCTGGAGGTTGTCGACGCCCCACAGGTCGCTGAGCAGGAAATAGCCGTCGAAACGCATCAGCGGGTTGACGTTGATCACCAGGGTCGTGATCCAGGTGGCACTGGCCAGCATGAACGCTGCCGTGCGCCCGGCCCCGTCCGGCAGCAGCGACCAGGCGAGCAAGGCGATGCAGGCCAGCAGCAGTTCCGCCAGCACACCACCGGAGCCGATCAACAGCCGTGTACGCCGGTCCTGTACACGCCAGGCATCACTGACATCGGTGTAGAGCATCGGCAACAGGACCATGAACGCCACCCCCATGCTCGGCACCCGACAACCGGCACGCTTGGCCATGTAGGCATGGCCGAATTCATGGCAGAGCTTGGCGAACCCCAGGGCGATGGCGAACGCCGCCGCACCGCCCAGGCTGAGCAACTGCGGAAAAGTCGCGAGAAAACGCTCCCAGTCGCGCATCACCAGGAAGGCCCCCAGCAACAGCACCAATGGCAGACCGATGCGCAGCAGGTTGGGACCAAAGCGCTCCAACCAGGGCCAGGTGCGATTGAGGAAGGCATCCGGGCGCCATAGAGGAATGCGGAAAAACAGATACTTGTGCAGAACCTGCGTCCAGAGTCCCTGACGCCGGCTGGCCGCCTTGGCCTCGTAGCTGGCGCTCTGCTCCGGGTCGCCACCGCTGATCAGGTCATGCCCACGGAGAAACTTGAGCAACTCTTCCAGCGCCTGCGGCGTCAGCGGAGCACCGGGCTCGCCATTGGCCGCCTTTAGCACTTGCAGGGCATCGCCCAAGGCCCAGTGACGCAGCAAACGCATGGCTGGCGCGCCGAGTTTGAAGTACTTGCCGCGCAGCGGGTCGGCCAGGGTCCATTGCGGCGAGCCGTCCAGCCCCGGTGTCGCCACCGAAAGTTGCAGGTCCGGGCGTAGCGCCGGCAGGATCATAAGCCCACCGCCTGACGCAGGGCCGCCAATGGCCGGCGTAGCAGATACAGGGCCAACGGCGCGCGATCGCCGAACAGCTTGGCAGTGCCGCGCAGGCCAATGCGCGGCGGTGCATCGTCAAAGCTGGCGTCGAGCCTGTAGGCCAATTGCCCGGCGGCGGTGCTTTGCGCCTGGTAGGCCGCGCGCTCCAGCTTGGCGCTGTGGGGGTTCAACGGATCGCTGTCGAGAAACAGCGCCACTTCTGCGCCGTTGTCCAGACGAATCGCATCAGCCACCGGCAGTTCGATACGCAACTCAGCCTGAGCCGGATCGGCGATTTCCATCAAGCGCTCACCGGTGCGCATCGGCTTGCCGATAAAGCGCTGGGCATCGGCGAACACGGCGATACCGTCGCGTCCGGCGCGCACTTCGCTGCGCCCCAGCAGGTCGTGGGCGTAATCACGCTCGGCACGCTTCTGCTCGACCCGTGCCGCCAGCAGATCCAGACGGGCACTGGAGTCGGCATCGGAAAACGCGCGCTGGGTGTTGGCCTTGAATTCAGCCTCAGCCACGCCGAGGGTACGCTCGGCGACATCGGCCTGGGCCTTGAGGCTGGTTGCGTCGAAGCGCACCAGCACCTGCCCGGCCTGCACCGGCTGGTTGGGTTTGACCAGCACCTCGGCGACCACACCGTCCAGCGGCGCAGCGACCACCTGGCCATTGCGCGGTACCACTTCGGCCGGAGCCAGCACGGACTGGCGTACCGGCACCAGCAACACCAGCAGCAGTGCGCCGGCCATGGCCCAACGGGTCCGCGCCGGCCAGCGCAAACGCCATGGCTTGCCCGGTTGCAGCGCGCACCAGGCATGGCCATAACAATCACCCAGTTGCGCCAGCAAGGTCTGCTCGGCCTCGCTCCAGGCACTGTCACGGGCCAGCCAAAGGCCGCCGAACACCTGGCCCTGGCGGTCCTTGAGCGGCAACCAGAAGGCATGCGGCGCCGACAGCGCCTGCCAGTCGTCACGGCTGGCCTGGTCGACACTCTCTGGCGGCACCGCGCCCGGCAGGGCAAAACGCTCACCCGCAGCCAGCCGAGCGGCCATGCGCTCGATAAAGACCACGAACGGCGCATTTGGCTCGACCGCGCTGATACCCGTCAGGGCGCGCACCTTGCCAGCGATCAGCAGCGCACCATGGCGATAGCCGAACAGGGGCTGACTGTCGTTGACCATGCTGAACGACAGCACCTCGGTGGATGCTGCAACGCGAGCCTGGCGCTCCAGCTTGAGGTAATGCGCCAGCAGTTGCTCCAGGGCGCCTGGAACGGGAGCGCTCATTGCGGCTCCGCGAACTGTGCGGTGCCGCTCATCCCGGCCAGCAGGCCCGGAGTATTGGCCGGCACGCTGGCGATCAGCAGGAGCGTCTGACTGCCTTCATCGATGCGCGCGCCAAGGCGCTTGACCACGGCGGCGATCAGCTTGCCGGTTTCATCGGGTACGAAGCTGAAGGTCTGCTCGGGCTTGAGCCTGCCGAGCCAGCGTGACGGCACCAGCAGATGGATTTCCAGGGAGCGGTTGTCGACGATTTCCAGCAGCGGCGCGCCGCTGGCGACACTTTCGTGGGCCTGAACCCGACGCGCCACGACCTGACCGTCGTAAGGCGCCTTGACCTGGCAACGCTGGACCTGCACCTGATAGACCTGTGACTCGGCCTGAGCCTGGGCCTGTCGGGCCTCGGCCAGGCTCACCTCGAGGCGCCCGACTGAGTTCAGTGCGGCCAACTGCTGTTTATTACGCAACTCTTCACGCGCAGCACGCACCGCTGCGGCGGAGGCATTGGCCTGCGCTTGATAAGCACGGCAATCGAAGCGCACCAGTACATCGCCCTTGCTGAACGACTGCCCCTCGGCAAATGGCATCTCGGTGATGCGGCCCGGCAACTCGCTGGCCAGCACCGCCTGGGAGCGAGCCCGCAATACACCTCGCACCTCGCTCGCAGAGGTCATGCTCGCCTCGGGGGCGAGCAAGGGATCATCCCCGACTGCGGCCAGGGCCGTATTAGCGCACAGGGCAGCTATCGCCCACCACATTGCCTGCTTCATCTGGCTACATCCCTGAAAGGCGGAAATACATCAAATGGATAGTTGGATGATTGCGTGCCGAAAGGTTGCTGCCAATCGGTGCCAGCCCTTGACGGTCGAGCGACCGTAACACTTGGCAAGCGTCGACCCGGCCCATGGGGAGACATGGACACGCAGGGAGAGACACGCACTCAATGGCGCCGGATGCTACCAACGTTTCCCGTACAGGGGGAATAGGCAGCGCCGCAGGTCATATCACCTGCGGCGATCAGGGAATGGTTCTCAGCGCGGCGCCACCGGACGCGGCTTGCCGCCGCCACTCGCAGGGCGCTTGCCAGCCTTGCGCCGCGCCTCGGCGGCGGCCTTGGCCTGTTCGCGCTTTTCCCAGGACTTGCCATCATGGCTGCGCGGCGGCAGGCCGGTGTGCTGGGTCAGCAGGGGCTTGCTGGCACCGGCCTTCTTGCTGGCCGCTGGCGTGGAGTTCTTGCGGCGGGCGCTCTGGTATTCGTCGGCTTGCGGCTGATGCACGGGAATCAACTGGTGCTTGCCACTGCCGATCAGGTCGGCACGCCCCATGGCGGCCAGCGCTTCGCGCAGCAGCGGCCAGTTCTTCGGGTCGTGGTAGCGCAGGAAAGCCTTGTGCAGGCGACGTTGCTGCTCGCTCTTGACGATGGTCACGCCGTCGCTCTTGTAGGTCACCTTGCGCAGCGGGTTCTTGCCCGAGTGATACATGGCGGTGGCGGTGGCCATCGGCGACGGGTAGAAAGCCTGCACCTGGTCGGCGCGGAAGCCGTTGCGCTTGAGCCACAGGGCGAGGTTCATCATGTCCTCGTCGGTCGTCCCCGGATGCGCAGCGATGAAGTACGGGATCAGGTATTGCTCCTTGCCCGCCTCCTTCGAGAACTTTTCGAACATCTGCTTGAAGCGGTCGTAGCTGCCGATGCCCGGCTTCATCATCTTGTCCAGCGGACCACGCTCGGTATGCTCCGGGGCGATCTTCAGGTAGCCGCCAACGTGGTGGGTGACCAGCTCGCGGACATATTCCGGCGACTCAACGGCCAGGTCGTAGCGCAGCCCGGACGCGATCAGGATCTTCTTCACCCCCGGCAACGCCCGCGCCTTGCGGTACAGCTCGATCAGCGACGAATGGTCGGTATTGAGGTTCTCGCAGATGCCCGGGAAGACGCAGGACGGCTTGCGGCAGTGCTGCTCGATGTCGTGGCTCTTGCAGGCGATGCGGTACATGTTGGCGGTCGGCCCGCCCAGGTCGGATACCACGCCGGTGAAGCCCGGCACCTTGTCGCGCATTTCCTCGATCTCGCGAATGATCGAGTCGTGGGAGCGGTTCTGGATGATGCGGCCTTCGTGCTCGGTGATGGAGCAGAAGGTGCAGCCGCCGAAGCAGCCACGCATGATGTTCACCGAGAAGCGGATCATCTCGTAGGCCGGCACTTTCGCCTTGCCATAGGACGGGTGCGGCACACGGGCATAGGGCAGACCGAAGACGTAGTCCATCTCCTCGGTGCTCATGGGAATCGGCGGCGGATTGAGCCAGATGTCGGTCTCGCCATGGCGCTGCACCAGCGCACGGGCATTGCCGGGGTTGGTCTCCAGGTGCAGCACGCGGTTGGCGTGGGCATAGAGCACCGCATCGTTGCGCACCTTCTCGAACGACGGCAGGCGGATCACCGTGCGATCACGCTCCAGCCTCGGGTGAGCCAGCAACTGCACCACCTTGGCTTCGTCCGCGTCCTGCGCCTCGCCCTTGGCCTGTTCGATGGCACAAGCGGCGCTGTCCTGGGTGTTCACATAGGGGTTGATGATCTTGTCGACCTTGCCCGGACGGTCGATGCGCGACGAGTCGATCTCGAACCAGCCTGCTGGCGTGTCACGGCGCACGAAGGCGGTGCCACGGATATCGGTGATGCTGTCGAACGATTCGCCGAAAGCCAGGCGCTGGGCGATCTCCACAATGGCCCGTTCGGCATTGCCGTAGAGCAGGATGTCGGCGGTGGCGTCCATCAGGATCGAGCGGCGCACCTTGTCCTGCCAGTAGTCGTAGTGGGCGATCCGCCGCAGGGATGCCTCGATGCCGCCAAGCACCACCGGCACATGGCTGTAGGCCTCCTTGCAGCGCTGGCTGTAGACCAGGCTGGCACGGTCCGGCCGCTGCCCGGCAAGGCCGCCCGGCGTGTAGGCGTCATCGGAGCGCGCTTTGCGGTCGGCGGTGTAGCGGTTGATCATCGAATCCATGTTGCCGGCCGCGACACCGTAGAACAGGTTGGGCTCGCCCAGCTTCATGAAGTCGTCTTTGCTGCGCCAGTCGGGCTGGGCAATGATGCCGACGCGAAAGCCCTGCGCCTCCAGCAGGCGACCGATGATCGCCATGCCGAAGGATGGATGATCGACGTAGGCATCCCCGGTGACGATGATCACGTCGCAGGAATCCCAGCCCAGCAGGTCCATCTCCTGCCGGCTCATGGGCAGGAAGGGGGCCGGACCGAAACACTCGGCCCAGTATTTGGGATAGTCGAACAATGGCTTGGCGGCTTGCATGACGGATTCAGGGTGCTCGCAGGGCAGGCTGAAAAAACGGGCGCGGAATATAGCACAAAAAACAACCAGAAAGGCCGAGCGAATTACCCGGACATCGCCGCATTGCCGACTATCGCGGCCATTGATGGATTCAAACAGCCACGACGCCCCCGCAGGCAGAGAATCGCCCCGTCGAATCCCCGCCGGAGGGCATGATCATGGCGCGCCACCCACTTCTGGAAACCCTGCTGGCCACCTACGCCTGCGCCATCAGCGGCAGCGCACTGGCAAGCCACGCTTGGCCGCGAGGCGCAAGCGGAGGATACTTTGCCGCTCCCAACCCACGGAGCACATGATGTCTCTGCGTTCAATCTGCGTGTTCTGCGGTGCCAGCACTGGCGCCAACCCTGCCTACCAGGCTGCGGCCAGCGACCTGGGCCGCACCCTCGCCGCGCGCAACATTCAACTGATCTATGGCGGCGGCTCCGTCGGACTGATGGGCGTGGTGGCCGACGCCTGCATGGCGGCAGGGGGCGAGGTCATCGGCATCATCCCGCAAAGCCTGAAAAACTCGGAGATCGGCCACGAAGGCCTGACGCGCCTGGAAGTGGTCGACGGCATGCACGCACGCAAGGCGCGCATGGCCGAACTGGCCGAAGGCTTCATCGCCCTTCCCGGCGGCCTGGGCACGCTGGAAGAACTGTTCGAAGCCTGGACCTGGGGCCAACTGGGCTACCACAGCAAGCCCATGGGGCTGCTGGATGTGCACGGTTTCTACAGCAAGCTCAGCCAGTTCCTCGACCACCTCGTCGACGAGGGCTTCGTCCGCCAGGAGCAGCGCACCATGCTGCAACGCAGCGAATCGCCGATCGAGCTGCTGGAGCTGATGAAGGCCTGGCAACCCAGCGCGGACACGCGCTGGGGCAAGCGCACCCCGTCCTGAGTCCTCGCCAGCCATCATGACCTGGAGGAACCAGACGGCCCGCCTGATCACACTGATCGCCGGAGTCGTGCAGCGCTACCCCGGCACTGTCGCCCTGCTCAGCTTCCTCTCCGGCGTGGCCAGCTTCATCCTGGTCGAGCGCCAGGCCGGGCTTGGGCGCGTGATTGCCATCGTCATGCTGGTGAGCTGGCTGTGGCTGATGCTGGAAAGCAGCCTGCGCAACGCGCTCAAGCGCTGGCTCGGCTGGCAACTGCCGCCACCGCTGTTGCGCTATGCGACCCAGATGGTGCACCAGGAGAGCCTGTTCTTCATCCTGCCGTTCTTCTTCGTCACCACCGCCTGGAACAGCAGCCAGGCACTGTTCACCGGGCTGCTCGGCGCGGCGGCACTGGTGGCCCTGATCGACCCGCTCTACTACCGCTGGCTGGCGCCTCGACGCTGGATATACCTGGCCTTCCACGCGCTGACACTGTTCGCCGTACTGCTGACGGTACTGCCGCTCATCCTGCACCTGTCGACGGCGCAGAGTTACCAGTGGGCCCTGGGTATCGCCGTACTCTTTGCCTTGCCGAGCTTCAGTGGCCTGTTCCCGCACTGGGGCTTCAGGCGCCTGTTGGCGATCATCAGCATCGCCGCGCTGGTCGGGCTGGGCGGCTGGGAAATCAGAAGCTGGGTACCACCGGCCACCCTGTGGATGACCGACATGGTGGTCAGCGACAGCCTCGACCCGGGCCAGCGGCGCCCTGGGCAAAGCATCCAGCAGATCGACAGCGCGAAGCTGGGCCTCAATGGCCTGTACGCCTACACCGCCATCAGCGCCCCTCGCGGCCTCAAGGAACGCATCTACCACGAGTGGTCACAGGCAGACCGCGTCATCGACCGGATCGCCCTGGAGATAGACGGAGGCATCAAGACCGGTTATCGCGCCTGGAGCCACAAGCGTAACTTCCCCCCCAAGGCCGCGGGCCAATGGAAAGTCAGGGTCGTGACCGACTCAGGGCAAGTCATCGGGGTGCTGCATTTCGATGTGACGGAAGGGAAACACCCGTAGGCTGGGCGGCTACTCCTGCACCGGAATCCGCCGCACCAGGCGAATCGCTTCCGGTGAGATCTCCGCCGCATAGGCGAGCACTTCGACACCGCTCGCCTTCGCCTCGGCCAGTGCGGCGGCATAGGCCGCATCGATCTCCACGGCAGGCCGCACCGCTTCGACACCCGACAGGTTGACGCAATACAACAGCACCGCCCGCACACCCTCGCGGGCCAGCGCCGCCAGCTCGCGCAAGTGCCGTGCGCCGCGCGCCGTGACCGCGTCCGGGAAGGCAGCCACGGCACTGTCAGCAAACCCCAGCGTCACACTTTTGACCTCGACATAGGCCAACCCCTGTGGATATTCGAGCAGAAAATCGACACGGCTGTTCTCCTGCCCGTAGGGCACCTCGCGGCGCAACCGGGTAAAACCCGCCAGTTCTGCGATCACACCCTCACGCAGCGCTTCCTCGACCAGCGCGTTGGCCCGCGCGGTATTGATGCAAGCCAAGCGTCCCTGGGGCGTCTCCACCAGTTCCCAGGTGCCGGGCAGCTTGCGCTTCGGATCGTCGCTACGGCTGAACCACAGGCGCGCGCCCTCACCCTGGCAGTTGAGCATCGAGCCGGTATTCGGGCAGTGGATACACAACGCCTCCCCTTCTTCGGTGACGATATCGGCGAGAAAACGCTTGTAGCGCCGGACCAGAACAGCCTGTTGCAGCGGAACGGGAAAGCGCATCAGCCCTGCCACTCCTGCAAGCCCTTGGCGATCCGCTCCAGCGCACGCTGCAGCACCGGCAGGTCCTGGGTATAGGCGAAACGCACATGCTGCTGCGCACGGTAGCGGCCGAAGTCGATGCCGGGCGTGATCGCCACATGCTGGCGCTCCAGCATGTGCTGGCAGAAGGCATAGGCGTCGCCACCGAAGGCGCTGATATCGGCGTACAGGTAAAAAGCCCCCTGCGGCTCGACGGCAATGCCGAAGCCCAGCTCGCGCAGGGCTGGCAGCAGGAAGTCCCGGCGCTTGCCAAATTCCGCACGGCGCGCTTCGAGGATGTCCAGCGTGGCCGGCTCGAAGCAGGCCAGCGCCGCATGCTGGGCCATGCTCGGCGCACTGATATAAAGGTTCTGCGCCAGCTTCTCCAACTCCGGCACAGCCTGCGGCGGCGCCACCAGCCAGCCCAGGCGCCAGCCGGTCATACCGAAGTACTTGGAAAAGCTGTTCAGCACGAAGGCCTCGTCGTCCACCTCAAGGGCGCTGACGGCGTCCACCCCATAGGTCAGCCCGTGGTAGATCTCGTCGACCACCAGGTGCCCGCCATGCGCACGGGTGCCACGCGCCAGCCCGGCCAATTCCTGGCGATCCAGCAACGTCCCAGTCGGATTGGCCGGCGACGCCACCAGCGTGCCCACCGTATCGGCGTTCCAGTGACGCTCCAGCAGTTCCTCGGTCAGTTGATAGCGAACATCCGGACCGACCGGCACCAGTTGCGCAGCGCCTTCGACCAGGCGCAGGAAATGCCGGTTGCACGGATACCCCGGGTCGGCCAGCAGCCAGTGCCGGCCCGGATCGACCAACAGGCTGCTCGCCAGCAACAAAGCGCCTGAGCCACCGGGAGTAATCAGCACGCGTTCGGGGTCAATGGATAGCCCGTAGCGCTGCGCATAGAATCCGGCAATGGCTTCACGCAACTGCGGCAGCCCCCTGGCGGCGGTGTAACGGGTATGGCCGGCCGCCAACGCGGCCTGCCCGGCAGCGACGATCGGGGCGGCCGTGGTGAAATCGGGCTCGCCGATCTCGAGGTGAATGACGTCATGCCCCTGGGCCTGCAACTGGTTGGCACGCGCCAGCAGGGCCATGACATGGAAGGGCTCTATCGCACGGCTGCGTGCACTGTAAAGCGAGGTCATCGAACCGTCCTGAACGAAGCGAAACCGGGATTCTACCCAAGGTCCCTTCCCCCCTGCAGCTGCGGTGATACTCGGGAGTAGCGCGCCCCGATGCGATCTGGTAAGTTCGCCCGCTTGCATCCGCAGGACCGGCCTTGCCGGCAAGGGATCACCAACCTGCGCAATGGACATAGCGAGAGGCGTTCATCCATGCCCATTAATGAAAAGTCAAAATCGAGCAGTCAACTGATCCGCGCCTTCGAGCCCTACAAGGAGTCCAAAGGCGAGGAGTACATGAATGATCGGATGCGTGCGCACTTCACCGGTATCCTGACCAAATGGAAACTGGAGCTGATGGAGGAAGTCGACCGTACCGTGCATCACATGCAGGACGAAGCGGCCAACTTCCCCGATCCGGCGGACCGTGCCAGCCAGGAGGAAGAATTCAGCCTCGAACTGCGCGCCCGTGACCGCGAGCGCAAGCTGATCAAGAAGATCGACGAAACCCTGCAGTTGATCGACGAGAACGAGTACGGCTGGTGCGATTCCTGTGGCGTCGAGATCGGCATCCGTCGTCTCGAAGCCCGTCCGACCGCGACACTGTGCATCGACTGCAAGACCCTGGCCGAGATCAAGGAAAAGCAGATCGGCTCATAAGGATACGCGCCCATTCCCGCCCTGGCGGGAGTGGGCAGGTACCCTCCCCCGCGGACAGCCATCTCCCGAAGCCCGTCCCGCCATGCCAACGCCCCACGGTTATACCGGCCGATTCGCCCCGACACCCAGTGGCTACCTGCATTTTGGTTCGCTGATGGCAGCGCTTGCCTCGTACCTCGACGCGCGCGCGGCCAAGGGGCGCTGGCTGCTGCGCATGGAAGACCTCGATCCACCCCGTGAAGCCCCCGGCGCCCAGGCGGCCATCCTCTCCACACTGGAAGCCTATGGTTTCGAGTGGGACGGCACGCTCTTGCGCCAGAGCGAACGAAGCGACGCCTACCAGCAGACACTGCAACACCTGCTGGTACAGGGGCTGGCCTATCCCTGCGATTGCTCGCGCAAGCGCCTGGAACCCTGGCCGATCTACCCCGGCTTCTGCCGAGAAGCGCGAAAACCCGACAGGGATGCCGCGATACGCCTGCGCGTGCCGCAACTGGAATATGCCTTCGAGGACCGTGTCCAGGGCCGCTTCAGCCAGCACCTGGGCCGGGATGTCGGTGACTTCGTGATTCGCCGCCGGGACGGCCTGTTTGCCTATCAACTGGCGGTGGTGCTGGACGATGCCTACCAGGGCATGACCGATGTGGTGCGCGGCGCCGACCTGCTCGACTCGACGCCCCGGCAACTCTACCTGCAGGAACTGCTGGGCCTGCCACAGCCGCGCTACCTGCACGTACCGCTGGTCATCCAGCCGGACGGGCACAAGCTGGGCAAGTCCTACCGCTCGCCGCCGCTACAGGCCGGACAGGCGGCGCCGCTTTTGCTACGCGCCCTGCGAGCGCTAGGGCAGAATCCACCCCAGGCGCTGCATGACGCCAACCGCACGGAACTGATGAACTGGGGCATTGCACACTGGGATGCCACGCGTATTCCACGCACACTCACCCTGGCCGAATCCGAATTGAAATGAGCCGGCGCAGCCCAACCGGCAGCCCCAGGCCCGCACAGGAAGTCGAATGATGCGCTGGTTACTGACCCTTATCTGCCTGAGCCTCATCGCCACGGACCTGCATGCATCGCCACAGCCTCAACGGATAGACAAGGTGCTGGTACTCAAGTCCGAGCGGCAGTTGCAACTGATCAGCCACGGGCAGGTGATCAAGCAGTACCGCATCTCGCTGGGGAAGCGCCCCGAAGGGGCGAAGCGTCAGGAAGGCGACCTGCGTACACCGGAGGGTATCTACTGGATCGACTGGCGCAAGCGCAGCGAGAAGTACAACCTGGCCATGCACATCTCCTACCCCAACGCCCATGACGCCGCCATGGCGCGAGCCAGCGGCGTGAACCCGGGCGGCATGATCATGCTGCACGGCACACCGATCGATGATGAATTCCCCGAATGGTTCTTCCATACCCTCGACTGGACCGACGGCTGCATCGCCCTGAAGAACACGGACATGCGCGACGTCTGGCGACGGGTGCCAGACCGTACGCTGATAGAGATCAGACCGTAGCCACCGGCGGCGCTACTTGACCACCTTCAGGCTTGGCCGCCCCGATGGCTTCGCTGTGGCCGCAGGCTCGGGGGTCGTATCTTCCGGTGGAGTCGGCTCGGAATCCTCCTCCACTTCGAACACCATGCCCTGGCCATTTTCTCTGGCGTAGATCGCCAGGATCGCCGCCACCGGCACGTACAACTGCTGCGGCACACCACCGAAGCGCGCCTCGAAGCTCACCGCCTCGTTATCCATGTGCATATGCCGGGTTGCCTGGGGCGATACGTTCAGCACGATCTGGCCATCCTGGGTAAAACCGGCAGGCACCCGCACCCCGGCGAACTCGGCGTCCACCAGCAGGTGGGGCGTGCAGCTATTGTCGACGAGCCATTCATACAGGGCACGCAGGAGATAGGGACGGCTGGATGTCATGAACAGAGCCTCTCTTGGCGCATATCGCGCTCGGCAGCGGAAAGACTGGCCTGGAACGTCGGCCGGGTGAAGTTTCGCTCCATGTAATCGAGCAAGGGGCGGGCTGCACGGGGCAGCTCGATGCCCAGGACCGGCAAGCGCCACAAGAGCGGCAGCAGGCAGCAGTCCACCAGGCTCAATTCATCACTGAAGAAGTACGCCCATTGCGCAAAGACCGGTGACACGCCCGTCAGGCTTTCACGCAACTCCTTGCGGGCCTGCACGCGTCGGGCTTCATCGGTATCGCGCGCCTGGATGCAGTCGACCAGCACACACCAATCACGCTGTATCCGGTGGATCAGCAAGCGACTCTTGGCCTTTTCCTGCGGATAGGCCGGCAGCAGTGCCGGATGCGGATAACGCTCTTCCAGGTACTCCAGGATCACCTGCGCATCGAACAATGCCAGCTCTCGCCCAACCAGCGTCGGCACGCCCCCGTAGGGGTTGGCTTCGGTCAATTGGGGCGGACACTGGCCCGGCCCGACATCGATGATATCGACGCTGACAGCCTTTTCCGCCAGCACGAGCCGCACACGGTGAGAGTAGTGGTCGACGGGATCGGAATAGCAGGCCAGGCGATTGACTGCGGCCATGGGCCTTCCTCTTTTCGAATTCATCAGAAGCAGAAAAACGCACGCGCCCATAAGGGCGCGTGCGGTGTAACGCGGATTATGCAGCAGCTGTCAGTGCACGTCTTTCCAGTATTCGCGTTTGAGCAGATAAGCGAACACGAAGAACACGACCAGGAACAGCAGCACATAGGTCCCGATACGCTGGCTCTCCAGCTTGACCGGGTTGGCCGAATACGCGAGGAAGGCTACCAGATTCTTCACCTTCTCGTCGTACTCCGCAGTGTTCAGGGAGCCAGTCCCCGAGACCACGGTCAGTTGGCTGCAGTCTTCATGCGTGATCGGCGTGCCGGTCAGCGGATCGAACTGCTTGCGGCCACCCTCGACGACCTGAACCTGTTTGCAGTCGACGCTCTCGCCCTCTGGCAGATGTGCCGGGATGACCTGGCGACCTTGCAGCGGCGCCAGCACGTGCGGCATACCGACGTTCGGGAAAACCGTGTTGTTGACCCCATAAGGCCGCGCCGGATCTTCGTAGAAGCTGCGCAGGTAGGAGTACAGCCAGTCATTCCCACGGACACGGGCCACCAGCGTCAGGTCGGGCGGTGCGGCACCGAACCAGACCTTGGCGTCATTGGCGCGCATGCCGATCTTCATGTGGTCGCCGATCTTGGCTTCCTCGTTGAAGACGATGTTTTTCAGCATCACGTCTTCCGGAATACCCAGGTCATTGGCCACACGCTCGTAACGCTGGTACTGGGCGCTGTGGCAACCCATGCAGTAGTTGGCGAACGTGTTCAGACCATCCTGCAGGGAGGCTTTGTCACGCAGGTCGATATCGACCTTGTCGAGATGGACCGAAGGACCGGCGGCAAAAGCGAACGCCGGCAATATTGCAAGAATCAATGCAGCGAATTGCTTTTTCATCAGCCGTCCACCCTTTCCGGAACCGGTTTGGTCTTCTCCATGCGCGTATAGAACGGCATGAAGATGAAGTACGCGAAATACAGCGCCGTGCAGATCTGCGACAGCAGCGTACGACCCGGTGTCGGCGACAGCACGCCCAGCACCCCGAGGATTACGAAGGAAACACAGAACACCAGCAGCCAGATCTTGCTCAGCCAGCCTTTGTAGCGCATGGCCTTGACCGGGCTGCGGTCGAGCCATGGCAGGACGAACAGCACGGCGATGGCAGCGCCCATGGCGATGACGCCCATCAGCTTGTCCGGAACGGCCCGCAGGATCGCGTAGAACGGTGTGAAGTACCAGACAGGTGCGATGTGTTCAGGTGTCTTGAACGGGTTCGCCGCTTCGAAGTTCGGTTTCTCCAGGAAATAACCACCCATTTCCGGGAAGAAGAACACCACGGCACAGAAGACGAACAGGAACACCACCACACCCACGATGTCTTTCACCGTGTAGTAAGGGTGGAACGGGATACCGTCCAGCGGAACGCCGTTTTCGTCCTTCAGTTTCTTGATGTCGACCCCTTTCGGGTTGTTCGAGCCAACTTCATGCAGTGCCAGGATATGCAGCACCACCAGGCCGAGAATGACGATCGGCAGCGCGATCACATGCAGGGCGAAGAAGCGGTTCAGCGTGATACCGGAGATCAGGTAGTCACCACGGATCCACTGGGTCAAGTCGTCGCCGATCACCGGAATGGCACCGAACAGCGAAATGATCACCTGGGCACCCCAGTAGGACATCTGGCCCCAGGGCAGCAGATAACCCATGAAGGCTTCGGCCATCAGCGCCAGGTAGATCATCATGCCGAAGATCCACACCAGCTCGCGCGGCTTCTGGTAGGAACCGTAGAGCAGGCCACGGAACATGTGCAGATAGACCACGACGAAGAACGCCGACGCCCCGGTGGAGTGCAGGTAGCGCAGGATCCAGCCGTACTCGACGTCACGCATGATGTATTCGACGGAGGCGAAGGCGCCTTCGGCGGACGGCTCGAAACTCATCGTCAGCCAGACACCGGTGATGATCTGGTTGACCAGAACCAGCAGAGCCAGGGAGCCGAAGAAGTACAGGAAGTTGAAATTCTTGGGGGCGTAATACTTGGCGAGATGGTCTTCCCACATTTTGGTCGCGGGGAAGCGGGCATCGACCCATTCCATGAACTTGCTCATCAGGCGTTCTCCTGGTCCACACCGATGATGATCACATCATCCGTCTCGTAGGTGTGCGGGGGCACCGGCAGGTTCAAGGGCGCAGGCTGCGCCTTGTAGACACGTCCGGCCATGTCGTATTTCGAGCCGTGGCAGGGGCAGAAGTACCCACCTACCCAGTCGGCACCGAGGTCTGCGGCGGCCACTTCCGGACGGAAGGAAGGCGCGCAACCCAGGTGAGTGCAGAGACCGACCACAATCAGCAGTTCCGGCTTGATCGAACGGACCTTCGGATCGACATAGGCAGGCTGTACCGAAGCCTTGGATTCCGGGTCGGCCACCTGTGCAGCGACCTTCTCCAGATTCGCAAGAATCTCCTCGGTACGACGCACGATAAACACCGGCTGGCCACGCCACTCGGCAACCATCTGCTGCCCCGGTTCTATCTTGCCGATATTTACCTTCACCGGTGCACCGGCTGCCTTGGCCTTGGCACTCGGGAACCACGATCCCACGAACGGGACCGCAGCGCCCGCCGCTCCTGCCGCACCCACCACAGAAGTGGCGGCTACGAGGAAGCGACGCCGGCCAGCATTCACGCCGTCATTGCTCATTCAGTCGTCTCCCATCAGCTTTTCTTATGACCTGCCAGAGCAGGCATCTACTACGTAAATCAGGCCGCTAAAAATTCGCCAAATGGTAAAGAAATGCCCCCATAAAGACAAGGTGATAAGCGGAGACCAAACGCTGCAAACCCCGTAAAACGGGGCCTCCAGCGACGCGACACGCTGTCGCATACGGCAACGATTTCCCTGCGACGACAAAGGAAAGCGCAAAAAGCATGAGCCGTTACGAAGAATTCGCAGGCATAAAAAAACGCCCGACTCCTTCCGGAGCCGGGCGTTTTTTACAAGCGCTATTAACGCTTGGAGTACTGCGGACGCTTACGCGCTTTACGCAGACCGATTTTCTTACGCTCGACTTCGCGAGCATCGCGAGTCACGTAACCGGCCTTGCGCAGCGGGCTGCGAAGAGTCTCGTCGTATTCGATCAGTGCACGGGTGATACCGTGACGGATCGCACCGGCCTGACCGCTCACACCACCGCCGAGGACGGTGACGTAGATGTCGAACTTCTCGGTGGTCCCGGTCAGCTCGAGAGGCTGACGAACGACCATACGAGCAGTTTCGCGACCGAAGAAGTTATCCAGTGCGCGGTTGTTGATGGAGATCTTGCCAGTACCCGAACGCAGGAAAACGCGAGCGGTTGCTGTCTTGCGACGGCCTGTGCCGTAATTTTGAGTCGCCGACATAATGAACTATTCCGTTAAATCTTCAGTTCTTGGGGCTGCTGAGCGCTATGCGGGTGGTTAGCACCCTTGTAGACCTTCAGCTTACGATACATGTCGCGACCCAGCGGGTTCTTCGGCAGCATGCCTTTGACCGCGGTCTCGATCACGCGCTCGGGCGCCTTTGCGATCAACTTCTCGAAGTTGATCTCTTTGATGCCACCCGGGAAACCGGAGTGAGAGTAATACATCTTGTCGGACGTCTTGGCGCCGGTTACACGAACCTGCTCGGCGTTGATGACAACGATGTAGTCACCGGTATCAACGTGAGGGGTGTACTCGGGCTTGTGCTTGCCACGCAGGCGGCTAGCGATTTCGGTTGCCAGACGACCCAGGGTCTGGCCGGCAGCGTCGACGACGAACCAGTCGCGCTTGACGGTTTCCGGTTTAGCAGTAAAAGTCTTCATTCGTTATAGCCTCAGGGGCCGCCTGAAAATTAAGACGGCAAATCTTACTGAATAGTGCTCGCCCTGACAAGGTCAGGACAGCCGGAAACAGACGCTATCGGGGGCTCGGGTCTGTGCGTCCGCCACGGCAAGTGTTCGGTAGGCTAGGCATCCCCTACCTGATTTCCCCGACGAGCTAGGCATCCCCGCCAGGAAGGTTGCGGAATTATCCGGATTACAAGAGAAATAGCAAGTCAATTCCCAAGACGATTCGCACGCCCTCGGACTCGCACGGCTACGCCCCCATCTTCCATACCACCTCCACCAGAGCGACAATTCCCGCCCCGTCACGATCACAGAGCACCGCATGATAGCTGCCGACCTGCTTGCCCAACCCAGCCTGGTGACAGGGTGGTGCATCTATGCCGTCGCGCTGGCCTGGGCGGCAAGAGAGGTTTCGTGGGTAGAGCTGTTCAGCGATACCCGTCGCCAGCACTTGCTGTTCGGTACGATGCTGGCGCTGTTCCTGTTATGGCTGGTGCGCCGCGACTTCGAGTCCGGCCTGTCCTTCCACTTCATCGGGATGACCGCGGTCACACTCCTGCTTGGCTGGCCACTGGCAATACTGGCAGGACTCATCGCACAACTCGGCATCGTCGTCACGGGCCACCAGCAGTGGGCCGCCATCGGTATCAACGGCACACTGTTGATCCTGATCCCGGTCATCGTCACGGAGCTTTGCGCCCGCCGTGTGGAAAAGGCCCAGCCCCGCAATCTGTTCGTCTATATATTCTTTTGCGGATTCTTTCCCGCCGCGCTGACCGCCCTGCTGTGCATACTCGCCTCACTGGGCATTCTGCTACTGGACGGGCGTTACCTCATGCCACCCTGGCTGGAGGATTTTGCAGGCTATCTCTGGCTGATCATGTTCCCAGAAGCCTTCATCAACGGCACGGCCGTCACGGCACTGGTGGTGTTCTATCCGGATTGCCTGGAAACCTTCAACCGCACGCGCTACCTGCAAGCCCCCTGGAAAGATGACGAGCCTTCGCATTGATTGCCGGCGGACCGCTGGAGGCTGCCTACTGATTAATGGCGCAGGGATAAATCCCCGGAAAACACTTCATCCTCCAGCTCATCGCCAGGAATCGCATGCTTCTCCGAGGCCCAGGCGCCAAGATCGATGAGTTTGCAGCGTTCAGAGCAGAATGGACGATGTGCACTGGCAGCACTCCACTCGACTGGCGCACTGCATGTCGGGCATTGAACCCTGGTCGTCATTGCGTACCTCCGCGCAAAGTAAGATAGAAAGCATGCAGACGCTCTACTTCTGTCTGTAGCCATGCCATGTCACGGTCATTCACCAATACATCATCCGCATGACGCAAGCGTTCGTCACGACTGGCCTGCGCGCTCATGATCGCCCGCACCTGCTCTTCACTGGCACCATCCCGCCGCATGGCTCGCTCCAGTTGCAAGGACTCGGGCACATCCACGACAAGCAAACGATCGACCCGCCGGTGCAGCCCCGCCTCCACCAGCAGCGGAGAAACCATGATGGCGTAGGGCGAACGTGCCAACGTCAAATGGTGCTCGACCTCCTCCCTGACCAGAGGATGCAGCAACCCTTCCAGCCAGGCCTTCTCCTGTGGCGCCTGGAAGATGATGGCACGCAAGGCAGAGCGGTCCAAGTGACCATCGGCTTGCAGGACTCTGTTGCCGAAATGTTCGACGATTCGCGCCAACGCAGGACGCCCTGGCTCAACGACCCAGCGTGCGGCCTGGTCAGAATCGACCACGTGTACGCCAAGTGCACTAAAGCGATCAGCCACGGCACTCTTGCCACTGCCAATACCACCTGCCAGTCCCAGTACCCAGGGCTTCATGTCACAAGACTCCATACCAGATCGATGACCACGTGCCCATGGTCCCACAGGGCCATGGGCAGTCCACGTCATATTTCACAGACCGGCCAGGCGCAGGTACTGCGCACTGATCCAGTCGCCCCATAGCAGGGTCACCCAGCCTGCAAGCGCCAGGTAGGGACCGAAAGGGATCGGCGTGGACGTATTGGCATTGCGCAGCCGCAGCATGATGGAGCCGATCACGGCGCCAGAGAGTGCGGACAAGAGAATCGTGGCCGGCAGCACCTGCCAGCCTCCCCACGCCCCCAGCATCGCCAGGAGCTTGAAGTCACCATACCCCATGCCTTCTTTGCCCGTCGTCAGCTTGAACAGCCAATAGACTGACCACAGGCTCATATAACCGATCACAGCCCCCCACAAGGCTTCATGCAAGGTGGCGAACAGGCCAAAACCGTTGACGATAAGGCCCAGCCACAACAGCGGGAGTACCAACGCATCGGGCAGTAGCTGATGCTCCGCATCGATCAGGCTCATGCTCAGCAACCCCCAGGTCAGCAGCAGCATGGCACCTGCCTGCCAGGAGAAGCCGAAGTGCCAGGCGATGATGCCCGACAAAAACGCACAGAACAGTTCCAACAGAGGATAGCGGCAGCTGATTGGCGACTTGCATGCCGAACAGCGCCCCCGCAGTACCAGCCAACTGATCAGCGGTATGTTCTCCCACGGACGAATGGCATGCGAACACTGCGGACAGCATGAACGAGGCTGCATCAAGTTAAAGGGCGCAACCCTGTCCTCATCATCTGGCAGACCAAGGAACTCCCTGGCCTGGGACTGCCACTCCCGCTGCATCATGATCGGCAGGCGATGGACAACCACATTGAGGAAGCTGCCCACCAGCAAGCCGAGCACGACAGCACAGGAAACGAACGCCAGCGAATCGCTGGCCAGTAGATCAAGAATCATCGGTCACCCAATTACATTGCCCAACTGGAAGATCGGCAGATACATGGCAATGATCAAACCGCCAACCAGAATCCCCAGGACAGCCATTATCGCGGGCTCCATCAGGGTCGTGAGATTATCCACCGTATTGTCGACTTCCGACTCATAGATGCCGGCAGCTCGGTCGAGCATCTCATCCAGTGCCCCCGCCTCCTCGCCGATGGCGACCATCTGCACCATCATGCCTGGAAACACGCCGACACGGCGCATGGCCCAATGCAGTTGCTGCCCTGAGGTGACATCCGCACGTACGCCATCGACCGCGTTGCGAAATACCACATTGCCAGTAGCCCCCGCCACTGAAACCAGGGCCTCCACCAGCGGCACACCAGCAGCAAAAGTGGTTGCCAGGGTTCTGGCATAGCGAGCCACGGCAACCTTGCGAAGAATCGCCCCCAGGACCGGAACCTTCAGCGAGAAACGTTCTTGCATGTGCCTGACGGAAGTGACATGCCCATGAAGGTAGCCATAGATGAAGCCACTCAGGATGAAGATGGCCAGTACCAGATACCCGCTTTGTCGTAGCCCATCGGAAAGCCCCACGATGAATAGCGTGAATGCCGGTAATTGCGCGCCGAAATCGGCAAACACCGCCTCGAACTGAGGCACCACTTCGATCAGCAAGAGCAATGAAACGAGCAAGGCCATCACGATCACGGCTAGCGGGTAGACCATGGCACGACGAACCCGCCCCTTCAGCAGTTCACCGCGCTCCTTGTAGACCGCGAGGGTGTCCATCAGCACATCCAGCGTCCCTGACTGCTCCCCCGCCACGACCAGGTTGCAGTACACGCCATCGAAGTGCTCGGGCCACTTTTGCAAGGCACCAGAGAAACTGTTCCCGCCAGCAATTTCCTGCCGAATTTCCTGCACCAGCCCACTCATTGCAGACCGGCCGAAACATTCGCCTACGCTCCCAAGTGCCTGCAGAAGCGGCACCCCGGCTTTCACCATGATCGCCATCTGACGAGTGAACAATGCAATGTCCCGTGGTGAGACCCGCCGCCTCGTATTGAAAAGAGGCCGAGGCTTTCTCCTCACGCGCAATGAGCGAACCCCCTGGCTGCGCAATCGCACTCTCGCCAGCATCGCGCTCGCCTCGGACACTTCCCCACTGAGTCGCGTGCCCTGGCTGTCCGTGCCTTCCCAGTGAAAAATCCGATTTTTCAAGCAACCTCCGGCCTATCCCATTACTCGATTCACTTCAGACAGGCTGGTAACGCCTTGCATGACCTTCAGCAGGCCGGCAACGCGCAGGCTGTGAAAGCCTTCTGCCGTGGCCAGGGCGGCCATCTCGATGGAGTTGCCTCCTCGCATGATCAACTGCTGCAACTCGGGAGTGATCCGTACGACCTCATGTATGCCGGTTCGCCCCCTGTAACCGTCCCGGCATTCACTGCAACCCACGCCTTCGAAAAGCGTGAAACATCCCATGCTCTCAGGCGGGAAACCCTCCTGAAGCAGCACCTCCTGTGGCAACGATATTTCCCGCTTGCACGTGCACAATCGGCGTACCAGGCGTTGGGCGACGATCAGGCTGACCGCTGCGGCGATGTTGAAGGCCGGGATGCCCAGGTTGCGCAGTCTTTCCAGCGTTTGCGCGGCACTGTTGGTATGCAATGTGGACAGGACGAGATGGCCGGTCTGTGCCGCCTTGATGGCAACTTCCGCTGTTTCCGGATCGCGAATCTCGCCCACCATGATGACATCCGGATCCTGCCGCAGGAGTGCACGGGATACCTGGGCAAAGCCAAGCCCTTGGCGCGGATTGATATTGACCTGGCAGGTACCGTCCAGGCTGATCTCCACCGGATCTTCCACCGTCGATATATTCAGGCTTCCGGTGTTGAGCGTAGCCAGCCCGCTGTACAAGGTTCTTGTCTTGCCAGAGCCGGTGGGGCCGGTCACGAGAATCAGCCCCCGTGATTGCCTCAATGCCGACAGGTACAACCGCTGTTGTTCTGCCTCCAGCCCCAACTCATCGACACCCAGACAGGAGAGGGAGGCATCGAGTATGCGTATCACGATTCGTTCGCCCCAGAGGGCTGGCAGGGTGCTGACGCGCATGTCGACGGGGCGCCCATCGGCCGCGTCCAACCTTGCCCGGCCATCCTGCGGCCGCCGACGCTCCGCGATATCCATACCGGCCATGACCTTCAGGCGTGTCGATATCCTGCTGGCCAGAGACATCGGAGGTCGTGCCAGCTCATACAGAAGCCCATCGGTACGGCAACGTATCCGGTAGTACTTCTCATGCGGTTCGAAATGCAGATCGGACGCCCCCTCCTTGACAGCCCGAAGCAGGACATCCCGTACAAGGCGCACCGCAGGCGCATCCTCAGAGCCATCCGGAGGTATTTCCCGTGCATCATCCGAGATAGCCAGAGAATCCGGCTCAGCACCGAGGTCAGCCCCGGCGGGAGCATAAAACCGGTCCAAGACCCTACTGAGCAGTTCGTCGTCGACCAGCACGGTCTCCACGCACAACCCCGTACAGAACTGAATGTCGCTGATAGCCTGGTGGTTTGCAGGGTCGGAGACGGCCACACGCAGGCGATTACCCTGCAACTGCAGTGGTAGCACGCGGTGCGTCCTGGCCATTTTCTCGCTGACCAATCCAGCGGGAGCGTGCCCCATGTCGAACAGGTCGAGATCGAAGCAAGGCATTCCGAAAGCCCTGCCGGACAACAGCATCAACCGCTGGCTATCGACCAGACGGTGCCGTGCAAGCCAGGCAACCAGTGATATTCGCTCACGATCCGCCTCTTTCTGAGCTTGCCGTATCTGCTGCTCATCCAGCAGCCCTGATTCGATCAACTCGCATGCCAAGCCGGTCAGAGCAATACCCGGCTCCACTGACTCGTCTTTATGTCGAAAGACGTCCATTTCTTCCTCCCCGCTCAAGGGCACAAGGTTTTAGCGTACATATATCTTCCAGACCAGCACGTTTGTCATAGGGACATTCTGAAAAAGCCGTTCACCGTCATTCCGTCCCCTCAGGAATAAATACTTATTTAAAAGCCATCCTGAGTAACTCCAGCAAAGCGCAAACGAATACTAACCATCAAATAGTCAGAAAAAATGAGAACCAGGTCACAAGAATAAAAACCTGCCCTGCAAATTTTTAATCACCGATGTAAAACATACAGAAACCAGGCACGCACATGACCGGCAAGGAGCCACACCATGGACAAAGGTTTCACCCTGACAGAACTCATGATCGTGGTATCCATCATTGGCGTTCTCTCTGCCATCGCCATTCCGCAGTTCAATGAATACCGATCCAGATCCAACGATACCGTCGCAACGGTCGATGCGCGGAACGCCATTAATGCAATGGCCGCCGCCCAGCTCTGAGGAAGCATCCAGATGAAAGCCTCCATGCCCTTGATGGCCACAGTACTCATGACCCATCTATCAATTGCGTCAGCGACCCCTATTTCATCCGGGGTTCCTATCCAGGCAGGAAATGCCGGCTGCGAACTGCTGTCGGAAGCCGTGACCATCAACCTGTCCAGCAATGTCTATGGCGCCTATCACTGTGACCTGGACAATAACGTCATCCGTATCGCCACCTGCCACAAGGCGGGCAGCCGCAAGAAAAGCACAGTCAATTGCGCCGTCGTCAACGTGAACAACGGTGTCAACGAGTGGAATGATGCAAGCTGCAGCGATGCAAAAGCCGAGGCCGCTGCCAATGGCGGCGCAGCGCACACGTTCGAAACGAACGACAAGGGCAAGGCGTTTTCCGTGTCGACATCAGGCGGGATAGTGGGGGCCGTAAGCCTGGACGCAGCCTGTACAAGTGCGACGGCTCTGGAAGCGGTTATTGGGAATTGAAAGTCCTGCCTCAAAAACTAACAGCACCAAAAGAAGATTTGGCAGGAGCACTGCAAATTACAAAAAACAATACAGGTCAAGAAATTGGGAAGCGACACACCCAGAGAAGCAGAAAAAACAAATAATTCAGTCAATTAAAATACATCACTGCCAATCAACAACACACCGCCACCTTCCAACATCACCTATATGCACAGACCACTACTTCAATCTCATACGCCGAAAAGGCACAGTCAAATTAGCCCTATATACTCGAATCTATTGAGCGCTCGAAAAATGGCACTTATTGCCGGGTCCATATTTCGGCCATTGAGGAGGAGTGCTTGTTTATACCCTGACCGGAAAACCTGGCATCAAGACGCTGAAGGCAGCAGTCGCAACTTGGGAGAAGCGCGCAAGGCGCCCGGCAACAAGTACTCACCTGCCAGCATGGGGATGTACAGGTAGTCGAACATGACCTCAAGGTCTACGCCTGCCGTTTTCCAGGCCTGCCACACCAGCAGCGTACAGTAGGTGCCTTCGGGCTCTCCGATACGAAATGGCACGCCCAGGGCCAGACGCGCCTGTTCGACAGCCTTCACTCGCTGCTGGGAGGTCGCTTCGACATGGTAGACGGCATGGCGCCGCGAGCGCTTGGGGGCGGAGAAGAATGCCAGGGAGTCGACCACAACGGCATCGGCACGCCCTGGTACTTCGGAGGGTGTTGCGTGAATGACCTGCCAGTTACCCGGCTCACCGATCAGCATACCGACATGGCTGTACTGGTCGCGCCCCACCGCCATGACCATGGCACTGACGGCCTCGGTGCCCTCACGAAAAATCAGATCGCCAGCCTCGGCACCGGAGGGCAGGGAGATAGCCCAGGCCGGCGCCAGCCACAAGAAGGCGAGCAGGCCGCCAAGCCTGAGCAGCCACGCGTACATCACTTCAGGGAGATCTTCCAGTCGCCCTTTTCCTTGACCAGACGTACCCGGTCCTCCTGGCTCTTGCCATTCTTGTAGTTCAAGCGGTTATTCAGCACCGCCTGGGTGCCCTCTTCGTTCACTGTCGATGACAGCACCTCGACGCTGTCGAGGCCATCGTTGGCCTGGATCCGGGCCTGCAACTGCCCGACGATCATCTGCACCTTGCCCTTGGCCTGGACCATCTCGTTCGCCCCGACATCAGCGAAGGAAATCAGCTCGATAGCCTTGTCCACGTCACCCTTCGCCGCCGCCTTGTAGAAATTCTCCACCGTTGACTCGGGGCTACCGCCCGAACACGCGGCCAACAAAATGGCCATCAGGCCCAGGAATAAAACGCGGAACACCGCCTTGCTCTGGTGCATGTCGATACCTACCGGTTGATAATTGACCGACCCAGTATACCCAAGGCTCCCACCGGAAGCCTGGAAGCACCCGACAGGACGGCACGATGAATACAGAACTGAAGATCACCGATATTCACACCGGCGATGGCAAGGCGGTCGTCAAAGGCGCCCTGATCACCACGCAATACCGCGGCACCCTCGAGGATGGAACGGAGTTCGACTCGTCCTACCAACGGGGCAAGCCATTCCAGTGCGTGATCGGCAGCGGACGCGTGATAAAAGGCTGGGACCTAGGCCTCATCGGAATGCGCGTAGGCGGTAAACGCCAGTTATGGGTGCCCGCTCACCTGGCTTACGGCGAACGCCAGATGGGTGAACATATCAAGCCAGGCAGCAACCTGCTGTTCGAGATCGAACTGCTGGAAGTACTGACACGGGACGACTGAAGCCTGAACGTACTGTCGTTTCGGAGCGAGAACGCGGCTTGCGTCGAAACGTCAACGACCCTAGAGCGAATCAGGCGAAATTTCCCGCCACTCACCCGGCGCCAGCGCCTCCAGGCTGGCATTGCCAATCCGCACCCGCACTAGCCGCAACGTCGGCAGGCCGACCGCCGCCGTCATGCGCCGGACCTGGCGGTTACGCCCCTCGCGAATCACCAGTTCCAGCCAGGCGGTGGGAATGCTCTTGCGAAAACGCACCGGCGGATGACGCGGCCAGAGTTCCGGCTCGTCCAGGCGGCGCGCCTGCGCCGGTAGCGTCGGGCCATCGTTGAGTTCGACGCCCTCGCGCAACTGCTGCAATTGCGCCTCGCTGATCTCCCCTTCGACCTGGACCCAATACGTCTTGGGCAGTTTGTGCCGAGGGTCGGCGATGCGTGCCTGCAAGCGGCCATCGTTGGTCAGCAACAGCAGGCCCTCACTGTCCCGGTCCAGTCGCCCCGCAGGGTACATACCAGGCAGCGCGATGAAATCCTTGAGCGTGACCCGTCCCTGTTCGTCGGTGAACTGGGTCAGCACATCGAAGGGCTTGTTCAGCACCAGCAGCCGCGTCTGGGCAGGCGCAGGCCTGGCTACACGCCTGGAACGCTCGTCACCGCGAGCAGTGGGGCGGGGATCGGAAGGGCGACGGGGGCGGGACATGGGGCGGTGCTTCCAGGGCATGGGACAGGGCATAGCATACAGCACGCCCCGCCTTCGCCCGCCCTGCCCCAGCGCGGCGCAACGATGCGCCAGCACAGTGCAATCCATGCATCTCATTTCATGTAGAAAACAGAAAATCCATTAAAATCAAATAGATAAAAATTGGCACGCTCACTGCTAAAGAGATTCCACAACTTGGATACAAGATGGAATTTCAGAGCATGTCCCACGCACTCACCCTGACCGACTGGAAGCTCGCCTACCTCGATGGCCAACGCCCCGCCGACCTGATCGGCCGCCTGCTGGCCGGTATCGACCACAATGACTGTGCCTGGATCAGCCTGGCTGGCGAAGAACAGTTGCAGGCACAGCTACAGCACCTGGACAGCCTGCTGGCCGAAGCCGGCGGCGATCTCGACAAGCTTCCACTGTATGGCGTGCCCTTCGCCATCAAGGACAATATCGATGCGGCGGACTGGCCCACCACGGCCGCCTGCCCGGCGTTCAGCCATATCGCCGAACAGGATGCCCACGTCCTCGCTCGCCTGCGCAAGGCCGGCGCGGTCCTGATCGGCAAGACCAACCTGGACCAGTTCGCCACCGGCCTGGTCGGCACGCGCTCGCCGTATGGCGAGGTGCCCAACAGTTTCGACCCGGACTATGTCAGCGGCGGCTCCAGCTCAGGTTCGGCCAGCGTGGTCGCGCGCGGCCTGGTGCCCTTCTCCCTCGGCACCGATACCGCCGGATCGGGACGGGTGCCGGCGGGCTTCAACAACATCGTCGGGCTGAAGCCGAGCAAGGGCTGGCTTTCCACCAGCGGACTGGTGCCCGCCTGCCGCACCCTGGACTGCATCTCGGTCTTCGCCCTGAGCGTGGAGGATGCCGCCCTGGTGGCCAGCCTGGCCGGTGGCTACGACGCCGCCGATCCTTATTCCCGCAAGAATCCATGCACAGCCCCGGTCGGCATGGGCAGCGCACCGCGCTTCGCCGTACCGGACACGCTGGAGTTCTTCGGCGACCAGCAGGCACAGGCCGCCCATGAGCAGGCCCTGGAGCGATTGACTGCGCTCGGCGTGCACCTGCAACCCATCGACTTCACCCCGTTCCGCCTGCTGGCCGAACAGCTCTACCAGGGCGCCTGGGTCGCGGAACGCACCGTTGCGCTAGAGGGTGTCGACGCCGAACAGATCGAGCCGGTGGTACGCGGCATTGTCGCGAATGGCCATGCCTACGACGCCTGCGACGCCTACCGCGCCGAATACCGGCGCGCCGAGCTGAGCCGCCAGATCAACGACCTGCTGGCGGGTTTCGATGCCCTGGTGGTGCCCACCAGCCCAACCATCCATACCCGCGCAGAAATGGCCGAGGAGCCGGTGCGCTTCAATAGCCAGTTCGGCACCTACACCAACTTCACCAACCTCGCCGACCTCGCCGCTCTGGCTCTGCCCGCAGCCCTGCGCGCGGACGGCTTGCCCGCCGGGATCACGCTGATCGCACCGGCCTGGCACGACCAGGCGCTGAGTGCCTTCGGCAAACGCTGGCAGGCACATACCCGCCTCCCCCTCGGCGCCACCGGACGCCACCTGCCTGAACCACAGAACACCCTGAACACCCCTGCGCACGGCAGCGTGCGGGTCGCCGTGGTCGGCGCCCACCTGACCGGCATGCCCCTCAACTTCCAGCTCACCAGCCGCGCGGCGGTGCTGGTCGAGCAGACGCTGACCGCGCCGGATTATCGCCTCTATGCCCTGGCCGGCACGGTGCCACCCAAGCCGGGGCTGGCCCGCGACGAGGACGGCAGCTCGATCATCGTCGAGCTGTGGGACATCCCCCTGGCGCGCTTCGGTGAGTTCGTCGCGGAAATTCCCGCGCCGCTCGGCATCGGCAACCTGACCCTGGCCGATGGCCGCAGCGTGAAGGGTTTCATCTGCGAACCCTGGGCCCTGGCCGACGCTCGCGACATCACCAGCTTCGGCGGCTGGCGCGCCTTTATCGCCAGCACCAAAGCGTAATCAGCTCCCCTCGCCTGCACGCGGGAGAGGGAACAAGAACAGCGCCAGCCAGGAGGCCGCAACACATGTTCAACACCGTACTGATCGCAAACCGTGGCGAGATCGCCGTCCGCACCATCCGCACCCTCAAGCGCCTGAGTGTCCGCAGCGTTGCGGTCTACTCGGAACCGGATCGCAACGCACCGCATGTCCATGAGGCCGATATCGCCATCGCCCTGGGCGGAGAGAAAGCCGCCGACAGTTACCTGAGCGTCGACAAGATCCTTGCCGCCGCCCGGGAAAGCGGCGCCCAGGCGATCTACCCCGGCTATGGCTTTCTCTCCGAGAGTGCCGAATTCGCCGAAGCCTGCGAGGCCGCTGGCATCGCCTTCATCGGCCCGACACCCGGACAGATCCGCGAATTCGGCCTCAAGCACCGAGCCCGTGAACTGGCCGGCGCGGCCGGCGTACCGATGGCGCCCGGCACCGGCCTGCTGGACAGTGCCGAACAGGCCCTGCAGGCCGCCGAGGCCATCGGCTATCCGGTGATGCTCAAGACCACCGCCGGTGGTGGCGGTATCGGCCTGACCCGCTGCGACGATGCCGCCGGCCTGCAAGCCGCCTTCGACAGCGTCAGGCGCATGGGCGAGCAGTTCTTCAGCGATGCCGGGGTGTTCCTCGAATGCTTCATCGACCAGGCCCGGCATATCGAGGTACAGATATTCGGTGACGGCCAGGGCCGTGTGGCGGCACTGGGTGAGCGCGACTGCTCGCTGCAACGGCGCAACCAGAAAGTCGTGGAAGAGACCCCGGCCCCTAACCTGCCCCAGGCCACGCGGGAGAAACTGCACGCGGCAGCGGTCGAGCTGGGTCGCTCGGTGGCCTATCGCAGCGCCGGGACCGTGGAGTTCATCTACGACAGCCGCCGTGACGCCTTCTACTTCCTCGAAGTGAACACCCGCTTGCAGGTGGAGCACCCGGTCACCGAAATGGTCACCGGCCTCGACCTGATCGAATGCATGCTGCGTGTGGCCGCCGGCGACGCGCTGGACTGGCCGGCCCTGGAGCGGACGCCCGAAGGTGCTGCCATCGAGGTGCGCATCTATGCCGAAGACCCGCTGAAAAACTTCCAGCCCAGCCCTGGCGTACTCAGCGAGGTGTACTTTCCGCAAGACGTGCGGGTCGATGGCTGGGTCAGCAGCGGTAGCGAAGTCTCGGCCTTCTATGACCCGATGCTGGCCAAGCTGATCGTCAAGGGCGCCGACCGTCGCCAGGCCATCGCGCGACTGAGCGAAGCGCTGGCCGCCACGCGCCTGCATGGCATTTCCAGCAACCTCGACTACCTGCGCCAGGTCGTCGCCAGCGAGGCGTTCCAGCAGGCACGCGTCTGGACCCGCCTGCTCGATGACTTCGCCTTCTGCCCCAGCACCCTCGAAGTGCTGGAGCCAGGCACCTACACCAGCGTGCAGGACTTCCCCGGCCGCCTGGGCTACTGGGACATCGGCGTGCCACCGTCCGGACCGATGGACGACTTCGCCTTTCGCCTGGCCAATCGCATCGTCGGCAACCATGCCAGCGCCGCCGGCCTGGAGTACACCCTGCAAGGCCCGACCCTGCGCTTCCACTGCGACAGCCTGATCGCCCTGACCGGCGCCGATTGCCCGGCCGAACTGGACGGCCAGGCCGTTCCCTACTGGGCGCCGATCAGCGTCAAGGCCGGCCAGACCCTGAAGCTGGGACACGCCCGCAGCGGCTGCCGCGGCTACCTGGCGATACGCAACGGCCTGGATGTGCCGGTCTACCTCGGCAGCCGCTCCACCTTCGCCCTCGGCCAGTTCGGCGGCCATGCGGGCCGCACCCTGCGCCCGTCCGACATGCTGGCGATCTCGCAACCGCACCTGCCAGCCTGCACCACGCCGGCACCGGTCAGCCCACCGCAGCCGCTGGATGCCAGCCTGGTCCCGCACTACGGCAACACCTGGGACATCGGCGTGCTGTACGGCCCGCACGGTGCACCCGACTTTTTCACCCCGGAGGCGATCGAGGCCTTTTTCGCCGCCGAATGGGAGGTGCACTACAACTCCAACCGACTTGGCGTACGCCTGTCCGGCCCCAAACCGAGCTGGGCCCGCGCCGATGGCGGTGAGGCCGGGCTGCACCCGTCCAACGTACATGACTGCGAATACGCCATCGGCGCGATCAACTTCACCGGCGACTTCCCGGTGATCCTGACCAAGGACGGCCCGAGCCTGGGCGGCTTCGTCTGCCCGGTGACCATCGCCAAGGCCGAACTGTGGAAAGTCGGCCAGGTCCGCCCCGGCGACAAGCTGCGCTTCCACCCGATCAGCTACCAGCAGGCGCGCAGCCTGGAGCAGGCACAACTGGGCAGCATCGAAGCACTGGCGGCGATCTCCGCCGTCACTCTGCCGGCACCGTCCCTGGCGCCGCAGCAGACCGCCTCCGCAACCATCCTCGCAGAGCTGCCGGCCGAAGAGGGCCGCCCCCACGCCACCTATCGCCAGGCCGGTGACGCCTACCTGTTGCTGGAATACGGCGACAACGTGCTGGACCTCGCCCTGCGCCTGCGCGTGCACCTGCTGATGGAAGCGCTCAAGGCCGAACCGCTGACCGGCCTGGAGGAACTGGCGCCCGGCGTGCGCTCGCTGCAACTGCGCTACGACAGCCGTGTACTCCACCAGCAGGCCCTGCTGGCCCACCTGCTGGAGCTGGAGCGAAACCTGCCGGATGTCGAGCGAATCAAGATCCCGACCCGCATCGTCCACCTGCCCATGGCCTTCGAGGACAGCGCCACCCTCGGCGCCGTGCAGCGCTACAGCGAGACCGTGCGCGCCCAGGCGCCCTGGCTGCCGAACAACGTCGACTTCATCCAGCGCGCCAACGGCCTGGACAGCCGAGAGCAGGTGCGCGACATCCTGTTCGATGCCAGCTACATGATCCTCGGCCTCGGCGATGTCTACCTCGACGCGCCCTGCGCCGTGCCGCTGGACCCGCGCCACCGCCTGCTCAGTTCCAAGTACAGCCCGGCGCGCACCTTCACCGCCGAGGGCACCGTGGGCATCGGCGGCATGTACATGTGCATCTACGGCATGGACTCGCCCGGCGGCTACCAGTTGGTCGGGCGCACCCTGCCGATCTGGAACAAGCACTGCAAGAACGAGCAGTTCGCCGATGGCCAGCCCTGGTTGCTGCACTTCTTCGACCAGGTGCGTTTCTACCCGGTCAGCGAGGAGGAACTGACCCGCCAGCGCGAAGCCTTCCGCGAGGGCCGGGCACAGGTCCGCATCGAAGCAGGCGAGTTCGACTTCGCCGAATACCGCCGCTTCCTCGCCGAGCAGGCCGAAAGCATCGACAGCTTCCAGCAGCGCCAGCAACAGGCCTTCGCCAGCGAGGTGGAACGCTGGCATGAATACGACGTCCACGTCGAGCCACTGCAACAGGCCGCCACGGGAGAGGAAGAAGACCTCGACGGGCACCTGGTCAGTGCCGAGATGTGCGGCAGTGTGTGGAAGGTGCTGGTGGAGCCGGGCCAGTTCGTCGAGGCCGGCACCCCGCTGCTGGTGGTCGAGGCGATGAAGATGGAGCTGTCGGTGAAGGCGCCGGTGAGCGGCACGGTCAAGGCCGTGCGCTGCCAGCCCGGCAAGGCCGTCACCCCTGGCGACACCTTGCTGCTGCTGACCCCGCTGGAGGCGGCCTGACATGCAACTGGCAGGCACCCATCCAGCGCCGCAGCGGCCGCAAAGCCTGGCCGCACGCATCTACGCCAGCATCAAGGATGACATCGGCCACTTCCGCCTGCTGCCGGGCGACCGCTTTTCCGAAGGCGAGATCGCCCAGCGCATGGCCGTCAGCCGCACACCGGTGCGCCAGGCGTTGGACCGCCTGGCCCGCGAAGGCTACCTGCAAGTGCACTTTCGCAGCGGCTGGCAGGTACGGCCGTTCGACTTCGAGCACTTCGAGGAGCTGTACGAGGTGCGCATCACCCTGGAACTGGAAGCGCTCCAGCGCCTGTGCCTGCTGCCGTCCGAGTCCCTGGCCGAGCGTCTCGGCCCGCTCTGCGCCACCTGGCTGGTGGACGCCAGCCAACGGCAGACCGAAGAACGCACCGTGCAGCAGCTCGACGAAGACTTCCACTGCCAATTGCTGGAGCTTGCCGGCAACCACGAGATGGCCCGTATCCACCGCGAGATCAGCGAGAAGATCCGCATCATCCGCCGCCTCGACTTCACCCAGGGCGCACGGGTAACCGCCACCTACGAAGAACACGGACAGATCCTCCGCACACTGCTGGAGCGCCGTTGCCAGGACGCCCAGCAGCTGCTCAAGGACCACATCGAAACCAGCAAGGCCGAGGTGCGCAGCATCACCCTGCACCGCCTGCACAGTGCCCGGCAACAGGCACTGGCGGAGCAACGGCAGCACCTCGCAACGGATTCACAACAGGAGCTATCACCATGCAAAGACGCAGTCTGATCAAGGCCTTCACCCTCTCCGCCTCCATCGCCGCGATGGGCATGACCTGGACCCTGCAGGCCGCCGAGACCATCAAGGTCGGCATCCTGCACTCGCTGTCCGGCACCATGGCCATCTCCGAGACCTCGTTGAAGGACATGGCGCTGATGACCATCGACGAGATCAACGCCAAGGGCGGCGTACTCGGCAAGCAACTGGAACCGGTGGTAGTCGACCCCGCGTCCAACTGGCCGCTGTTCGCCGAACGCGGTCGGCAGTTGCTGACCCAGGACAAGGTCGCCGTGACCTTCGGCTGCTGGACCAGCGTGTCGCGCAAATCCGTACTGCCGGTCTACGAGGAACTCAACGGCCTGCTGTTCTACCCGGTGCAGTACGAAGGCGAGGAAATGTCGCCGAACGTCTTCTACACCGGCGCCGCGCCGAACCAGCAGGCGATCCCGGCGGTGGAATACCTGCTCAGCGAGGACGGCGGCAGCGCCAAGCGCTTCTTCCTGCTCGGCACCGACTACGTCTACCCGCGCACCACCAACAAGATCCTGCGCGCCTTCCTGCACAGCAAAGGCATCGCCGACAAGGACATCGAAGAGGTCTACACGCCGTTCGGCCACAGCGATTACCAGACCATCGTCGCCAACATCAAGAAATTCGCCGCGGGCGGCAAGACCGCCGTGGTCTCCACGGTCAACGGCGACTCCAACGTGCCGTTCTACAAGGAACTGGCCAACCAGGGCCTGGAAGCCACCGAAGTGCCGGTGGTGGCCTTCTCGGTGGGCGAGGAAGAACTGCGCGGCATCGACACCAAACCACTGGTCGGGCACCTGGCGGCCTGGAACTACTTCCAGTCGGTGGAAAACCCGGTCAACGAGGCCTTCGTCGCCAAGTGGAAGGCCTACGCCAAGGCCAAGAGCCTGCCCAACGCCGCCAACGTGGTGACCAACGACCCGATGGAAGCCACCTACGTCGGCCTGCATATGTGGGCCCAGGCGGTCGAGAAGGCCGGCACCACTGACGTCGACAAGGTCCGTGCGGCCATGGCTGGCCAGGAATTCGCTGCGCCGAGCGGCTTCACCCTGAAGATGGACGAGAAGAACCATCACCTGCACAAGCCAGTGATGATCGGCGAAATCCAGGACGACGGGCAGTTCTCGGTGGTCTGGGAAACCGACAGCCCGATCCGCGCCCAGCCGTGGAGCCCGTACATCGAAGGCAACGACAAGAAAGCCGATACCCCGGTGAAGTCGAACTGAGGCAAAGCCCCTCTCCCCACCCCTCCCGTGCCGTAATTTCAATCGCGCGGCATTGCTCCCCTCTCCCGCTCGCGGGAGAGGGGCTGGGGGAGAGGGCAAAAAGTAGCCCCAAGGATCACGCCATGCCCACTGCCCTTACCCGAATTTTCCTGAGCCTGCTGCTGTTGCTGCCCCTGGCCGCGACCGCTGGCGAAGCCGACGACTTCGTCGCCGCCAACGCTGGCAAACAGGCCAAGCTGCTGCAGGACTGGAGCGCCGCCCCCGATGCCCAGCGCCAGCCCTTGCTGCAGGCCCTGCAACAGGGCCGTGTTGGCAGCGATGCCGACAAGCGCGCCTTCATCGAACGGGACGGCGCCTGGCACGCAGCCGACGGCGATGCACAAGCCAACGGCACACCCCGCAAGCTGCGCCTGAACAACCGCCTGCGCGGCCTGCTCGCCACCGCCCTGGCCAGTCACCAGTTGCTCAGCGCCGATGCCGTCGAGCGACTGGCCGCCGCCCGCCAGTTGCAACGCTCTGCCCAGCCCGCACAGCTGGAACGTCTCGGCGCCCTGCATGCCGAGGAAAGCGACGAGGCCGTCCGCGACGCCCTCGCCCTGGCGCTGGCCAACCTGCAACTGACCCACACCGACCCAGCCGTGCGTCTGGCGGCCGTGCGCCTGCTCGGCGAAACCGGCGAACCCCAGGCGCGCAGCCGCCTGGAGGCCCTGCTGCAAGCCGACGCGGAAAGCGACCCGGCCGTGCGCACCGCGGCGGAAACCAGCCTGGCCCAGGTCAAGCGCAAGCTGCTGGTCGGCGAACTACTCGGCCAGGCCTTCAGCGGCATGAGCCTGGGTTCGGTGTTGCTGCTGGCGGCCCTTGGCCTGGCGATCACCTTCGGCCTGCTCGGGGTGATCAACATGGCCCACGGCGAGATGCTGATGCTCGGCGCCTACTCCACCTACCTGGTGCAACTGGCGTTCCAGCGCCTGGCGCCGGAGTTCCTCGACTTCTATCCGCTGGCCGCCCTGCCGGTGGCCTTCTGCGTCAGCGCCACCATCGGCATGGCACTGGAACGCACGGTGATCCGCCACCTGTATGGCCGCCCGCTGGAAACCCTGCTGGCGACCTGGGGCATCAGCCTGATCCTGATCCAGGCGGTGCGTGTGCTGTTCGGCGCGCAGAACGTCGAAGTGGCCAACCCGGCCTGGCTATCAGGTGGCCTGCAGGTGCTGCCCAACCTGGTGCTGCCGTACAACCGCATCGTCATCATCGTCTTCGCGCTGGCTGTGGTACTGCTGACCTGGCTGCTGCTGAACAAGACCCGCCTCGGCCTGAACGTGCGCGCGGTGACGCAGAACCGCAACATGGCCGCCTGCTGCGGCGTGCCCACCGGGCGCGTGGACATGCTCGCCTTCGGCCTCGGCTCGGGTATCGCCGGCCTCGGCGGCGTGGCCCTGAGCCAGATCGGCAACGTCGGCCCGGACCTCGGCCAGGGCTACATCATCGACTCCTTCCTGGTGGTGGTACTCGGTGGCGTCGGCCAACTGGCCGGTAGCGTGCTGGCGGCCTTCGGCCTGGGCATCACCAACAAGATCCTCGAACCGCAGATCGGCGCCGTACTGGGCAAGATCCTGATCCTGGGGCTGATCATCCTGTTCATCCAGAAGCGCCCGCAGGGGCTGTTCGCCTTGAAAGGGAGGGTGATCGACTGATGAAACTCGCCCTGACGCCCCACCACCTCGAACAGACAAACCGTCACACGCGCACAGGCGCTGGAGAGAATCGCCCATGAACCAGCCCCTCACGCTGACGCTGGCACAGAAAGCCGGCCCCAGGCTGACCCTGGCAATCGCCGCGCTGGTCTCGGCCATCCTGCTCGCCATGCCGCTGCTGCACCTGCTGCCGGCGGAACACACCCTGCACGTTTCGGCCTACAGCCTGACGCTGGTGGGCAAGATCCTCTGCTACTGCATCGTCGCCCTGGCCCTCGACCTGGTCTGGGGCTACGCCGGGCTGCTGTCGCTGGGCCACGGCCTGTTCTTCGCCCTCGGCGGCTATGCCATGGGCATGTACCTGATGCGCCAGAGCGCCGGCGATGGCCTGCCCGCATTCATGAGCTTCCTGGCCTGGAACGAACTGCCCTGGTACTGGTACGGCACCAGCAACTTCCTCTGGGCGCTGTGCCTGGTAGTGCTGGTGCCGGGCCTGCTGGCGCTGGTGTTCGGCTTCTTCGCCTTTCGCTCGCGGATCAAGGGGGTGTATTTCTCGATCATGACCCAGGCGCTGACCTTCGCCGGCATGCTGCTGTTCTTCCGCAACGAGACCGGCTTCGGCGGCAACAATGGCTTCACCGATTTTCGCAGCATCCTCGGCTTCGCCATCACCGCGCCTGGTACACGCGCCGCGCTGTTCATCGCCACCGTCGCCTTGTTGGCGGGCAGCCTGGCCCTGGGCTTCGTCCTGGCGCGCAGCAAGTTCGGGCGCATCCTCACGGCAGTACGCGATGCCGAGAACCGCCTGATGTTCTGCGGCTACGACCCGCGTGGCTACAAGCTGTTCATCTGGGTGCTGAGCGCGGTGCTGTGCGGCCTGGCCGGTGCGCTCTACGTACCACAGGTCGGCATCATCAACCCGAGCGAGATGGCGCCCACGCAATCCATCGAAGCCGCGGTATGGGTCGCCCTCGGCGGACGCGGCACGCTGATCGGGCCGCTGCTCGGCGCCGGCCTGGTCAACGGCATGAAGAGCTGGTTCACCGTGGCCTTCCCGGAATACTGGCTGTTCGCTCTCGGCGCGCTGTTCATCATCGTCACCCTGTACCTGCCCAAGGGCCTGGTCGGCCTGTTGCACAAGAGGAACAAGCCATGAACGTCCACACACGAGACACTTCGCACCTGGCCGGCAGTGGCCGTGAAGCCATCGGCCTCGGGCACGTCGCGGGCCAGGGCCTGGATGCTCGCCACGGTACCATCCTCAGCCTGGAAGACATCAACGTCAGCTTCGACGGCTTCAAGGCCCTCACCGACCTGACGCTCTACATCGGTGTCGGTGAACTGCGCTGTATCATCGGCCCGAACGGGGCCGGCAAGACCACCATGATGGACGTGATCACCGGCAAGACCCGCCCCACCAGTGGCAGCGCGTTCTTCGGCGATACCCTGGACCTCTCGCGCATGAGTGAGGCGCAGATCGCCCAGGCCGGGATTGGTCGCAAGTTCCAGAAACCGACGGTGTTCGAGGCGCTGTCGGTATTCGAGAACCTGGAGTTGGCACAGAAAGCCGACCGATCGGTATGGGCCAGCCTGCGCGCGCGCCTTTCCGGCGAACAACGTGACGGTATCGACGAGGTGCTGCACACCATCCGCCTGCACGACCAGCGGCAGCGCCAGGCCGGATTGCTGTCCCACGGGCAGAAGCAGTTCCTGGAGATCGGCATGCTGTTGGTGCAACAACCGCAATTGCTGCTACTCGATGAGCCGGTGGCGGGCATGACCGATGCCGAGACCGAGTTCACCGCCGAGCTGTTCAAGTCCCTGGCGCGCAAGCACTCGTTGATGGTGGTCGAGCACGACATGGACTTCGTCGGTGCCATCGCCGACCACGTCACCGTACTGCACCAGGGCAGCGTGCTGGCCGAAGGCTCGCTGGAGAAGGTGCAGAACGACGAGCGGGTGATCGAGGTGTACCTGGGGCGCTGAAAGCCCTCTCCCCCTCCTGCAAACGGGAGAGGGGAACACACATGAGGCGCGCCTGCGCACCGAACAATGGTTAAGGACATTTCTATGCTGCAAGTCCAACAGCTCCACCAGTACTACGGCGGCAGCCACATCCTCCGTGGTCTGTCGTTCGACGCGAAGGTCGGCGAAGTCACCTGCCTGCTCGGACGCAACGGCGTCGGCAAGACCACCCTGCTCAAGTGCCTGATGGGCCTGGTCCCGGCCTCGGACGGTAATGTGCAGTGGGAAGGCAAGGCCATCACCACCTGCAAACCGCATCAGCGCGTACACGCCGGTGTCGCCTACGTACCGCAGGGGCGCGAAATCTTTGCCCGCCTGACGGTCGAGGAAAACCTGCTGATGGGGCTTGCCCGCTTCAGCGCCAAAGACGCCAAGGCCGTACCCGAGTTCATCTACGAACTGTTCCCGGTATTGCGCGAAATGAAGCATCGCCGGGGTGGCGACCTTTCCGGCGGCCAACAGCAACAGCTTGCGATAGGACGGGCCCTGGCCAGCCAGCCACGGCTGCTGATCCTCGACGAACCCACAGAAGGCATCCAGCCCTCGGTGATCAAGGAGATCGGCGTGGTGATCAAAAAACTCGCCGCCCGTGGCGACATGGCGATCCTGCTGGTGGAGCAGTTCTACGATTTCGCCGCCGAACTGGCTGACCAGTACCTGGTGATGAGCCGAGGAGAAATCATCCAGCGTGGCGCAGGCAGCGCCATGGAAGCCGAGGGCGTTCGCGGGTTGGTCGCCATCTGAGCCTCAGCGCAACTGGCTGTCCTTGCTGCCGCGCCGGTTATAGCCGCTGAAGTTCATCTGCTCGCGATCATGTTCCGCCTGGCAACCGATGCACAGGCGCACTCCCGGTACGGCCTTGCGCCGTGCCGGAGGAATCGGCGCTCCGCACTCTTCGCAATGCTCCAGGCTTTCGCCCTGAGGCAACTGGTTGCGGGCGCGCTGCACCGCATCCTCGATGGTGCTGTCGATCTGTTCCTGTACGGCCCCGTCATGGGCCCAGCCGGTGGCCATGCCACACCTCCAGCGCAACGATTGGCGATCATGGAGATATGGACGCGCCCCGCGCTTTTTGCAAGCCCTATTCCTTGACCTGCATGTACTCCTCGGCCCAGACCATGTACTCGTCCGCCGTGGAATACTTCACCGAAAGCTGAGAGGCGTTCAGGTCGCAGGCCTGCACCTCGCGCTGCTCGCGCAGGCAGTCGTAGGTCGCCTTGATCGCGGCGAAATAGGCGGCATGACCGTTCACCACGATGCGCACGCCGAGGCTGGCCAGGCGGGCATTGTCGCGAAGTTTCGGGTTGCCGTAGGTCACCAGCATCAACGGCACGTTGATCTGCTCGGAGACCTTTTCCAGTTGCTCGAAATCCTCGATACCCACCAGGCAGATCGCGTCGGCACCGGCCGACTCGTAGGCCTGGGCGCGCGCGATCACCTCTTCGATACCAATCACGCCGGCGTTGGTGCGGGCAATGATGCAGAGCTCCGGATCGACACGCGCCTCCAGCGCGGCACGCACCTTGCCGACACCTTCGAAGATGCCGATCAGGTCGGTGGACTTACGCCCGAATTTGGCAGGCAGCACCGTGTCTTCGATGGTCAGCGCGGAAATCCCGGCACGCTCCAGTTCGGTCACGGTACGCATCACGTTCAGGGCATTGCCATAACCGTGATCGGCATCGGCGATCACCGGCAACTGCGCCACTCGCCCGATGCGCGTGGCCTGCTCGACGAACTCGCTCAGGGTGATCAAGGCGAAGTCCGGCGCTGCCAGAACCTGCAGGGAAGCCACCGAGCCCCCGAGAATACCCACCTCGAAACCGAGGTCGGCGGAAATACGGGCCGACATGGGATCGAAAACCGAGGCCGTGTGATAGCAAGCACCGGAATTCAGCAGCTCGCGAAAACGTATTCTCAATGTGTGATGGGAGTGTCTTTGCATTTTCGCTCTCTTGTATGGACCACGCGTGCAGTCAGCTCACACCCCGCGGATACAGACCGGCATTGCGCACGGATCAACCATGAAAGCGGAGCGTGAATACGAAAAAGTCCCGGAAAGACGAAAATGCGGTACACACGGCGGCGTACCGAACGACACATATCCGAAGAGCATCCTGACAACACGACAGACTGCGGCATTATGCGCCAAAAAGCCGCATCCGTCAGGCCGAATCCCCTCTGTAACAAGGCTTTCATCCACACGAGCCTGTAACATTGCATGCTTTCCAGCCGAGCGAATCACTCATGCTCAGATTCCGCGAAATGCACGCCCAGGACATTCCCGCCGTCATGCTCATCCAGCAGGCCTGCTACAGCGCCGAGGTCCTGGAAAGCGAAGCCGTGATGCAGTCACGGCAGGCCAGTGTAAGCGATACCTGCTGGGTCGCAGAGGATATGCAGGGTGTCTGCGCCTACCTGTTCAGCTACCGCTCCAGGCTTGGCAAGGTCACTCCCCTCGATGGTGAGCTGTGCCATGCAGAGGATGCAGACTGTCTCTACCTGCACGATCTCGCCGTGCTGCCACGCATGGCAGGACAAGGCGTCGGACCATCCCTGGTCAGCCATGCATTGAAGTTGGCCCGCCCGCGACTGGGCCATTCCGCCCTGGTATCCGTGCAGGATTCCCAGGGCTTCTGGTCACGCCAGGGCTACCGTCCCCACGGGCCGCTGCCTGTGCAGCAGCAAGCCAACCTGGACAGCTATGGCATACCCGCTGTCTACATGGTGCAGGTTCTGGACTGAACCTGCGCGTATCAGCGGAAAGGCGGCTCGTCGAAACTGCGCAGCTTGCGCGAGTGCAGCGAATCGAGTTGGTTGCGCAGCAGGTCGAGGGCACAAATGCCGATCTTCAAATGCTGGCTGACCGCGCGCTCATAGAACGCATTGGCAGAACCTGGCAGTTTGATCTCGCTGTGCAGGGGCTTGTCGGACACGCACAGCAAGGTGCCATAAGGCACACGCAGGCGATAACCCTGGGCGGCGATGGTGCCGCTCTCCATGTCGACCGCTACCGCCCTGGCCAGGTTGATCAGCGGCCGCTCCTGAGCCCAGCGCAACTCCCAGTTGCGGTCATCGTAGGTCAGCACGGTACCAGTCCGCAGACGCTTCTTCAGCGCATCGCCTTTTTCGCCGGTGACCTGGGCAGCGGCTTCCTGCAAGGCTTGCTGCACTTCGGCCAGGGCCGGCAGCGGGATATTCGGCGGCAATACGCGGTCGAGGATGCCGTCACGGCGCATGTACGCGTGGGCCAGCACATAGTCGCCAATGGTCTGTGATTGGCGCAGGCCACCGCAGTGACCGATCATCAGCCAGCAATGCGGGCGCAGGACAGCCAGGTGATCGGTGATGTTCTTGGCATTGGACGGACCGACGCCGATGTTCACCAGCGTGATGCCATGACCATCTTCAGCAATCAGGTGATAGGCCGGCATCTGGTAACGGTGCCAGACGACACCGGCGACGATCGCCTGCGCCTCACCCTCATCCATACCGCGCTCGATGACCGTATTACCGGGCAGGACCATCCGCACGAAGCGTCCATCCTCACGCAACTGGTCGAGCCCGTGGCGAATGAACTGGTCGACGTAACGATGGTAGTTGGTCAACAGGATCCAGGGCTGCACATGGCGCCAGTCACTGCCGGTGTAATGCACCAGGCGACGCAGCGAGAAATCCACGCGCGCCGCGTCGAAAAGAGCCAGCGGGAAGGGCTCGTCACCCTCCCAGTCGTGAAGGCCATCGGCAATGTCGTCGCAGGCAGCGGACAAGTCCGTGCTGGGAAACACCCGGGACAGCTCTGCCGCCGTTACACCACTGCCCGCCAACTCATCGCCCTGCTCGACGACATAGGGGTAAGGAATGAAACGATCACTGACCCCGACCTCGACCCGTACACTGAAATCGCGCATCAGAGGAACGAGCTGGTCCAGCAGATAACGCCGAAAAGCCACCGGGTGAGTGACCGTGACACGGTATACACCAGGCACCTGCACCTTGGCATAGGCACGGGTAGAAACCGGAATCGCCCCGGCGCACTGGTAGGTCAGGCGCAACTCGGGATAGCGGAAGAGACGGTGTAGGGACGCATCAGGCGCGACACGCTCCTTGAGGTAACGCTTGAGCGCCTGACTCAAGGCCTGGGTGGCCTGCTGGTGCAACTGCCCCAACAGATCGACGGCCTCTTCGGCACTGCTGACAACGGTGAATTCGCCACTGGTTTCGTGACTCATCAATTCGCTCCTGAATATTCGACACCCCATCTTGCCTGTAGCGACATGACAAAGGTAGCGCCAATCAGGCATCAGACACTGATGGAAACCATCCCGCCGATGGACAGTCCACCCAGGATTCCGCCGCCCATATCGGCGGCGATGTCTGCAGTCTCACTCATCAATTTATTGATTTGCTGCAGCTCCTTGCGTGACTCGGTGTCTCCCTGTTCCAGATTCTTCTTGACCAATTCGAGCAACGATTTCAGCTTGCCAAGCACATCCTTGATCAACTCGGCATCCTGACGACGCTGGCGCGCATCCGTGTTGTCCTGGTTATTCAGATAGGCGCCAAGGGATCTAGCCTCGCGCTGGGCCGACTCTGCCTGTACTTGCGACTTGGCATCATCGGCGCTCTCCGCCGCCGCATTTTCCTCGGTCCTAGCGTCCTCACTGTCATCGCTCGACTCAGATGTGGATTCGGGTACCTCGACATCATTGGCAAGTGCATCACCCTCCAGATCAGCATCGACGCTCGATGATCCGACCTCATCACCCTCATCACTCAGAGCGCCCTCTGTATCACTCGAACTGGTGGCGATGGACGAAGTTGATGAACCGCCTTTGAGCACTTGTGCAGCCTGGCCGAGCTCTTGTGCCAACAGGCGTATTTCCCTTAACGCCCCTTTGCTAGCCAACCCGGAAGCGGCCAGCAGCTTGAGCATCTTGATACGCTCCTTCATCTGCTCGATCCGTTGCCTGGCTGCCGCCTTGCGGGACTCATCAGCAGCGTTCAACTTGTTCAAGAGACCACTGGAAGCCTTGCGCAGGGTGCTCAAACGCTGATTGAGAACCTCGCCGATGGAAGGCGTACGCTCCTTCTCCTGCACAACCTCGGCCTGAGCGGTCGATGTCTCGGACACCGAAGCCGAACGGGCGGTTGGACGAGTTGTAGCTGTAGTGGAAGTCGATATGGGCAACGTCATGTCAAAGCTCCGAAACCAACCAATGGTATCGGCAACAACGGCCTGGAACTTGAGCACTGGCTGGCCCCCTAACTACCTGCGCAAGGGCGCTTGAACCAAGACTGCAACAGCCCTATGCAAGGAGGAAAAGAAATGAGCGACCGAAAGTCTCCTCAAGACTCGCCAATCCAGACATCCCCCCAGGCGGAATCAAGAGTGGCCGACGAGGCACTGGCAGGTCTGATCGAGGAAATACCAGGCTGGAATATCAGCGTCCAGAATGGCATCAAGCAACTGGAGAAAACCTACAGCTTCAAGGACTTTGCACAAGCGCTGGAGTTCGTAAACGCCATAGGTGAGATGGCAGAGGCCGCCAACCACCATCCAGCCCTTCTACTCGAATGGGGCAAGGTCACCGTGAGATGGTGGAGTCATGAGTCCAGGGGACTGCACCTCAAGGACTTCCAGCTTGCAGCACACACCGACGAACTCAGTCGATGAATGCATGAGGCGGCAAACATCTGTCTCAGGACTGTTTTCCTCATCGCAAAGACAAACCCCCCGATCCATTAGGACCGGGGGGTTTGATTAGAAGCTTGACGATGACCTACTCTCACATGGAGAAACTCCACACTACCATCGGCGATGCGTCGTTTCACTACTGAGTTCGGGATGGGATCAGGTGGTTCCAACGCTCTATGGTCGTCAAGCAATTCGGTTGCTGTCTCGGGGTTTAGCCGCTACAGCGAATTGGGTATGTGATGTCTATGGTAATGCTTTGTAGTGCTCTTGCAAACTTTCGGTTTGTCGACTTTACCTTCGACACCCTCTGCTGTGCAGCAGATTGTTTGGGTGTTATATGGTCAAGCCTCACGGGCAATTAGTACTGGTTAGCTCAACGCCTCACAACGCTTACACACCCAGCCTATCAACGTCGTAGTCTTCGACGGCCCTTCAGGGAGCTCAAGGCTCCAGTGAGATCTCATCTTGAGGCAAGTTTCCCGCTTAGATGCTTTCAGCGGTTATCTCTCCCGAACATAGCTACCCGGCAATGCCACTGGCGTGACAACCGGAACACCAGAGGTTCGTCCACTCCGGTCCTCTCGTACTAGGAGCAGCCCCTCTCAAATCTCAAACGTCCACGGCAGATAGGGACCGAACTGTCTCACGACGTTCTAAACCCAGCTCGCGTACCACTTTAAATGGCGAACAGCCATACCCTTGGGACCGGCTTCAGCCCCAGGATGTGATGAGCCGACATCGAGGTGCCAAACACCGCCGTCGATATGAACTCTTGGGCGGTATCAGCCTGTTATCCCCGGAGTACCTTTTATCCGTTGAGCGATGGCCCTTCCATACAGAACCACCGGATCACTAAGACCTACTTTCGTACCTGCTCGACGTGTCTGTCTCGCAGTCAAGCGCGCTTTTGCCTTTATACTCTACGACCGATTTCCGACCGGTCTGAGCGCACCTTCGTACTCCTCCGTTACTCTTTAGGAGGAGACCGCCCCAGTCAAACTACCCACCATACACTGTCCTCGATCCGGATAACGGACCAGAGTTAGAACCTCAAGGTTACCAGGGTGGTATTTCAAGGTTGGCTCCACGCGAACTGGCGTCCACGCTTCAAAGCCTCCCACCTATCCTACACAAGTAAACTCAAAGTCCAGTGCAAAGCTATAGTAAAGGTTCACGGGGTCTTTCCGTCTAGCCGCGGATACACTGCATCTTCACAGCGATTTCAATTTCACTGAGTCTCGGGTGGAGACAGCGCCGCCATCGTTACGCCATTCGTGCAGGTCGGAACTTACCCGACAAGGAATTTCGCTACCTTAGGACCGTTATAGTTACGGCCGCCGTTTACCGGGGCTTCGATCAAGAGCTTCGCTTGCGCTAACCCCATCAATTAACCTTCCGGCACCGGGCAGGCGTCACACCCTATACGTCCACTTTCGTGTTTGCAGAGTGCTGTGTTTTTAATAAACAGTCGCAGCGGCCTGGTATCTTCGACCAGCAAAGGCTTACGTAGTAAATACTTCACCCTCACCGGCGCACCTTCTCCCGAAGTTACGGTGCCATTTTGCCTAGTTCCTTCACCCGAGTTCTCTCAAGCGCCTTGGTATTCTCTACCCAACCACCTGTGTCGGTTTGGGGTACGGTTCCTGATTACCTGAAGCTTAGAGGCTTTTCCTGGAAGCATGGTATCAACCACTTCACTTTCTAAAAGAAAGCTCGTCATCAGTTCTCGGCATTGATTTCCCGGATTTACCTAAGAAACCTGCCTACCACCTTAAACTTGGACAACCAACGCCAAGCTGGCCTAACCTTCTCCGTCCCCCCATCGCAGTAACCAGAAGTACGGGAATATTAACCCGTTTCCCATCGACTACGCTCTTCAGCCTCGCCTTAGGGACCGACTCACCCTGCGTCGATTAACGTTGCGCAGGAACCCTTGGTCTTTCGGCGTGCGAGTTTTTCACTCGCATTGTCGTTACTCATGTCAGCATTCGCACTTCTGATACCTCCAGCAAGCTTCTCAACTCACCTTCACAGGCTTACAGAACGCTCCTCTACCGCTCAACTTACGTTGAACCCGTAGCTTCGG